>NZ_JBXWNR010000004.1:0-302003 GCF_059610465.1 Ruegeria sp. CDSC085 | reverse complement strand
GACTATGTGTTCGAGGGTCAAAAGCGGCATCATCCCTTGTCGAACATGTCCATGCTGATGCTGCTGCGCCGGATGCGGCAGGATGGAGTCACCGTGCATTACCGGTACCAAGGCAAAGCAGTCATTCGACAGAACTGTTTCGATGGCCGCTTCGAGCCCAAAGCAGACCAAGTAAATTCTGGTTTCAGCCTTATTACAATCGTCCCTAAGGTGTGTGCCAGATTGGCGATGTGTATGCCCTCTCTTGTATCGACCGCGGGGCTTCGTCAGGGATCTCCGATCCGAACACAATTGCATCGTATGTTGTCCAACGTGGCGTTGGTATTGCCAACACTCTGGCATAGTAGAAAGAGCTTTGTTCCGGATCGTAATCCGGGTCCTCCCAATACCCTGCTAGAATTGCCTGACCAATATCGTTTGTCCAAGTAGCACTCTCAACGTCAACCGTATCGCCAACCAGTCCGCCACACTTCGCGTTCACTAGTTCGCGCTCGCCGCAAGATATATCGTAAACACGTTCCGAAGTTGTCCCGTCACTATTTAACCACCCTTTGACGATTTGAATGCGGTCTAGGTTGGCTCCATCGGGGTCACGCAGCGCACGGACGAGGAACCGTGGAGAACGACCGTCATTGTCTGCTTGCAAATCTGCCCCCATCGGAACGCCTCTTTCATATCCATACGCGGCAAAATCTGCACGTGGCAGGTCCGTTTCTTCAAAATCGTATCCGGCAAAAACGCGAACGCGCATGCGCGGACCTGTGGTTGCGTAGACTTCTTTCCGAGCAAGAGCGTCCCAAATGGCCTCGCGTGTGTTTTCTCTTGCCCAAACTGCCGCCATTCCCGACGCCGAAGTTTGCCATGCATATTGGGCAACCTTCTCGTCCCCACCGATGCCGCCCACGACTTCTTCGAATCGGATCGGGTCCGCAGTGGGTTCAACGGCAGCCACTTTTCCGAAGAAATTGTCCTCGCCAACAGTAGAAAGCGACGTGTGCGCATCTGTCGAGCCGATTACGCCGAACTTAAATGGGTTTGTTCCCGTTTTCGCCTCGTATCCCAGTCCTCTGCGCAAGGCGGCGCGCGCATATTCTCGTGGGAGCATTTCAGGTGTCTTGGGCTCAGGCCCAAGCTGCCCTTTGTCCCATGTCTCGAAGTCAGCAAATTCGTCATCTGGCGATAGCATCGGGTGTGTTTCGCCGTCACCTTTCATTTGCGTGATCTCATAGATAGGCTCCCACTTGGCACGCTGATCAAAGTACTCAACATCGAACGGTTCCCCCGACAAACGGGCTTCATCGAACATCAATCCGTTCGACAAGTTACCATTGTGCGGGATGGCTAGTAGCTTTTGGCCGGTTGTCTTTTCGGCTTGTTCCATCCACACCCAAAGGTCTTCGGGATCAAAGCTATCAAAATTTGAGAACGGGATGATTTTGTCGGCGCCCTCTTTCCCGCCATTGAATATTACGTTCCGATGCAGATTGTTTCTCTGTGGATTTGACGTCCATTCAAACCCGATTAACGCGGAAAACAACCCCGGTTGATTGTGTGTTTCAGCCGCAGCTGTGACACTGCTCCAGGCGGTCTCATAAATTTCCTGATAGTCCGCCAAAGGGTCTGTACCAGACGATTTGGCGGCACTCCAAATCGACCATGCACCAGCGGGATCACCAGCCTCAACGGCAGCATTAAGTTGTTGCCCAAATTCAGTCGTGAGAAGCGTGGCGTCTTTCGCTGCCAACAGCGGCGCGAGACCCAAGTTCTCAGCATGATCGGCAACCACCAAAAAGTCCAATGGTCTGCGCAGCCTAGCTTCGACACCGGTGCTGGATATCACCACCTCGCCCTTGGCAAAGCGGTACGCTTCATCAGGGCCTAGCACATTGCCGATCATACCGGCATCTGCAGAGTAGGACGTATGCAAATGAGTGTCGCCAAAAAAGACCTGATTGGGGAAGCTCTGCCGTGGATAAGGTGAATACTGCCTGTCGCCGGGTTGAGTGCTCGGTATGTCCTCGGCATGCGCGCAAAAAGCAAGCAATATGGTAAGAACAGATGCAAAACGGAACATTTTCAACCTCATCTATTGCACGCTGGATACTACGTTACATGCAAATTTCTACGACACGCTCTTTTTCTTCGAAATGTTTTAGTTCTATCTGCCGCACTAAGCCGTTGGCTAGGTTCAGCGGGGCGGAGGTGGAAGCACTTTCTTCGACTGGAGTACCTGAAGGATGTCAATAATCGCCTCAGTACTCGTTTCGATTGAACCTCGGAAGAACAGTCCTACACCACCTTCCCCTAACTCCAGTGTGCCACCGGCGTCGTAAGCTGGCGAGAGAGAGACAAGTTCGGGAGGAAGTTCTGGGCATACCGGGTTTCTTTTTAGTATTGCGTTCGCGGTCTCGAAGAATACCTGCCGAACCTTTTCGACATTGCCCTTTGCATCGGACGTATCGGTGAGTTGATCTGGAGCAAGTCTCAGGTCATTCAGACGGAAATAAAGGCAGTCATCTCTGAATTCTGCCGAAGCGGAAGCACCCATCGTTAAACCACCAGCGAAGAGTTTCTTACCGCGTATAGATTTTCCGCCGTTACGGCTTTCGCATCGGAAGAGCTTTGCTTCGATCCTCCCGCTTAGCGAAAGCACTGTATCGTCGGTACGAACTGTTGCTTCGGTCACACCGATCAGTGCGTTGCAGACGTCTACAATCGGGGCTCCTTTGAGTTCCTCCACAAGTATTTCTTGTGCCCGGCGTAGGTCGACGACACTTTCGATCGAGATCCTTGTCGCGTTCACATCTTTTAGTCGCAACGCCAAATCCGCCGGGAACTCACGATCTCCTAGATTGACGTCCCCGGTTGCTATGAAGCTAACCTCTTCAGCCAGCAGCGCAGTTCCGAGAAACCCGGCAGAAATAAGTATCAGAAGAAAGATCCGCTGCATCATCCTTCCCCCCCAACAATACCGCGAGATTGCATAACCGCCAGAAGCTCCATCATCGTCACCGCACTGGTGTCGATTGAGCCGCTCAACGCAACACCGATACCACCGTCACCAATCTCACGGGTACCGCCAGAATCGAAAACCGGTTTCAGAGACGAAAGCTCCGAGGGCAATTTCGGACAAATCTCATTCTCTTCGGTGAACTCCTTTCCCTTGGTGAGAACGACCTCTTCGACGCGTTCTGTGAGGCCAATGAGATTAAACAACCCTCCGACAAACCCAGTGGGTTGAAGCACGACATCAGCAAGATCAAAGTGGACGCATTGCCCTCGAACATTGGCGCGTGCCGCTGCGGCGACTCCGATAGTCGTCGAGATAAGGCGTGCTCCACGCCCGTTGCCACCCTCGGATTCCTTGTCCCGACAACGATAAAGCTCGACGTCCACTGAGCCTACGAGCTCGATGAGATCACCTTTGGCGCTGGTGTCGTCGAGTTTAACGTCAACATTCAGAGAGCAACTTTGTTCTAAGGTGCCCGACAGGAGCGCGGGCGCTTGGACTTGGAACTCTCGCAGATCCAGGAGACCGCGGAAACCCAGGCGCGTCGACGTCACGCTGCTGATGCCGGCGTTAAGCGTGTAAGGTACGCTTTTTTCTCGTGTGGGGATATTGTCGGAGATGCTAAATTGAACTTCGCCAGCGTAGTCGTTTGGCGACGCACTCTGTGCAGTGGGTCGAGCATTCAATTCGGACTTCAAAAGTTCTGGGTCTGTGGTTGCGCAGGAGGCGAAGAGAAACAAGCACACAAAGGCAAAAGGCGCGGCATTGCGCGTTCCAAGTTCGGCCAAACTCCATTGCAGATCAGTACCCATTATACTTCGCCTAACTTAGCCGTCGAATATAAACCCTAACGTACTGTGTCACGGCGATGGTCAATAGTTTACACCACTAAAAGAAACTGTTGCGGTTTTGTGTTGTCGCAACGACCTGTAGTTGAAACAGGATCTTTGAAGATTTCGCACATATGCCCGGTACGCAAGAACCCGCGCCCGCATCAAGCCCCAAGTAGGTGCCGTTGTATTCCGTTAGCTGTCGCGACTGCGAGGATTTGCTTTCCTTCTGTTACCGGGCCAGCCCTTGTTACCAACAAACCAACTCCTAAGCGACAGAATGTGTTTTACTCTCGACACAGGGTGTTTTTCACCTCCACAAGGGTGTTACGCTACCAAATAAGGAAAAACCATGCGCTTGCTTTCTATACTTATTGTGACGGTATTATTCACAACCGGCGCGGTTGCCCAGACAATCGACAGGATAACAAAGAACAACGAAATCCGATTTGGTTTTCGAACGGATGCTGCTCCGTTGTCTTACATTAACAACCAAGGTCGCCCGTTTGGCCTCTCACCGCTGATTTGCGATCAAGTAGCGAAGGCTATTGCGAAGAAACTGGAATTGAAGGATCTAAATGTTCAGTTCATTCCGGTCGACGCGAAAGATCGTTTCGACAAAGTTGCTTCCGGAGAGGTGGATATGCTCTGCGGGGCAGCGACGATAACACTTTCCCGACGCGAAATTGTAGATTTCTCAATACCAATTTATGTCGATGGCACGTCCATATTGTTACCAATCGAGGCTGCGGGCACCATGGGTGCCCTCGCGGGAAAGAAGATTGGCATGAGAAGCAACACAACAACAGAGGCGTCTGTTCAGAATTCATTTAAATCCGCTGGTATCGACGCAGCTATGGTTCGTTTCGCTTCACATCCAGACGGTATCAAAGCTCTTCGAGACGGCGAAATCGACGCGTATTTTGCAGATCAGTCGATTTTGCTGTTCAACTATATTTCTGCGGGGTTGAAGGGTAAATTCAAACTATCCCAGGAAATATTGACGATAGAAAAGCAAGGATTGGCCATTGCGAGGGGCGACGATGACTTTCGACTCTTTGTCGATAGTGTTCTGTCAGAAATGTATGCTCAGGGCACAATGGAAGAGATTTTTCGTCTCGCTTTGCCGGGGGTGGAGCCGAGCGAAGCACTAAAAGCTCTGTATGTTATCGCCCCCATTAATCCCTGAGTCTTGCCGCGCAAATCAGTATTGTTGGGAGTTAATCTCCCTGCGCCATAGAAGCTGGCTTGTAGGCAAATTGACGGCTCAAGCCAGATTGGCCAATGACCGTGTTTTACTAAATGATCCTGCATTTGGCATGCCAGTTGCCAGAATCACGGTCTTAGGCGATCCTTCGATAAATTGAAGGATCGCAATATGTTTAGATATATAATTTTTGCTCTCAGTTTAAGCGCATCTAACGCCCTGTTTGCACAAGAGGCGTCCGATACTGTTGCAACGGAAGATACGTCTGAGACTTCATCCGGCCTTCTATCTGATGCTGAATTGCAAACTTTGGTAGCCCCGGTGGCTCTTTTCCCCGACACTCTACTCATACAGATACTTGTTGCGGCCACTCAGCCACTGCAGATTGTTAAAGCAGAACGGTATTTGTTAGATAACGCCGACCGCGACCCCGTAGAGCTCGAGCCGGAAATCGAAGCTATGGGCTGGGATCCATCTGTAAGTGTATTAGCCACGGCGTTCCCCGCAGTCGTTGGTCAAATGGCCACCCACATCGATTGGACTGAGACAGTCGGCACCGCCATGCTCGCCCAATCCGATGATATGCTGGATGCAGTACAGGTAATGCGGGATCAGGCAATTGACAGTGGAGCCCTTGTTTCAGGGCCAGAGCAAACTGTCGAGGTGTCTGATGATGACGCAGTTGTAATTACTCCGACACAAACCGAAACAGTGTACGTCCCGCAGTATAATCCCGAGACTGTCTATACGAGCCCGTCGACCGGGGACGTAGTGGGCGCGGCGTTGCTGACATTTGGCACCGTGGCGCTGATCGACGAGATTTTCGACGATGACGACGACTGGTATGGCTACTGGGGGTGCCGGAATTGCGGCGGATGGGGCGGTGGCCCGATATACAGAAACCCAGATATCGACATAGACGTCGACGGCAACGTCAATATTGGCAATGACATTGATCTTGGCGACCGTACAAACATCGGATGGAACCCCGATCCTGACCGAAAAAAGGAAGCCCAGGACAAGATCTCTGATCACAAAAGGCCGGGAGGTGGTCGCGGCGACCTGCCTGTCAACCGCCCCGAGGGTCGCACGGACGAACTCCGCGCAAAACTGAGCCGTGAGTCCGGTGCTGCCGACATCAGCAGGGGAGGCGCGGCAGCAGTTGCAGCCGGTGCAGGGGCGGGGGCTATCGCGAGCGGTGCTCTGGCCAATCGAGGTAGTGGGAGCAAGCCCTTGCCGCAGGTGAATCGCGGTAACGTTGATCTGGACAAGGCTGCTGCCAAGCAGCAGGCCATCGACCGGACGAAACGGCCGGATGCGGCGAAGAAGTCTGTCAAAAAGAAACCGCAAGCAGCCAAGAAACCTCAAGTAAAAAAGGCCACGGCTCAGCACAAGCCAGCAGCGTCCAAAGGTAAGGCTATGAAGAAAAAATCTTCAGGCGGAAAAGCTCACAAGGCGTCCAAACGGGGACATGCTGCTAAAGGCAAGGGGAGGCGGTAATATGCGTAAATCGGTTTATTCTTTTTTAGTGCTCGCTGTGACTACTGGACCTGCGTTTTCCGACGGCGCCCTGTTCGAAACTCCGCAAACCGCACTGGACGCTTTTGTAGAAGCGTTAACGGCCGATGATCAGAACAAGCTGCTCGAGATTTTCGGACCAGAGGCAGAAGATCTAATCGGAACAGGTGATCCGGTGGAAGATCAACGAAGAAGGCAGGAGGTGCTTGGCATGTATGCTGAAGGATACCGCTTTCAGCCCGAGGATGATGGGGTTTTTCTTCTGCTTGGCGAAGATAGTTGGCCCTTTCCGATCCCAATTCTACAAGCTGAAAATGGTTGGAAGTTTGATTTGGAAGCCGGGGTAGAGGAGCTTTCGGCCCGTGAAATCGGATTGAATGAATTGGAAGTAATCGAAACGCTTGAGGCCTATGTAGATCTTCAGGCGGCGTTTCGTCTTGTGGATCACAATGGCGATGGCGTCATGGAATTTGCCCGAACCATCATATCGGATCCCGGCGCACGAAACGGCCTCTTCTGGCCAGAAGAAGACAGTTTTGTCGGCGCAGCCCTTGCCCGCGCCGCCGCCTCGGGCTGGAGCGACGGTGCGGTTGATTTCGAACCCGAACCTTTCCTCGGTTACTACTTTGCAATTTTGCAGGGGCAAGGGCCAAATGCTCCGGGTGGTGCCTATTCCTATTTTGTCGGCGATCGGTTCGTCGCAGGTCACGCCTTGCTTGCGGTGCCTGCGGATTACGGAGTAACGGGTATCCATTCTTTTCTCGTGGGTGAAAACGGCACCGTGTTCGAGGCAGACTTTGGCCCGGATACGCTTGAAAAAACTGCTGAGATATCGATGTATGATCCCGGCCCAAATTGGTCACCAGCCGAGTAAACTTAGATTGGCGGTGACGCACTGTTGCCGGGCTTTGGTTTGACCGCTTTTTTGCGGTGTGCAGGCGTAGATTGAATGCAATTTTCAACTTAAGTGGCACTGGTTCGGGAAGGATCGAAGTTGGGACATCTATTTAATCGATGAATTAACAGCCCATGGTTCAATGTGACCCAATTTGCCCGCAATGGTTTGACTGAATGGCCGCTTTGTCCGCATTGCGGAGCTACGGGTAGTTTTCTTGAATGTCCACTTTCGGCAGAAGCAGACGTTCGAGCCGACGAAATCGGGGCGATGCTGAGCGATGTCTGCTTTCACCAGGACCGGACGTTCAGCAAAATCGGGTCTATGCCCGAGTTGCGGACGAAGCGGACTTGTGCGCATGCCGCTATTGCTGACGCAGAAACTGCTCGCTGGCGCGGCATAGTTCTTGCTGTGAAGCAGCATGTGTCGTCAGAGCGGTCATTGATAACCAGTCTGCAGGGCGAAATTCACTCCACCATTTCGCCGCAGCCGGGGCGGATAAACGAGGAGCAGACTTTGCAGCCACTGCTCGTGCAGCAATTGTTCGCAAGCGCAGCAAGACTGTTGTGCTGATGAGGCGCGTTTCAATATTGCGGACCTTCATCATCAAAGGCGGTGTTTTCACGCTTTCACGATATGAAGCCATTGGGCGGCGTAACCGAGGAGTTCCGCAGAATTCTTGTCGCTGATCGACATCGGGTTGACTTCGGCCAGTGGTGGGGTGGTTGCTCCATCTACAAGGAGAGCGGCACCGGCACTTGTCCCCGTGGAACCGAGTGATCGACGCACATCCGAACCCGTCACAATTCTAAGTATGTCAAGATAAGTTTGATTTCCCGCGAAAGGGCCTTCGACGATGATACTTCCTTCGTGCCCAATGCTGGACAGGCATTCAGCGGTCACAAGCGCCAGATAAAGTGCCACTGCCGCACCGCGCTTGCCAGTTCCAATTTCAGGCTCGGCGCCAATCCATCGAGCGTTTTGACCCTTGAAGGGCCCGGTTTCCGGCACAACGGCAGGCATCAGCATAATCTGGTTAGAAACGATATATTCCAGATCCTGTGGAGTTGGGCTGGGGGAGTCTCCTCCGGTTGCAACATCATGCTCCCGTCCCCCCATGAAACGCGCTGAAGGCGCTGGACGTCCGAGGGCCGTCACATTGATCAGGGTGTCGAGATCTGGATCGAGCGTGGCATTTTTCCCGCCAATGGACATCGCTACCACCCAGGTTCCAGTCGACACAACGCTGTAAGGAGGCGTTTCAGCCAGGATATATGGCAGAAGCGACGCGTTGGAATCGTGGATGCCGCAATAGACCGGGGTTGCGGGCGGCAAGCCCGTTACATCGACAATATGCGGCAGGATTGGCCCGAGGAGATCGGAAGGCTTACGCACAGGGGCCATCTTTTCGGTGATACCGAGCGCCGCGACCAACGACGAGAATGCACCCTCGGCCGGGTTCCAAAGATCGGTGTGGCATCCAAGCGAGGTTGCATCTGTAGCCTTTACACCGGTCAGCCGAGCGCCCCAGAATTGCGGGTAGGTGACGATCTGGTGTGTCCGGTCCTTCAACTCCGGGTCCATTTGAAACTGCCAGTACAATTGCGCGCCAATGTTCAGACCGCCCGCCAGTTTAGGAGACCCGGTATCCGCAAAGGGCGGGCGAATGGCGTCGTAGTCGCCCGCCAGATCATCCGGACCGGAAAACTCGTAATCCAGGATCGGAGCAGCCAAGTTTCCGTTGCTATCGAGAAGGGCAGCACAAGCGCCGTGGGTTGTAACGGAAATAGCGTCGATGCCATGCGCGGCGTGAAAGTCGCGCAGCCCCTCCAGCAGAAACGCCCAATGCCCCTCCACATCGAAATGCGGCCAGGGCGGGCCAGGCAGGACGGTATTGGGGCGCGTAATGACAGCGACTTCAGCCAGCGTTTCGCGGTCGACCAGCACAAGTTTTGCGTTGGTTTTGCCGATGTCTATAACCGCGACGTGGCCTGTCATGGCATATGGAAGACAGTTTCAAGCGGCGTGACGACCGGCTCGTTGTCTGGATGCGTCTCCATGATGTCCGCCATATGCGCCCACCACTTTTTCATCACGGGATCGCGCGGCAAATCGTCCATGGTGTGCCCGACCTTGCGCCACAGCACGCCGAAAAGGATGTTCGTGTCAGGGTCGAGATGGATCGAATAGTCGCTGACGCCCGCGTCCTTCAACAGGTCGTACAGTTCCGGCCATATCTCGTCGTGGCGCCTGATGTATTCCGCGCGACAGCCAGGATTAAGCTTCATCTTGAAGGCCAACTTCTCCATCACCGCGTCCGCCACATGGACCAGAGACGCGGCAGGGCGATGACGCCGATCAAGAGCGCCCCGATGACGATGGACATCACGATGCCCGGCACGTTCAAAAGTCCCAGCCCGAAGGTCACGAGACCCATCACGAAGGCCGCGATGACAACGCCGATGATGGTGCCTGAGCCACCGAGAATGCTGACGCCACCAAGAACCACCATCGTGACGATCTCCAGCTCCCATCCTGTGGCAATCGACGGACGCGTCGAGCCAAGCCGAGACGTCAGACAGATCGCGGCGACTCCCGACATCAGGCCAGTCAAAAGAAACAGGATGAACTTCACGCGCTGAACACGGATGCCCGAAAACACCGCACCGGTTGCATTGTTCCCAATTGCGTAGACCACTCGACCGAAATTCGTCTTGTGTAAGAGGATCGCATAGATCAACGCTATGATCGCAAAGAGCACGAACTCGAATGAGATCACCCACCAGACATAGCCTTGGCCGAACCAGGAAAACTCAGCTGGATAACCTTTGTAGGCTTGGTCCCCAAGGACTATAAAGCTGATGCCGCGAAAGAGGCTCATGGTGCCGATGGTGACAACGATCGAAGGCAGGCCGAGGCGTGTCACAAGCACGCCGTTGAAGGCCCCGCAAATGAGGCCCACGCCAAGCCCAATCAGCACAAGCCCAGGCGTGCCAACCCCCAATTGAACGGCGGCCCCCATGGCGGTAGAGGCCAGCGCAATGATCGAGGCAACCGACAAGTCAATCTCGCCCGAGATAATCAACAGGGCCATCGCAAAGGCGATCATCGCTTTTTCGGTGAAGTTGAAGGTGGCGTCGCTTAGGTTCCAGGCGTTGAGGAAATAGGGCGAGGCGAAACTGTTGGCGACAAAGATGCCGATAGCAACCAGTAAGAGTAGCGTCTCCCAGCTTTTCAACCTCTGTTCCAGCGGCGACTGCAGGCGGTCGGGAACGAAACGGTCTGTAGTACTCATGTCGTGTGCTCCGCGCGTTTAAGGATGATACGGCCCTTTTCGCGGTTGGCCTGGGCGTTTAAGGCCACGGCGATGATGATCGCGCCGCCCGAGATAGCGAGCTGCCAGAAGGGCGAGATGTCGACGACCGGCAGGGCGTTCTTGATGATGCCAAGGAACAGCGCGCCAAGCAGTGCACCCGCGACGGTGCCGATGCCACCCATGATCGAGACGCCACCAATCACGCAGGCCGCCACTACGTCAAGCTCAAAGCCTCCGGCGATATCAACGTAGGATACGGCGAACCGCGAAACCCACAGGTAACCCGTCAACCCGGCCAGAGCGCCCGAGATCGTGAAGGCCCAGAATTGGGTCTTGCCTACGTTGATCCCTGCATAGGTCGCCGCGTGCGGGTTCCCGCCCGCTGCATAAAATGCGCGACCCAGAGAGGTGCGAGTCATAACGATTGTGAAGGCAATGACGGCGACAATCGCGATCCAGCCCAAAACCGGCAGGCCAAGGATTTCCGTGCGCGGGAAAGCTTTGAATGCCGGGCTCATTTCGTGGCTGTTGACCCACTTTCCGTCCGAGATCACGAAGATTATGCCCCGGAAAATGGTCATGGTGCCTAGCGTCACGACGATGGGCGGGATGGCGAGCTTCCACACGAGAATACCGTTGAACATGCCCATCAGGGTGCCAAGTCCCACGGCGATCACAAGGATCACGACAATCGACAAGCCGGGTGCGGCGACATTCACCATCGAGACGACCATGCCCGTCAGCGCCAGATTGGCGGCGACACTGAGGTCGATGCATTTGGTCAGGATGACGATCATCTGGCCGATGGCCAAGAGTATCAGCGGCGAAGTATCGTTGAATACGTTGGCAAGGTTGCCGGGTGCCACGAAGGCAGGGAAGCGGGACGAAATCAGCACCAACAAAAGGATGATCGCGCCGACAAGAAGGGCTTCACGTGATGTCAAAAGGCGTTTCAGCATGGGCGTTCCCTCAAATACCGGCGGCGTGGCGGACAAGCGTTTCGGGTTGCAGATCGCCATTTGCCAGCTCCGCGACCATCCGGCCTTCGCGCATGACGATGACGCGGTCGGACATGCCCAGAACCTCGGGGATTTCCGAGCTGACCATGATCACCGCCAAGCCCTGAGCCGCGAGTTCGGCCATGAATTCATGCACGGCGGCTTTTGATCCGATGTCGACGCCCTTCGTGGGTTCATCCAGGATGATGACCTTGGGCTGGGTCGCAAGCCACTTGGCGATCACGACCTTCTGTTGGTTACCGCCCGAAAGATTGCCCACATGGGTGTCCAGCGACGCCGCGCGCAGGTCCAGCCGTTCAGTGTATTCGCGAGCCAACTTGAATTCCTCGGCCAGCTTCAGAAAGCCTTTGTTGGAGATGCGTCCCAGCGACGGGAGTGTGACATTCTGGAAGATGGGCAGATCAAGGATGGCGCCTTGCTTGCCGCGATCCTCGGGCACATAGACGATGCCGCTGTCGACTGCATCGGCAGGGGATTTAATCTGCACGCGATTTCCGTCGATCTCGACAGTTCCGGCCGAGGGGCGCGTGATCCCGAAGAGAGCCTGCATGAACTCTGACCGACCCGCGCCGACAAGGCCGTAGAAACCGAGAATTTCGCCCCTCCGCAGGGTGAAGTCGATGTCTTCGTACTCTGTCGGGTGGGAATATCCAGCAACCTTGAGGACGGAGTCACCCGGGTTGGACTCCCGCTCAGGAAAGATCTGACTGACATCCCGGCCCACCATCATCTTGACAAGTTCAGGTTCACTGACATCCGCGATGGCACCGTCTCCGATCAACTGGCCATCGCGAAAAACTGTGTAGTTGTCTGCAATTCGAAAAATCTCATCGAACTTGTGGCTGATGAAGAGGATCGCCTTGCCCTGGGCCTTCAGGGCCTCGACCAGCTCATATAGTTCTTCAATTTCTTTGTGTGAAAGGGCTGCGGTCGGCTCGTCCATGATGACCACGCGCGCATCGATAGACAGAGCTCGGGCGACTGCCACAAGGTGCTTGTTGGCGATGCCAAGGTCCTTGAGCTTGTGTTCGGGATCGATGTTCGCACCGATACCGCTCAGGATTTCGCGTGCCTTCTCGGCCATCTTTTTCCGGTCGATCAACCCGAAGGCCCCGCGCGGGGCGTGGCCCAGGAAGATGTTTTCGGCTACGGACAGTTCGTCAAACAGCACCGTTTCTTGGTGAATGGCCGTGACTCCATTGTCGGACGCGGCCTGCGGTACGGGAAAGGCGGTTGGCTTTCCGTCTACAAGGATCGAGCCGCCATCGGGCTGATAGATGCCGGTCAGAACTTTGACGACCGTGGACTTGCCCGCTCCGTTCTCTCCAACCAAGGCCGTGACTTTGCCGGAAACGAGGCGAAGCGAAACCTCTGAAAGAGCTTTGACGCCCGGAAAGGTCTTTGTGATCCCGTTCAGGGCCAGTACAGCGACTTCCTCGACCGTGTTGCCGGACGTCATCGCTATTTCGGCTTGTTTCAGCATCGAAGGCCTCGGCTATCGGGAATGGAAATGTCCTGCGCGGCAATTATGGCCGCGCAGGAAATGGTGTGCTTAGAAGATCGACTTGAACTGATCGATGTTCGAAGCGTCATAGATGAACGGGTCCGCCATTGCGGCGGAATTCGTCTCGTCCAACGTGATCGTACCAACGCGGCCAATCGAGATCTCGGCACCCGGTTCGGCAGTCGCGCTGCCCGAAGCCAAGGCGTGCGCAATCATCGTGGCCGAGTACCCCAGATCAATCGGGTTCCAGATCGCGAAGGACTTCGACGCGCCGTTCTCGATGGCACCGGCCATCTCCGACGGCAGACCAAGACCGGTCACGTTGACCTCACCCACTTTGCCAGCATCAACCACGGCCTGAGCCGCCGCAACGATGCCAACCGAGGTCGGCGCGATGATGGCATCCAAATCGGGATAGGATTGCATCAGGCCCGTGGCTTCACGATAGGATTTGTCGGCCAAGTCGTCGCCATAGACCGTCGCCACAACGTTGATGCCGGGATAGTTGCCCATCACGTTGTTCATTTCTTCGATCCAGACGTTCTGGTTGGTCGAGGTCGTGGTGGCTGAAAGAACGGCAACGTCACCGCCATCTGGCAGATGATCTGCGGCTAGTTTGATGATCATGTTACCGATCAGCGCGTTAGAAGACGGGTTCAGGTGCACCGCGCGGCCTTCTTCCGCCACGCCCGAGTCCCAGCTAATTACCGTGATGCCACGCTGCATCGCTTTCTTCAGCGTCGGCACCAGCGCGTCGGTATCGTTGGCCGACACGGCAATGGCATCCACGCCCTGCGCAATCAACGAATTGATCACCTCGATCTGGCCTTCGGCGGTGGTGTCAGTGGGGCCGGTGTAGATGATCTCGACACCACCCAGTTCTTTGGCGGCCTCTTCGGCGCCTTCTGCAGCGGCCTCAAAGAAACCGATGCCAAGGGCCTTCACGACAAGCGCGATGCGCATGTTGTCCTGTGCCATGGCGGTTGAGCCAAACAGGCTGGCAGCCAACGTGAGGCTCGTTGTGAGAGTGGTAAAAGTGCGACGTTTCATTGGAATCCTCCCTAAAGTACGTTCGCGGTGAAAGCCCCCTACGAGGCCACGTTTCTCTGAGCGCCCCCAGATTGGGTAACGATCAGCGTCACTTCTGCGGCCTCCAGCATGGCGGCCGCTTTGTCAGAAATCTGGTCATCGGTGATGACAGTTGTGATCCGGTTCAAAGGGCAAAGAACAAGGCTTGAGCGTTGCTCGAATTTCGAGCTATCGGCCAGAACGACAAGCTCGTCGGCCTGACCGATCAGTTTTTGTTCGGCCTGGATCAACAGCGGGTCTGCCTCCATCAAGCCTAGTGGCCCAAGCCCCTGGGCACCCATGAACATGCGCGTCGCACAGAAGTTGCGTGTGACGTCATTGTCGAAGGGCGAAAGGATGATGTTCTGTTCGCGGTAGATCGTGCCGCCCGAGAGCATAATCGTGTTCTTCGAATGCTTCAGCAGATGTTCGGCAATCGGGAACGAGTTGGTGAAGACCTGCATCCGCCGACTGGCCAATGGGTGAACCATTTGAAACGTCGTCGTGCCACCGTTGATAATGATCGCGTCACCATCCTCGCAAAGATCGACAGCCGCCGCCGCGATGGCCTGCTTTTCCGCGATCCTCATGGTTTCGTTGACGGAGAAGGGGCGCCCAGCCAGGCCCACGAACTGCGGCGGGCTCAATGCCTCGGCCCCGCCCCGCACGCGCCGCAACTGGCCTTCCTGGTCCAGCGTTGCGATGTCGCGACGGATGGTGGCTTCGGAGGCACCGGTGAGATTGCATAGTTCGACAACTGTTGCCACGGGACGTTCTTCGACCGCGGATAGGATAATCGTA
Organism: Ruegeria sp. CDSC085; assembly: GCF_059610465.1. Taxonomy (NCBI): domain Bacteria; kingdom Pseudomonadati; phylum Pseudomonadota; class Alphaproteobacteria; order Rhodobacterales; family Roseobacteraceae; genus Ruegeria; species Ruegeria sp. CDSC085. The sequence continues at coordinate 286,835 of NZ_JBXWNR010000004.1, read as the reverse complement.
TGGCGTTCTTTTTCGTGCATTCCAGCCTCCCTTAGTGCCTTACGGTGTCGAGATTTGCATAATCTGTCAATCAAAAACAATCATTATCCGTCATTCTGCGGCGCAGCATGATCGGAAATGACCGAACTTGATTGACAAATTGGGCCACACGGCTCAACCTTACAGCAAGTCAGGATTATGGACGCATCGCGCCAACCGGGAGGAAACATGTTGAAATCATTGGAAAGCCAGCTTTTGGAAAGCCGTTGGAGTGATGCGGACGCAGAAGGGAAAAGCGAATCGGAGCTTCTGCTCTATCGCTCGAACACTCTTGGTTCCGACAAGCGGGTCACCAACTATGGCGGCGGAAATACGTCTGCCAAGGTGGTGGAGACCGACCCTCTCACCGGCGACGAGGTCGAGGTGCTGTGGGTCAAGGGCTCGGGCGGCGACATCGGATCTATGAAGATGGACGGGTTTGCGACGCTTTACATGGATAAGTTGCGTGCTCTGAAGCCGCTTTATCGTGGTGTTGAATTTGAAGACGAAATGGTCGGCTATCTGCCCCATTGCACCTTCAAACTGAACCCGCGCGCCGCTTCGATTGACACGCCTTTGCATGCCTATGTCCCGCGTAAGCACGTCGATCATGTCCATGCTGACGCCATCATCGCCATTGCCGCGTCGAAGAATTCGAAAGAACTGACTCAAGAGATTTTCGGAGACCGCATCGGCTGGCTGCCTTGGAAGAAGCCGGGCTACGAGTTGGGATTGTGGCTGGAAAAGTTCTGTCTTGAAAACCCGGATGCCGACGGCGTCGTGCTGGAAAGCCATGGGTTGTTCACCTGGGCCGACACGGCCAAGGACTGCTACGACCAGACGATTGATGTGATCAACGTCGCAACCAAATGGCTGGGCGAGCGCAGCAAGGATGTGGCACCCTTCGGTGGCGCGATCCATAACAGTCTGCCACCCAACGAACGGGCCGCCATTGCCGCGCGGCTGATGCCCGCGATCCGCGGCTTCGTGTCGGGTAATCAGCACATGGTTGGTCACTTTAACGACAGCGACGCAGTGCTGGAATTCGTCAATGCCAAGGACATGGAACCGCTGGCAGCCCTCGGCACATCCTGCCCAGACCATTTCTTGCGCACGAAAATCCGCCCGCTGGTTGTGCCCTTCGACCCCGAAGCGGGAAATATCGACGATGTTCTGGAAGGGATGCCGGCTCAGATCGAGGCCTACCGCAACGACTATGCCGCCTACTACGACCGCTGCAAACATGACGACAGCCCGGTGCTTCGCGACCCGAACGCGGTTGTCTATCTCGTGCCTGGCGTTGGCATGATCACCTTTGCCAAGGACAAGGCAACGGCCCGCATCTCAGGCGAATTCTACGTCAACGCGATCAACGTGATGCGCGGCGCTTCGGCAGTCAGTGAATATCATGGCCTGCCGGAACAGGAAGCCTTCGACATCGAATACTGGCTCCTTGAAGAAGCCAAGCTACAGCGCATGCCGAAACCCAAGTCGCTTGCCGGGCGGGTGGCCCTAGTCACCGGTGGCGCTGGCGGCATTGGTGCGGCGACTGCGGAACGGTATCTGCAAGAAGGTGCTTGCGTTGTCCTCGCAGACATCAACGAAGAGGGTTTGGCTTCAACTCAAAACAACCTCGCCAACCGGTACAGCAAAGATGTCGTCCACTGCGTCACCATGAACGTCACCAGCGAAGACGCCGTCGCGGCAGCCTTTGTCGAGGCATCGGTTGAATTTGGCGGGATCGATATTCTGGTCTCGAACGCCGGTATCGCTTCCTCTGCACCCATCGAAGAAACCTCCCTGGTTCTTTGGAACAAGAACATGGACATCCTGTCCACGGGCTATTTCCTGGTGAGCCGCGAAGCCTTCAAGATCATGCGGGTGCAGGATATGGGCGGCTCTGTGGTCTTCGTGGCCTCCAAGAACGGCCTCGCTGCGTCACCCAACGCTGCCGCCTATTGCACCGCCAAGGCCTCGGAAATTCACCTTGCCCGCTGCCTCGCTCTGGAAGGGGCGGAGGCCGGTATTCGCGTCAATGTCGTGAATCCGGACGCGGTGCTGCGCGGATCGAAAATCTGGGAAGGCGATTGGTTGGAGCAGCGCGCAGACACCTATGGCACTGACAAGGATGGGCTGGAAGAGATGTATCGCCAGCGCTCCATGCTGAAGCGCTCGGTCCTGCCCGAAGACATCGCGGAGGCCTGCTATTTCTTCGCCGCCGACACTTCAGCCAAGTCCACGGGAAACATCATCAATGTGGACGCCGGCAACGTCCAGGCCTTCACGCGCTAGGAGGCGAAAATGAGCTACGAGACCGCACAAGCCGCCTTTGCCGATTGGGGCGTCGATACCGAAGCAGCACTGGAACGCCTGAAAACCATCCCGATCTCGATGCATTGCTGGCAAGGCGATGATGTGGTCGCGTTTGAACAGAAATCCGGCTCATCAGGAGGCGGCATTCAGGCAACCGGCAACCACCCGGGCCGCGCCCGCACGCCAGATGAACTGCGCTCCGATCTGGAGTTTGCCTATTCGATGATCCCTGGCAAACATCGTTTGAACCTCCATGCGATGTATCTGGACACGGATGAAACCCCCGACCGCGACGAGATCGAATTCAGACACTTCGCGCCGTGGGTCGATTGGGCCAAGGATCAGGGCATTGGGCTGGACTTTAACCCGACTTTCTTTGCCCATGCCAAGGCAGACGATAATCTGACACTCAGCCATCCGGACAAGGGTATTCGCGATTTCTGGATTGAGCATGGCCGCCGTTCGCGCGACATCGCCGCACAAATGGGCGCAACTCTGAGCTCGCCTTGTGTGAACAACATTTGGGTGCCGGACGGTTACAAAGACATGCCGGTCGACCGCATGTCGGCCCGCGCTCGATTGGAAGCTTCGCTTGATGCCATGCTGGCACCGCATCAGGACAAAGCACAGATGCTGGATGCCGTCGAAAGCAAGCTTTTTGGGATCGGTGTCGAAGCCTGCACCGTGGGCAGCCACGAATTCTATATGGGCTATGCGATCCGCAATGGCACGCTTCTGTGCCTCGACATGGGGCATTTCCACCCGACCGAGAACATCGCCGACAAGCTGAGCGCGGTTGCCTTATCGCTGGACGAAATCCTCTTGCATGTTTCACGCCCCATGAGGTGGGACAGCGATCACGTTATCCTTCTGAATGACGATATCCTGCAAATGGCACAGGAACTGGTTAGTGCCGATCTGCTTGGCAGAACACACATCGGGTTGGACTTCTTTGACGCGACGATCAGTCGGACAGCAGCATGGGTCATTGGCACACGCAATATGCAAAAAGCTTTGCTCCGTGCTTTGTTGCTTCCATTGGAAGAATTGAAGACTGCCGAGAACGACCTCGACTTTTCGAAACGTTTTGCGGTCACCGAAGAGTACAAGGACATGCCGTTCGGCGAGATTTGGAATGAGTTCTCGGCTCGTGAGAATGTTCCAAACGGCCAGGCGTTGATCAAAGAACTCGACAGATACCAAACCAAAGTAGCACGCCGCGGTTGAGGTCCTTTGCAAGGATCACCGGCTCGATGTTACGGGACCTACCTGATCGAGAAGCATTTGGATTCGGAACGCAATGTGAAGCGACGCACGACGAACGGCTGGTTATCTTCCTGCGAAGCAGAAAAGCTTCCAAACACCTGTGGCAAAACTTTTGCTGCGTGCACTCGCAATAAAAAATGTCAGAGTGCCTTACGTCAGTACCAGTGGGACTGTTGAGGCTGATTTGATAAGGGAGGGTTCTTGGCGCATCGTAACCGCCACGGAGTGGAGATGAGACATAAACCCGGAACCAAGCAAAGCCAGGGTGAGAAGTCTGTTAAGGACATCCGCCATGCGACGTTCGAATGGCCGGAATTCTCGCCGCCTCGCTGGGACAACGACGATGCGAGTGCGGCAGAATTTGCTCTGCGTGCGCGCGCAGCACAAATTTCCGATGACCGGTTTGGGGCTCAATGCGGTCGTTCGCTGCAACTTGCTTGAACGTCTACTTTGCGGACGAAGCGGACAAATATACCATCCGGTTTTCCACTGCCCGATTCAAGCAAGTAGGCAACCTCTCAACCCTTTGAGCCAACAGGTCGCTTGCTCTTTGCATCGCGTCTTCGAGCTTTTGAATGTCGGCTTGACTCGACTGGGGCCGGTCGATTTTTATCGTTAGCTTTTCCAGCTTCGCGGTTAGTGGGAACAGTGGTTGGTAGTCGTCGTCGTTAACGCCAGTCAATGTATCAGAACCTATGTCAAACGCCTCGTCCCACTGAAGGGTGGTGAGAACCAGTTCTGCGCCTAGTTCCACGAAACGTTCAAAGATCCCGCCTTCGCCAACACATGGACACATCAAACAGTGCTGACTGGCATGGCGATCAAGGAGCCCTCGCAGCCCCCATATCGCGCGAGCGGGCCGAACCGTTCCCCTTCCGGCGTCAATCTGCCAAAATGAGGATAGATTTTTCTTATCCTTGAGAGCCGCATGATAAAAAGTCGGATCACCATCAAGCAATTGGAAGCTTTCGTCCTGGTGGTCGACACCGGAACGTTTCGCAAGGCAGCGGCGGCACTAGGAACAACACAGCCGAATGTCTCGGCGCGGATTTCGGCGCTGGAGAAGTCTCTCGGGGTCGTTCTGATGCACCGGGATGCGGGATCTGTCCGGCTGACGAAAACCGGGGAGACGCTGGTCGAGGCGGCCCGACAGGTGATTTTGGCAGGCGAGGCGTTTCTCGAACAGGCCAACCGGCGGGATCTGATCAGGGAGCGGATGCGCCTGGGCGTAACCGAGCTGATCGCCTGCACATGGTTGCACGACTTTCTGCGCGCGTTCAGGGCGTCTTATGCATCGGTCAGCGTTGAACTAGAAGTTGATCTTTCGCGCGAGATCGACCGTGGCCTTGTCAGCGGGCAACTGGATTTGGCGCTGCAGACAGCACCATTTTCCAGCGAATTGCGCGGGACGATCCCGCTTGGCAGTTACAGCTACGTTTGGGTTGCCACGCCGGAAATGGCACAAGGTATTGGCGGCAATATCGGGCTCGCCGACCTGTTTGCCCATCCTGTCCTGACCCATGCGCGGCACACCGTGGCCGTGCGTGAGCTGGCCGAAATTGCCGATCACAACGGCCTGTCGCGCGATCAGGTTGTGCACTCGAGCAGCCTTGCGTCCTGCCTGCCCATGGCGGTGGACGGGATGGGCATCGCGCTGTTGCCCAGGGCGATCGTGCAGGAGGCTGTTGCCGAGGGCCGGCTGGTCGAACTCAACTGCGACTGGACGCCCAGCCCCTTGCAGGTCTTTGCGCGCTATGACGACCGGCGCGTGCCGCGGTTCGTGCGCTATGCCGCCGAACTCGCCCGGCTGACGGCCGAAGCGGCCAAGGATAACACAACATAACCACAACAAGAAAAAATTCCAATTTTTCGTTTTCCTCAGCAGGCCCTAAGACTGGGCACCGAGGGCCGAGCGGGGTCGATCCCCGCCGCCGCTTGCTCTGGTTGGTCGAAAGGAAACACGGGATGAACAGGCGTGCGATCCGGCTTGGCGCGGATATTGGGGGAACTTTCACGGATGTCGTGCTTGAAAAAGGGGATAACATCTTTTCCACCAAGGTGCTGACCACCTATACCGCGCCCGAAAACGCGATCATCGACGGGATGCACCAGGTCTGCGCCAGGGCCGGCATCACGCCCGGTGAGATCGGGCAGATCATCCACGGCACGACGCTGGCCACCAACGCGCTGATCGAGCGGCGCGGAGCCAGAACGGCGCTGATCACCACGCAAGGCTTCCGCGACGTGATTGAAATGCGCACCGAAAGCCGGTTCGAGCAATACGATCTGAACCTGACTCTGCCAGAGCCGCTCTTGCCGCGGCAGTCCCGGTTTACCGTGAATGAACGGGTGAACGCGCGTGGCGAGGTCATGGTGCCTCTGGACCGCGCCGAGGTCGAGGCGCTGGCCGCGCGGATCGAAAAGGCGGGTTTCGAAAGCGTCGCGGTGGGCCTCATCCATTCCTACCTGAACCCGGCGCATGAGCAGATGGTGCGCGAGGTTCTTACCGAGCGCCTGCCGCATGTCTCGGTGTCGATCTCGTCCGAGGTCAGCCCGCAGATGCGTGAATACGAACGGTTCAACACGGTGGTGGCGAACGCCTATATCAAGCCGCTGATGGCCTCCTACCTCGGCCGGTTGGAAGAGGGGTTGCGCGGCGAAGGCGTAAACTGCCTCGTCTTCCTGATGCATTCAGGCGGCGGCATCATCTCGCTTCAGAACGCCGCCGATTTCCCGGTGCGGCTGGTGGAAAGCGGTCCGGCGGGGGGGGCGGTCTTTGCCGCCCATATCGCCGCGCGTTACGGCATCGACAAGGTGCTGAGCTTTGACATGGGCGGCACGACCGCCAAGATCTGCCTGATCAAGAACCAGACGCCCAAGACCAGCCGTGTGTTCGAGGTCGCGCGGACCTACCGGTTCAAGAAGGGGTCCGGCATGCCGATCTCGATCCCGGTGATCGACATGGTGGAGATTGGTGCGGGCGGAGGTTCGTTGGCCCATGTGGACGACATGCGCCAGATCCGAGTCGGGCCCGAGAGCGCGGGCTCCGAACCCGGCCCGGCCTGTTATGGGCGCGGTGGCACGCGGCCTGCGGTCACGGACGCAGACCTTGTTCTGGGCAAGCTGGACCCGGACAATTTCGCTGGTGGGGCGATCAAACTGCACCCCGACCAATCGCAAACGGCGCTGACCGCCCATGTCGGCAACACGCTGTCGATGGACACCATCGAGGCCGCCTTTGGCGTGGCCGAGGTCGTGGACGAGAACATGGCCAACGCGGCCCGTGTTCACGCGGTCGAGAATGGCGAGGATCTGTCGGAATACACCATGATAGCCTTTGGCGGTGCGGCGCCGCTCCATGCCGGGCGTTTGTGCGAAAAGCTCGGTGTCGACCGCCTGATCGTGCCGCCCGGTGCCGGGGTCGGTTCGGCCATCGGGTTCCTGCGCGCGCCCTACAGCTACGAGGCCAACCGCTCGGTCTACATGAAACTCAGCGGTTTTGACCCTGCGCGGATCAAAGCGCTGCTGACAGAGCTGAAATCCGAGGTCACGGGCTTCGTGCGGACTTGCGACGAGACCTCGGAGATCCTTTCGGAATTCAAGGTCTACATGCGGTATGCCGGACAGGGCTGGGAAATTCCCATCGCGCTGACGGAAGACCAGGCCATTAATCCCGATGCTGCGACCTTCCTGGCACGCTTCGAAGAGGACTATGCCAAGCTCTTCGGTCGCAAGGTCGCGGGTCTGGATGTCGAGATCACCGTCTGGTCGGTCAACGCGACCACACCGCCCGAAGCCGTCGCGCCTGTGGCCGCATCGGCCGGCGAAAGCACCGCCGTCGCGCAAGGCCAGCGCCGGGTGTTCGATGCCGCGTCCGGGGCCTTCGTCGAGGCCCAGGTCATCGACCGGGTGACCATGCAGACCGGCCAGCGCGCCAACGGCCCCGCCGCCGTGACCGAGGCCGAAACCACCATCATCGTTCCCGCAAGCCGCGACGCGATCTGCCAGCCCGACGGCTGCATCGACGTCGTGACCAAGGGGTAAGGAGCGCCGACATGACAAAGCAACATTCAAAGGTCGCCTATCAGGTCATGTGGAACCGGCTGATCTCGGTGGTCGAGGAACAGGCGCAGGCGCTGGTGCGCACGGCCTTTTCGACCTCCGTCCGGGAGGCCGGCGACCTGTCCGCCGGGGTCTATGACACCCACGGCAACATGCTGGCGCAGGCCGTCACCGGCACCCCGGGGCATGTCAACGCGATGGCTGACGCCGTGGCGCATTTCATCCGCCGCATCGGGCGGCAGAACATATTCGAGGGCGATGTCTACATCACCAACGACCCGTGGGAGGGCACCGGCCACCTGCACGACATCACCATGGTCACGCCGTCGTTCCACAACGGCGTGCTGGTAGGGTTCTTCGCCTGCACCGCGCATATCGTCGATATCGGTGGGCGCGGCTTCGGAGCGGACGCGGCCAGCGTCTATGAAGAAGGGCTTTATATCCCGATCATGAAATTCGCCGAGCGGGGCGAGGTGGACGAAACGCTGGTGCGGATCATTCGCGGCAATGTGCGTGAACCCGACCAGCTGATCGGCGACATCTACGCGTTGGCCACCTGCAACGAGATCGGCCACCGCCGCCTGATAGACATGATGACCGAGTTCGATCTGGATGACCTGGATGGCATCGCGGTGTTCATCCTTGAAAACTCGCGCCGCGCCACGCTGGAAGCGATTGCCGCCCTGCCACGAAAATCCGCCGAAGGCGAAATGACGGTGGACGGGTTCGACGCGCCGATCACGCTGAAAGTACGCGTCACGGTGCACGAAGACCGCATCGTGTCGGATTTCACCGGCTCCTCAGGGCTCGACAAGAAGGGCATCAACTGCCCGCTGGTCTATGCCAAGGCCTATGCGTGTTATGCGCTGAAGGTCGCCATCGCGCCCTCGATCCCCAACAACGCAGCCTCATTGGCCCCGTTCGAGATCACGGCCCCGGAAAACACCATCGTCAACGCGCTGCACCCCGCACCCGTCGCGCTGCGCCACATCGTCGGTCACTTCGTGCCGGACACGGTCTATGACGCATTCGTCAAGATCGTGCCGGGTCTGGTGCCTGCCGAAGGGGCTGGATGCCTGTGCAATTTTCAGGTCTCGCTGCGCCCGCGCTCTGACGCGCCGGCTTCAGTCGACGCACGGCGCGCCGAGGTGCTGACCTTCAATTCCGGTGGCTCCGGCGCGCGGCCCAAGCTGGACGGGCTTAATGCAACCGCCTTCCCTTCGGGCGTGATGACCATGCCGATCGAGGCAACGGAACACGCGGGGCCCGTGATCATCTGGCGCAAGGAGCTACGCCCCGACAGCGGCGGTGCGGGCAAGGCGCGTGGCGGGCTGGGCCAATACATGGAGGTCGGCGCAATGGAAGGCCACGAGTTCGACATCCAGGCGATGTTCGATCGGGTCGAACATCCCGCGCGCGGGCGGCGCGGGGGCATGGCCGGGGCCTGCACCACCATCGCGCTGGACGATGGCACGCCGATGCGCGGCAAGGGTAAGCAGTTCGTGCCCCACGGGCGCCGCGTCGTGATGGCTTTCCCTGGTGGCGCGGGCTATGGCTACCCTGCCGAGCGGCCACGGGATATGGTCCTGCGCGATCTGGCGCGGGGATACATCTCGGCGGAAACCGCAGCGCGTGATTACGGCCTGACGGCCGATGACATCAAGGCGGTCGAGGATGCCGTCGCAAAAGGGGAGATCGCCTGATGGCCGGACAAACGCAAAGCCCGAAACAGGCCCAGTATGACGTAGTGATTGTCGGCGGGGCGATCATGGGGGCCTCGACCGCCTGGTTTCTGAGCGACAACAAGGATTTCGACGGCTCGGTTCTGGTGGTGGAACGCGACACGACCTACCAGGCCTGCTCAACCGCCCACACCAACAGCTGCATGCGCCAGCAGTTCTCGGCCGAGCTCAACGTGCGGATCAGCCAGTTCGCGGCAAATTTTGTCAAGAACCTGCGCAGCTACATGGGCGGTGACGAACGGGTGCCGGAACTCAGCATCCGCAATTTCGGCTACATGTATCTGGCCGACAATGACGCCTTCGCCAATGTCCTGCGTGAAAGCCACAAGGTTCAGGTCGCGGCGGGGGCAGGCACGCAGTTGATGACACCCGACCAGATCAGGGCCGCCTATCCCTTCTACAATGTCGATGACATCGTGCTGGGCTCTATCAACACGGTGGACGAAGGCTTCTGGGACGGGTCGGCCGTGTTCGACTGGTGGCGACGGTCCTCGCGCGAACGCGGCGTGGAATATGTCGAGAACGAGGTCGTGGCGATGACGCTCAACCCCGCCGGCACGCGTGTGGACAGCGTCACGCTGAAATCGGGCGAGGTGATTGCCTGCGGCCATGTGGTCAACGCCTCGGGCCCGAGAGCGGCGCGCACCGCAGCCATGGCCGGCATCGAGACCCCGGTGGAGCCGCGCAAGCGCTATTCCTGGATTTTCAAGGCCGAACAGCCGCTGGAGATGGATCTGCCGCTGACCATCGACCCATCCGGCGTGCATGTGCGCGAAAACGGCGGCGGCACCTATCAGTGCGGCGGCCATTCCGAGATCGACCCGGCGGTGGACTACGACGATTTCGCGATGGATTTCTCGCTGTGGGAAAACCACGTCTGGCCGATCCTTGCCACCCGAATCCCGCAGTTTGAGGCGATCAAGGTGCAATCCGAATGGGCCGGGCATTACGCCATGAACACCTTCGATCACAACGCAATCTTGGGGCCGCACACGAAGGTGGAGAACTTCCTCTTCCTCAACGGATTCTCCGGCCACGGGCTGCAACAATCCCCTGCGATGGGGCGCGGTACGGCGGAATGGATCACCTATGGCGGCTATCGGGCGCTTGACCTGACGCCCTTCAACTACGAGCGCATCCCCAACCACTGCCCGATCATTGAAAAGGCCATCATCTGATGCAGCTTGCCGCCAATCCCTTTACAGCGGCGCTCACGGCGGGGCGCAAACAGGTCGGCCTGTGGATCAGCCTTGCCAGCAATTTTTCGGCCGAGGTCGTAGCGCCCGCGGGCTATGACTGGGCGCTGATCGACATGGAACACAGCCCGAACGACTATTTCAGCACTCTCGGGCAGCTTCAGGCTTTTGCCGCCAGCGACACAACCGCCATCGTGCGTGTCGAATGGAACGACCCGGTGGCGGTCAAGCGGCTACTGGATCTGGGCGCGCCTGGGCTCTTGTTTCCGATGATCCAGACGGTCGAGGAAGCGCGCTGCGCGGTGGCCGCCACGCGCTATCCGCCCAACGGGACCCGTGGTGTCTCTGGCGCGACGCGGGCGACCAAGTTCGGGCGGATCAGCGACTATACGGCGCGCGTCGAGGCGGAAACGGCGGTGCTGCTGCAGCTGGAAACCCGTGCGGCCGTTGAACAGGCCGAGGCGATTGCCGATGTCGATGGCGTCTCTGGCATCTTCTTCGGCCCGGCGGATATCGCGGCCGACATCGGCAAGCTTGGCAAGCCGATGGACCCCGAGGTCTGGGCGCTGATCAAACCGGCGGCGCAGAAGCTGATCGCCAAGGGCGTGCCGGTCGGAACGCTGGTGTTGGACCCGGGCTTTGCAACCGAGCTTTTGAACGAGGGCTTTACATTTGTGGCCTGCGGCACCGATGCCTCGATCCTGGCCCGCGGCGCCGACGCGCTGCTGGTGCAGGTGCGCGGAGGCATGGCATGATCGCGCTGTCGTCGCGGCTGGATCCGGTCAAGCCTTCGGCGTCAGCCTGGGTCAGTCAGGCGGCGAAAGTGGCCCGTGTGCGCGGCGAAGATGTGATTGACCTCGGGCTCGGCGAGCGGGATTTCGACACGCCCGAACACATCAAGCACGCCGCCCATGCCGCTGCCATGGCTGGACAGACGAAATACCCGCCCACCAGCGGCACGCTGGCACTACGCAAGGCGGTGGCCGACAAGCTGCGTCGTGAGAAAGATCTCGCCCATGGCGTTGACGAGTTCATCGTCGCCAACGGCGCCAAGCAGGTGATCTTCAACGCGATGAGGGCCACGCTGGAGGACGGCGACGAGGTCCTGCTCTGCGCGCCCTATTTCGGCCAATACAAGGATATCGTTCTGATCCTTGGCGGCAGGCCCGTCACGATCCCTTGCGTGGCCGAAAACGGGTTTCGGTTACAACCCGGAGACCTTGTCCGCGCCATCACGGCGCGCACGCGCTGGATCATACTGAACCTGCCCTCCAACCCCGCCGGCGCCGTTTACTCCGACGACGATCTGCGCAGCTTGGGCGTGGTGCTGGCCGACCATCCACAGGTGATGATCCTGTCGGACGAAATCTATGAGCACATCCTGTTCAACGGGCGCAAGTTTCGCTCTTTCGCCGCGATCAACTCGGACCTCAAGGACCGCACGCTGACGGTCAACGGCGTTTCCAAGGCCTATGCGATGACCGGCATTGCGTCAGCGGTCGCCCAACTTGAAAAGGAATCCAACTGATGAAGAAACTCGTCCTGACAGGCGCCGCCGGGCGGCTTGGCTCTTACTTGCGCGAACCGCTGACCATGATGTGCGACCAGCTTGTCTCGACCGACATCGCGGACGATATCGGCACGCTTTATGACGGCGAAACCTATGCTAAGGCGGATCTTGCCAGCCTTGACGACATGATGCGCGCGCTGGAAGGCGCCGACATGGTCGTGCATATGGGCGCCTATGCGGACGAAGGGCCGTTCGAGAAGCTTTTGGGGCCGAATTTCATCGGCGCCTACAACATCTGGGAGGCCGCGGCGCGCAACGGATTGCGGCGGGTGGTCTATGGCAGTTCCATCCACGCTGTCGGAATGTACCCCAAGACCGATTTCATCGACACCGAGGTTCGCCATCGCCCCGATACCTTTTACGGGCTGGCCAAGTGTTTCGCCGAGGATCTGGGATCGCTTTACTGGGACAAGCGCGGGCTGGAAAGCGTGCATATGCGCATCCTCTCCTGTGCGCAGGTCACCAGTGCCCGCGCGCTTGGGTCTTGGCTGTCCTATGATGACCTGATCCAGCTGGTGCAGCGCAGCATCGAAACACCGGTGACCGGGTTCGCCGTTGTTTACGGGGTTTCCAACAACGAACGCTGCCCGGTGGACAACAGCAAGGCCAGCTTCCTTGGCTATCGCCCGAAGGACAATGCCGAGCAATTCGCCGAACAGATCCTGGCTGAGACGCCTCCGCTGGACCCGCGCGACCCCGGTAACACGTGCCACGGCGGACCATTCGCGGCCGTGGAATTGGGCAATAGCGGCCTTGCCACGATGAAAATCGTGGACGATACGAAAAAGACCTGAAGGAAGGACCACTCGATGACGGCACCCCGCCCGATGCGCGATTTCGGCCTGGAAGTGTTCTTCTCGGAATGGGAATTCACCGCCCGCCACCACATGACGGCCTAGGACCTGGAAAGCATGTCGGTGCCGGACCTGTTGGCGCTTGCCACACCCGAAGATCGGGACGCCTATGAAAAGCTCTGGCTCGGCTATACCGAGACATGGGGGGCGCCCGCCCTGCGGGCGGAAATCGCGGCAACCTATGACGGACTGGCGGCCGAGAATATCCTGTGCCTCGCGGGCGCGGGCGAGGGGCTTTACGCGGTGTCCAAGGTTCTGCTGGATGGCGCGTCCCATGCCATCGTGCCGACCCCGAACTACCCGAGCACCGAGACCATTCCGCTGTCGGTCTGCGACGCCACTGGCGTGCCCATGCACCGGACGCAGATGAAAGGCGGCTGGCGGGTTGATCTTGATGACATCCGCGCCGCGATCCGCCCGAACACGCGGCTGCTATCGCTGAACTTTCCGCACAACCCGACCGGCATGTTGATGCCGCGCGACGATCTTCAGGCGCTGATCGACCTTGCCCGCGAGCATGGCATCTGGATCCTGAGCGACGAGGTCTATCGCGGCGTCGAACTCGACCCCGCCGACCGGATGCCTCAAATCGCCGATATCTACGAACGCGGTATTTCGCTCAATGTGATGTCCAAGGCCTATGGCCTGCCGGGCCTGCGCATCGGCTGGATCGCGGCGCAGGACAGGGACTTGCTGCAACGGGTCGAACGCTACAAGCACTACCTGTCGATCTGCAATTCCGGCCCCTCTGAGGTGCTGGCCCTGATCGCGCTGAAGGCGCGCGAGCGGATCCTTGCGCGCAACCACGCGCTTCTGTCCCGAAACGTTGTGGCGCTGGAACGGCTCTTCGCCGATTTCCCGGGCTTGATCGAATGGACGCGCCCCCTGGGCGGGTGCGTGGCCTTTCCGCGCTTTGTCGGGCCGGAAGGGGGCGATGCGTTTTGCTGCAAACTGCTGGAAGAAAGCGGTGTGCTTCTATTGCCCGGCGCGATCTATGCTTCGGAGCTGACCGAGATCCCGCAGAACCATTTCCGCATCGGTTTCGGCCGCGAACAGGTGTTCGAAGACGGTTTGGCCGCGATGCGTGCGCATTTCGAAACCCACTACGCCGATTTCCGGGCCTGAGGCAGCATCATGAGGATTGTGGCACTGGACGAATTGCGAGAGCTGATCGACATGCCCGCTGCCATTGCGGCGGTGCGACAAGGGTTCATCGACATGGCAAACGGGCTGATCGACCAGCCCGAGCCGATGCAGTTCCTGTTTCCGGGAGCGGTTGGCGAGCTGCTTGGCGATTGCCACATCAAGGGGGCCAAGGCCAAAGGCCGGCCGTGGTTCGTCGTCAAGCTTGCCACCGGGTTCTACCGAAACCCGTACCGGGGCTTGCCGGTGAATGATGGTCTGGTTCTGGTCCTGTCTTCGGAAACTGGCCGCCCTGTTGCGATCCTGCAGGACGAGGGCTGGCTGACCCAGATGCGCACGGCCGCAGCCGGCGCACTGGCGGCCCCGCTGAAGCCGGCAGAACGAGAGGCCACGCTGGGTATCGTTGGAACCGGCACACAGGCCCGCCTGCAAGCCGAGGCGATCCGTGCCGAGACCGGGATCTCGCGCCTGATCGTGAAAGGGCGCTCTCCCGAGAGCATGCGCACCTATGTCACTGACATGGAAGAGAAGGGCTTTACCGTCTCGGTCGCATCCACCGGGCGCGATCTCTGCCATGCTGCGGATATTGTCGTGACCACGACCCCGGCCACATCGCCGGTGCTTCACGCGGATGATCTGACGGACAGGCTCCATATCGTGGCGGTGGGTGCCGACAGTCCCGGCAAGATCGAACTGGCCCCCGAGGTATTGGCGCGCGCCGCCATCATCGCCACAGACAATCACGCGCAATGTCTGCATCACGGCGATTTCGGCGCCGCCGTGCGCGCCGGGTGCGTTTCAGATATGGCAGATCTGTCCCTTTGCGACATTCTTGCGGGCAAGTCGGAGGGGGCAAATTTCGCTGACGCGAGCCTTTCCGTCGTGGATCTGACAGGGCTTGGGGTCCAGGACCTGGCAATTGCCTCGGCTGTTGCATCAAGCCTTGGTGAGCCATAAGGGTCTCTCAGCTATATGCTGGATGCGCTCGCTGCTTCCCGGCGGCGCAGCCTGGGTCCAATCGGCTCACTTCTGACTGGGCGCAACCTTCGTCACGTACCGCGAAAGATGCGCGAGAAATGAACCGCTCCCCAAAGAGCCCGCGTTGACTGGTTAGCTCTGTTCGGGTTTTGGCCCACGGCGGACCGGTTAGCTTATTCCCTTGGTGTCAACCCACTCAGGCTCGAATGCGGGCGGTATTGGTTGTAGTCGTCGCGCGATGCCGCAATCAGATGACGGGCATGCCCGTCCGAACCCGAGGGTAGAGGCAGTTCCTCGCACACGTAGAAGACGGTGCGCAGGATCCGCATGAAGCCGTAGTTCCTGTGGAAATCTTAGTTCAAAAGCAGAAGCTTTGCACAACGATGAAGGCGAGCGATGTCACCGACACGCTGGAGTTGGCATAGGACACTTCAGGCCGCAACAGCGCTACCGGTGTGCACAAGAGGAAGCTGCTCAGCGACAACGGCTCGTCTTACGTGGCGGCTGATCTGGCAAGTTATCTTTAGGACAAGGGCATGGTTCTTGTCCGCGGTGCGCCAGTTGGCTCTCGAAATAGCGACGATTGAATGGCGGCGGCTCGCTGTCGAGCAATTCGCGCCATTGTTGCTTCAGGTCTGGCGTGGACTTGGTCTTGAGTGCGGCCACGCGGGCGGGAATAGGATCTTGATTGGTCATGTATTTCTCCGTCGAGTTGGAGTTGCATGACGTCATTCGCCGGCCGGATAGCTCGGCTCGGCGTACTGCAGGGGTCGGACATCTTGAGCGCGGTCAGGTCGCCTTGAGCCAGCTGCGCCGGTACCGGGAGCCGCGCCACCCGCACCGGAGCCTCGACCCGATGCGCGAAATGAAAGCGCGCCACGTCGCGGAAGGCCGGCACGCGCACCCCCTGGGGATCGGTGAAGCTGGTGCGGAACTAGAGCGTGCCGAGCAGCGACAAGCGGGTGAGGATATCGCTGAGCAGGTCTAACATGGTTTCCATGATTGTCCAGTTCTTCGGACGATCGAGCATGGAATGCGGACTTGGCAGCATTCAAACGTCGGAGATCCTCGGGCAGATCGGAGGAACCGAAACCACGAAACGGAGAATGACCGATGAAGACTATGACCCTTGCCCTCGGCCTTGCCCTTGCCAGCGGCGGTCTCGCTGCCCATGCCGCGGAGCCGATGAACGACCTCGAGATCGCCCACACCGCCTACACCGCCGGCGGTCTCGACATCCGCTATGCCCATTTGGCGCTGGCGATTTCCGAGAACGAGTCGGTGCGAGAGTTTGCGCTGACGATGATCCGTGACCATTCGGCGGTGAACGAGGCTGCGGGCGCGCTAATCGCCGAACTGAACGTGACCCCGCAGGACAACGCCCTTTCCCAAGCTCTTGTAGAGGGTGCCGAGGCCAAGCGTGCGGAGCTGATGGCGCTCAGCGGGAAGGCCTTCGATTGCGCCTATGCGACGAACGAGCTGGGCTATCATCAGGTCGTCAACCAAACCGTCGCCGAAAGCTTCATCCCGACGGTCACGGTCGAACCCCTGAAGGCACTGCTAGAGGATGCGCTTGTCACCTTCCGTGTGCATGAGCAGCACGCCGAACGGATGGTTGCGAGTCTGTCATGCATCGGCTGACGCGACGTGACTTTGGCCGGGGCCTGGGCTGTGCGCTCGCCCTGGCCGGGTCGGCCCCACGCGTGCTAGCCCACGACGGCCCACACGTGGTCGAGGTCCGTATTTCCCGATTTGCGTTCGAACCGGCACTGGTCGAGATCGCGATGGGCGACACCGTTGTCTGGATCAATGACGATCCAGCACCCCACACCGCCACAGCGGCGGACAGCTCCTGGGACACCGGCGAGATGACGCGCGACACCCGCGCCGCGATCACCTTCGACCAGCCGGGCGAACACCCTTACCTCTGCACCTTTCACCCGCAGATGCAGGGCAAGGTGGTCGTCCGATCCGAATCCAACCACTGAAATACCTGGTTCATGCAGGTAAACTGCCATGAACCGGTTGAATCACGAGGCTGCTATCATGACCGAAAACCTGACGCTGGTCAGCCATGCGCTCTGCCCATATGTCCAGCGCATCGCTATAGCCTTGGCGGAAAAGGGCATCGCCCATGACCGCGTGACTGTGGACCTTGCCGACAAACCCGGCTGGTTCCTCGAGATCTCGCCGATCGGGCGGACGCCGGTGCTGAAGGTGGGCGATGCGGCGCTATTCGAATCCGCCGCGATCCTGGAATATCTCGAAGAGACCCGGCCCAATCCCCTGCACCCGGCCGACCCGATCGACCGAGTGCGCCATCGCGCCTGGATCAGCTTAGGTTCGGAATGCCTGGGCGACATCGCCGGGTTCTATTCGGCCCGCGACGACGCAACGCTGGAGGCCACGGCCGGCAGACTGCACGCGCGTTTCCGGCTACTGGAGGATCAGCTTGGCGATGGCCCGTGGTTTGCGGGCGCACGGTTCAGCCTAGTTGACACCGTCTTTGCGCCGGTCTTCCGATACTTCGATACTTTCGACCGCATCGCGAATTTCGGTGTGTTCGGCGGGCTTGCGAAGGTGTCGCAATGGCGCGCGACACTGGCGGCGCGTCCATCAGTCCGCGACGTCGTGTCATCGGACTACCACACGTTGCTTGCGGCTTTCCTGCGCCGTCGCGAAAGCGCGCTGGATGACCGAGGGGGATCGAAGGCCGGGTTGTCGACATGAGCCTTTCCCACGACATACGCTTTGGTCGCCTGACCGAGGTCGCAATCGCCGATCTCGTTGCGCATATGTCGGACCCGCGCCTGCGCGAGCACATGCCCTTGCTGAAAGGCCCTTGGGGCGAAACGGACGCACGCGCCTTCGTCGCCGCCAAGGAGGCCTGCTGGGCGCGTGACAGTCTCTGCCACTGGGCCTTTTTCGCCGGGGAACGCTATGTCGGCTGGGGTGGCTTCCAGAAGGAAGGTTCCGAGTGGGATTTTGGTCTGGTCCTGCGCCCGCAGGACTTTGGCCTTGGCGCGTGCATCACCCGGCAGGCGCTTGAATTCGCGCGCCGGGAACCGAACATTCCATACGTGACATTTCTTCTGCCACCCAGCCGAAGGAGGCTGGCTGCACTGACTCGTCTGGGCGCGCGGGCATGCGACCCGGTTCAATGTGCGGGAACGGCCTTTCTGAAATTCTGTTTAAAGACAGATAGTTAAGATTGTCATAATGTCACTCGCCGCCCTCGCGGCCAGGCGCGATCCCTCGTTCGGACCCTGCGGCAACTCGGCTCGGATCAGAACGCCTGCCCCCTGTGGAGTGATGCACAAGCTGCTTCGGATACGGGCCGGCGCCGCACCCTTCGGGGCAGACGCTGTCGCCCAAAACCGGTGTGCCGTCGGGTTCGTATCCGGTTACGACGGGTGTCCACCACCAGACGGGATTGGCTTCGAAGCTTTCTCGCTCGTCGAGCCGGTCCAGCAGGGCCGCGATCTTGGCGAACCTTTCGAGCCCGACGTCGATGTCCAGCGGCCGTGCCTGAATGAAATGGACATGAGCGGCAAGAAAGATGCCCTGGATAGAGACACTTCCGGGCAGGAAACCCTCGGCGGGCGCGCCGATCTGCTTCTCGAGCCTTGCCAGAATGTGATGGAGCTTTTCGGCCGATCGCGCCAGGTGGCTGTTGTCGCTGACCCGAACCCCGGTCAGGTCATCTGGGAAATCGTCGTTGCCGCGGTGCCGAAGGTCTGGATGGTGGCCAGGATCATCTTGTCGCGCCAGAGGGGCTTGGGCCGGTAGGCCAGAGCGGCCAGTGACGGAGTTGCCGCCGGTCTTTCAGGATAGGTTTGCAGCAGGTATTCGGCGATCAGCCCGTTTTCCAAAACGCGTGACCGCACCGTCCCGAAGGATGGGCACCTGCAGGGTGGGCGCCGAGGCCGGATCGTCGGCCCCGGGGGGCCGAAAGCGCCTCGTTTCGGTCATAGTCGAGCCCGAGTTCGTCAAGCAGGATCCGCACGCCACGCGCGAAGGGGGACCCGGAGGTATAGAGCAGGCTTCGCATCGCGTCACCCGCTGCCGGAAGGCGCGCCTCGCCTGTCGAGGCGATGGGGCTGATCAATGGCTGCCGATGACATGGCAGCTCTCGAATATCGTCGCGTTCTGCGGTTGACCGTCATTCGTCATCGCATGTTCGACAAAGGCCGGCAGGCCGGGCGGGATGACCGTGTCGACACGGGCGACACCAAGGAAGATGTGCTTGGACGTTTCCGGTTCGATCGGGAACCAGCAGGGGTAATCGAACGTGCCGGCATAGATGCCGATCGCGCCGGGGAAGCGTTCGAAACTCAGCCACAGCCTTGTGCCGCAATCGGCGCAGAAATGGATATGGACGGTCTTGCCCGACCCGGCCGAGACCTGGTCATAGACCTTGGGCGTCCCGGTCAGGATCTCCAGCGCCGCCTCGTCGAAAATCGGTTCGACCATGTAGGCCGAGCCGGTCGCCTTCTGGCAGAACCGGCAGTGGCAGATCGTGACTCGGCTTGGCGGTGCCGATACCGCATAGCGAATGCTGCCGCAAAGGCAGCCCCCTTCCTGTCTGGTCATCATCTTCTCCTTTTGCCGCCGAAGTGTCTTGCCCGTTATTTTCCCCGGGCTTCTTCCTTTCTGCCAATTCTCGTGCGCCATGAGATTTACGACAAGTCGTTTCACCTTCGAGCTCCGCCAGCGCGAAGGCAAAGAGATCCGAGATCACATTCGCGGTCGAATTTTGGAGTTCTGCACAGTTCTTGGGGAATACGCCCGAAAGTTTGGTTTGGCTCCAGAGCAGGACCGCTCCGGCCATGCAGCAGAATTGTCGTGGATCGTCGAAGGTCTGATTGGTTCGACAGTCGCTTCCTCTCCAATTGGCCCCTACAAATGAATCCAAACAATCGATAACAGTGACTTATCAGCCAGAGAACGTTCGACTCTGGTCCCGTCCGCTCCGCCACTCAACATTCTTTTTCATTCTGTCCGGTGTGCGCAGGTCGAAGCTGTCAGAGCCCTTGATGCCTATTTGCACTAGGTATTGCATCTTCCCGAAAGATTAGAGGGCAACGGTCGCGCATAGCTTCTGTGCCGCGAGTCTCCTTAATCGTAAGACCGTCTTAAGGTGTTTCAGAACAAGAAAAACCCTTTCCGAATTACCGGTCACGATCCGGTAACGGCTTCATGCGAATCGTTGTTCCGTAGATCGGGAGAACAACATGCCGCAACATACTGTTCCATCTGAACCCTGGCAGGGCCTCGAGACGCGTATCCAAGGATTGGGCCGGGATCGGTGTCATTCGAACGCGCCGGTTGGAATCCGAGAGAGGGCGGCCGAAGAACATAACGGCGAAACAGATTTGTTTGCCGGGATTTGGCCCACGAGCTTTTCGAAGGGCTTGCGGCATGACGAAAATGGTATTGTTGACGCGCAGGTTTATACCGAATTTCTGGAAGAAGTGGCTGACCCTACCTGCACCGACAATTATGGAAACAGGCTGACGCTGTTTGATACTCCAGCCTATTCCGGGCCCTTCCGCACCACGCCATCAGAGGGTGGTGAATTTAGATGGCGTGCGTGGGAAGGGCCAATCCTGGGTCACCGGTTGGGCCTGAATGGTTTGGATGCCGGCGTTTTGGGTATCGCTCCGGCACCCAGGCTTGGATCAGATGAACTTGCAGCAGAAATGGCTGAACTCTATGCGATGGCCTATTTGCGGGATGTGCCGTTTGAAACCATTCGAGAGGGTGCCGAGGTATCCGACAAAGTGGTAGGCGCCCTTGGCAAGTTGGAGTGGTTCCGTGAAGACGGTTGTCCAAAGGACGCCAACGGCGCCGAGATCGGTAAAGTACCTTCGGCACGCCGGGTTCGAGATGGCCAGGGTCTGTCTTCCCGAACCTTGTTCCGCGGCTCGAGCCAAGGCTGCTTGGAAGGGCCATACGTGTCGCAGTTCCTTTTACAGGGGCATGACACGCTGACGTCAGACCAAGCGCATGCGCAAGGGCAGCGGTTGGCAAAAACAACGGCATCAGGGGCAATGCCATTTGGTGCATTGCGGCTTGACCAAAGGGTTGCTCCTCAGGCTGTTGGCGTGGATTATTTGCGGGACTGGGCCGAATGGCTGGATGTTCAGAACGGGGCAGACACAGCCGGCGAACAAGCCTTTGAGACGAGTGGCCCGAAATTCATTGAAACGCCGCGTGACCTTGCAACCTATGTACATTTTGACACGATCTATCAGGCTTTTTTCAACGCTTGCCTGTTGATGTTGGGCCGAGGTGTTGACGCAGATGACGGTCTGCCTGAGGGCGGGCATTCCTGCGCGAATGGTGCCAAGGCTGATTGGGGCGGGACCCATGTGCTGTCAATGCTGGCGGAAACTGCGACCAGGGCGTTGCGGGCCGTGCGACGCCAGACCTTTCAGGTGCACAACCGTGCCCGCCCTGAAAAGCTAGGCAATATTGCTACTCTGGTGGCGAATGGTCATGGCGCGGTGCTTGGAACAGCCGAGCCGTTTGCCGCAGCGCATCTGGAGAAATTGGAAAGCGTCGCCAGCGAAGACTTCAGTCTGATGGACGCCATTGCCGCTGCACCGTCCATCAGGCGGTTCGCGCACAACGCGGTGTCTCATAATGGGCTGCCGAAAATCGATTGCAACTTGCTGTTGCCAATTGCGTATCCAGAAGGCTCACCTATGCACCCGTCCTACGGCGCGGCGCATGGGGCAGTTGCCGGGGCGTGCGTCACATTGCTCAAGGGGTTTTTCCGGACCCATGCGCCGGACGGGTCCCGGGTGTCTTTGGCCGAGGCGGGTATGCCGCGCGTTTTTGTTCCGGCTGCAGGCGGCAAAACACTGATTGATTCTGAGCGACCAGACGACAGCTCAGAGAAACTGACGCTGAATGGCGAACTGAACAAATTGGCTGCGAATATCGCGATCGGGCGCAGTTTTGCAGGGGTTCATTTCTACAGCGACTACTTCGACAGTGTCCGAATGGGTGAACGCGTTGCCGTCGGCATTTTGGCCGAGCATATGGCGAACTTCCGGGGCACCGCGAAAATGTCGCTCGAAACGTTTGATGGAGATCGCCTCAGCATCGTCAGCGGTCGCTCCTCCGGTAGTGAAATTCATATCGCGAACAGTACGCCTGAACTTTGGTGGACCCGTCATTTGCCTGAACAGGCGGGCTGGGCAGGATGAAGGTGCCCGCCCCATGACAGGTCGTTTTTCATGATGCTCCCGTATTCGTCACCCGCCGGGACCCTCCCATTGGAAATGAAACCGCGCGGGCATAGGCCTCTGACTTTCCATTCTTGTATTTCTGATGCCCAACGGTGTTCGTTGATGTCTGTATTTCAATCGCCTGGACTTGCCGATCAGCGCGCGAACGACGCTGCCCTGTCAGCGTGGAATTCAAGCATTCAGAACACTTTTGAAAGGCAAGGCGTCAGCCCTTTTCTGGTCATGGATCCGCGTGACATCGAGGCGGGCCAGCCATCGAATCGGTTCAGATGGCGCGCCAGTCCACGAGAGCCGCGGGATTGTCTGGGCGATGAACTGGCAGCTCGCCTGTCAGACCAAGGCTGGTCCAGCAGGGTTGAACTGCACAACGAATACCTTGAATACGCGCTGGTAATGCGACCCGATGCCGGCGGCAGAATGCGTCCGAAGCGTTTTGTGGCCACCACCGAGTTGATGGAATGGTGGCGAACCATGGCGGTCTTCGATCTCGATCACTTCCTGTCGGTGGTCGCATCGGCGTCCGGGCGCTTCTACTCCTGCAAGGACCTGTTTGAAGTCTCGCGGTCGGTATGGACGTCGATGGATGTTTCCGAGCGCGCGGCCCTCTTTCACAAAAGGCTGGTGGGTACGGATTACGCGCATCCGCCGGAACATCCATTGAATATCCAGCATGTTTTGTTTCTGGCCAAGGATACGAACAGATTGACCGATCTGATCCAGACCATGCACTTATTCTCGTTCCCTTACGTCGTTAAGAATGGCGATAGCAGGCGGCGTGCCCGACCCGAAGAAGTGCTTGATTTCGCGAACCGGAAAGATCTGTACTGCCGGCATGCCGGGGTCTGTTTGGCGAGCGATACGCTCGAACTGGCCGTGGGAAAAGGTGGTAAGTCACCTACAGGCAAGGCAATGGCATTCTCTGATCCGCTTGGGCTTTATTTTCGGGCGTTCCAAACGTCAGAACTGTTCTTGGGCGAGCACAAGGTGCCTCTGGACTGGGTCCGGTTCCGGCGCGGCGCACCTGGAATGCCCATGCGCCTTGACTTCGGGCCTGCCGACGATGATCCCCGGTTTCTGGACGATATTATGCTGGGAACAGGCACATCGGCGCGCCCGGTCTCGGGCTATACACTCGCCAGTCTGATCGAGGTTGGACCCATGATCACAGTTGCCGCCAAACCACGCGTGATCACCCGTGTCGAATTTGTTGAAATCCCGCATGTTGACCCGGGACGGTTTGTCTGCGGCTTGCCCGAGACCCAGCGTTGCAGGCAGCTCTCGGAATTCGCGGATCGTTGCGAAGCAGGGACCAACCGCAACACGACGCGCTTTCGTAAAGACGGATCCTGACAGGTGCTCAGACTGGCACGGCTTTGACCACTGGCAGCGGGATTTCAGGTGCCGTCATATCAAAAATCGCAACCGGACGACCGAATGCACAGCTTGCGGCCGTTAATACAGTCGTCAGCGACGGGTTCGGGGTCTTCCACGCCTGAACGTCGAACAACTCTGTCGGAGCCGTGGGCCGGTCATTTAGCGCGCCGCGATAAAGCCGGAATAAACGTGCCTGCTCGGCATCCATGCCGTGATCCGTCACGCCGTTATGATCAAGCATCACCATGTTGCGCCAGGACACTACCGCCTCGGATGCTGCGTGCCAGACGCCCTGCGCCAGATTTGCGGAAAGCGCCGATCCATAGGTGGGCCTGCCGCCATCCGCGTCTGCGCAAACCGCGCGCAGCAGAAGGCCGATGCCCGGGACTTCGAGGGTGTGAATGCTCAGTTGCCGCAGTTGAACATTCAGCCACTGCGTCAAATCGTGGGGCAGTGCAGTCTCCGGCACCAGATGGTCAAATCCGTGTGATCCAAGAGCGTGTTCCAAACACTCCAGCGCCGCCCAAAGGGCGGCGGCTTCGTGTGTTGGACCGGCAGCGGCACCTTTCGAAGTGACCGTTCCGTCGCTGCCCGGAACACCCAGTGCAAGCGCTTCGGTTGACATCCCATGGGATGCACCATCCGACGCGATCAGGCTTTCGCGGGTTTGTGGTGCTTCGGTACTGTATTGCAAGGCATAGCGCTCAATCGCCTCAAACCCGGCCAGCCGCGCCGCCTCCTCCGGTGTGCGGCCGGTGCCGAAAGACACGCGATGGCCCATCCCGCCCTTGGGGGGCAGAGTCCCATTGCGCAGCTCGATCAAGCGAAAAGCCGCGTGGATTGGCGCACCCTTGGGGAATTCGGCAAACGAGGGTTCGGAAATTAGCCGAGCAGTTTCAGCGCGTTCAATCAACGTGTCGGTCATTTTCGTTTCCGGATAAGCATGTAACGGGGTATACAAATGGGCATTGTTGTTTGAGAAGGAGATTTTACATGGCTCGTTTGACAATCAACCCGAATTATTCATTGAAAGACTTGGGGTGTGAAGTTCTGAATGCCGCGCGCGGTCGTGCACTTGGGTCGCAAGATGATCAGGATGCGGCGGAACGCAAAATTCAAGAAATCCTGGCGGACAGTGGTAACCCAGAGGTCAGGTTTGTCTATGACACCAAGGATCTGGTTCATATCGTTGTTCCGGACCTGAGTGACAAAAAGCCGGATCCGAACCCCGATCACGAGTCATGGTGCTGCAAACTTGCCTATGAAGCGATGGGCGGTATCGTCATTTTTGGATGCAGCGGTTAACGACAACCCCCGAACGCTTTTGAGGGCCGTTAGTGACTGAGGCAAGAACCAAGGTTTTTTTGACCGGACCGTTTCAGATTATTTGCGACGACGGTCAGGATGTAACGCCTCGGGGCACCAAAGCGAAAGCTCTTCTTGCTTTGGTGCTCCTGTCGAAAAACGCGATACGCAGCAGGGCTTGGTTGCAGGACAAGCTCTGGAGCGAGAGTTCGCCCGCACAAGGCGCGGCGTCGTTGCGCAAAGAGCTTAGTGTTCTCAGCAAACACTTTTCCAAGCATAAAGTTGATTTTCTTGAAGTAACCCGTGAAACGGTGTCGATCAATCTGGCAGCAGTCGAGGTTGATCTGTTTGACGAGCAGCTCAGTTCAGACCGCGCTGAGTTGCTGGAAGGGTTGGACGTTGCCGACCCCGAGTTCGAGGCATGGCTGACGGTTGAGCGGCAGGCTTATTGGGACATCGATACAGAGTCAGACGGTCCGGTTCTGGCGGGCCGCGGTTTGCCGGTGCATTGGGGGCGTTTGCGTCCAGCGGTTGTTGTAGAGCCTTTTGAAGTTGTCGGGGAAACGCCGGATATCAGCATCGCTGCATCCTCCATACGAGACGAGCTCATGTTTCTTCTGGGCACAATGTCCGACGTGATCGAGCTTCGTGACGCGCGCAGGCAGGAAGGCCCGGTTGAAGGCTATGTTCTCAGCGGCAGTGTGGTCGGCGCAGAAGGCCTGCGGGTGGCCGCTCAACTGACGTCAACCGCGGATCAGGTTTGCCAGTGGACACAGCGGTTCCGCTTTCGCGCAAAGGAAACATTCGACGCGGTCGAAGAAATCGCCATGAAGGTCGTCGAGGCGCTCCAACTGCGATTGCGCGACGGGTATTGGTCAGAAATCTGGTCAGGTCGTGCCACATCGACCGAGGCTTGGTCGGCGTTCCAGAAGGCCCGCATTCTGGAAAGTCAGGCAACAGAAGACGGGTTGCAGGATGCCATCCGTCAATATCGCGCCTGTCTGGAGTTTGACCCGGGATACCTTCCGGCACGTGTCGCGATCGGTTTCTGTCATTTGGACATGATCCGCCTAGGCATGGATGCAAACCCGACCGAGACGCTGGCAATGGTAGAGGCCGAATGCAAGAAGCTGTGCAATCTGAACCCAACGGACCCGTACTGCTCGGCCCTCCATGCCTTCACCCACAGTGTTGCTGGCAACACGTCAGAGGCTTGCAGCTTGATGCTAGCCGTCGTGGAACGTTTCAGCGGAAGCCCGGAATTGTTGGGATATTACGGCATCCTGTTGGTGTATGATGACAGGGCTGAAGAAGGCGTTTCGGTCTGCAAGAAAGCGCTGGCATTGACGCCGCATCCCCCTATTTGGATCGAAGCAAACCTGGCAATTGCAATGATGATAACCGGGGACAAGGCCGCGTGGCAGCATGCCCATAACGTGTTGCGGGTTGACCCCGGACGCGTTCGTCCCAGGGTCGTGCTGTGCATGCTGTCCGCCGCCGCCGGGAACCATTCCCTGGCGCGTCGACATGCCCGACAGATTCTGGAATTGCAGCCGGGCTTTACCGCCGAGCGCTGGGCCTGGCCCGGCTGTTTCAAGAACAGGCGACACTACGAAGAAGGCGCGCGGCTCTTGTCGGCGGCTGGTCTGTGACGGGTCGTCAGGTTTCGTCCAGCACCTTGCGGGCCACGCGAAAACACTCCAGCGCTTGAGGGACGCCGCAATAAATCCCGATCACGTGGATGATGGCGCGGATTTCTTCCTTTGACACTCCGTTGTTGATGGCGCCCCGGCAGTGGATTTCCCATTCATGCATCTTTCCCAGCGCACCGATCATCGAAAGGTTCATCATCGACCGGGTCTTGGCGTCAATCACGTCGTCGCCCCACCCAAACCCCCAGCACCAGGCCGTCATGGCTTCCTGAAACGGGCGGGTGAAGTCGTCGGCGGCAGCAAGGTTTTTCTCCACATACTCTGCGCCCAGCGTGTTCTTCCTTTGCTCCAGTCCTTTCAGAAACAGGTCTTCGTCGAAAATGTCGGCCATTGCGGGTCTCCGGTGTGTCAGTGTGTCAGGCGGTGTTTGTAAAGGTGATCGTAATGCGGTTTCATCCTGCGGTGCACCTGTTTCACACGGTCTGGCGCGTCCGCGATTTCGATATGCGTGCGTGTCTGCGGCGCAAGCCCGGTCGATTTCACGAGGTTGCCATGGAACGACCCGCCGTCCCACCAACTGAGGGCGGACGGATCACCGCCCGGTTCCCATGTCAGCGCCTCTTGGATGAATGGGATTCCCACCGCGTCACAGAAGGCCCGGGTCATGCCGTGTGGGTCTTCCAGCAGGTCATCGCTGTCAATGACCGGCGGCGGAGTTCCGTTCAGTGCGGTCAACAGATCGAACAGGGCACGCTGTTCGGGAAAGCCAACCTCGCCTTCGGCAAAGTCCGGCCATTGCTTGTACATCGAAGTGATGGTCTTGGCCGGGTCCCGGATCAGGAAGGCGTGGGTGAAATGCGACAGCAACTCGGCATCCCACATGTGGTTGATGTAATGCGGAAAGTCCTTGAGGAAGACCGGCCCCCGTTTTGCCCGCTGTTGTATGTCCAGCCACACGCTGTCCAATGTCAGGCCTGGCGTTGTCACGTCCCCTGGTTGGAACCGATGCCAAAGCGGGTCTTCACCCTGATACCACGCCTCGCCGAAGGGCTCGTGCAGGCAGTCGAGATCACCGCGTTGCCGCATCATCCACTCGAACGCGGTTGACGTGGACCTTGGTACGGCCCAGAGCGCGAGGATTGTGTGCATGGTCATGGCCTCTCGAATAACTAAAGACGTTTCAGCAATTGCCCGTGCGGTGTACCGGGTGCGATACCGAGGGATTTGAAGACACGCCAGTAAAGCGCGATGTCATGACCAATCACCGGTTTGCCCAGCGCATCTTCAAGGGTATCGGCCAGATGCAGTGGGCGCTGCGGCAAGCCACCGGGCCCGGTACGGAAATTGCACATGCCATTGATCAAGATCGCTTCGGCCCGGGGTGCCTTGTCGGCCACATATTCAAAGCTTTTCAGTGCCAGATCGCCGTCAAAGACCCAGCGACAGGAATTGACCTCTTCCTGACTGCCGAACCAGCCCTGATCGTGGAAATTCCCGGCCCAGACCACATCAAACCCGGCTTCCTTCAAGAAGCCGGCCGTGCCCTGCCACCATTCCGGCCAATGATAGGCGGCGTTCAGGGCAACCTTTTCGACATTCAGGTCACGCAGTGCCTCGACCATGGCATATCCGGCCATGTGAAAGCGCGTGCCATATTTGTCTGACAGGTCTTCGCAGTGTTGCCGAACGCCTTCCACGCCCAGCCCGCAGGCATGGACCCAATTCGAACCGACCTGACCGCAGACATCCACACCGTTGCGGGACATGCAGTGCACGAAGTCTTCGAGCATGCCAAAGTTCTGTCTCCGCTGATCCAATCCGTGCACGTAGTCTGGCACGTGCAGCATCCACCCGTGAACGCCCACGGTTTCGGGGCACATGCGCAGGAAATCCGAGGGCGCGGCGTCAAAGTCGAACGGCGGGCAGGTGAACCCGACCTGATGGGGGAACAGTTTGTGTTCCGGGCGCCAGACTTCAGGCATCAGCATCAGCGTGCGACCTCGGCCACTAATCCACAGCCTCGCGCATCCATTGCTGAAGTCGCGCAATGGAATGTTCCGACATCACCCCGCAGCCCGGATCCAGAACAAGCGGTCCGGGGCGATAGCCCCGCGACTTGAGCCCGCGATGAACGGATTCCACAAGGCGGATGTCTTCCTCGACCGTCGTTTCGCGATCCTGGACCGCCAGTTGCCGGATAACTGCGCTGTCCGAGCCGCCTTCGGTGTACCAACCGCGCCAGACGGTGCAGTGATCGGCATCAACCGCGCGCCAGTGATAGGTGTTCAGCACATTGCCGGGATAACACTGGAACGAGAACATCGGCCACAGAAACCATGACTGATAATCGCCTGCGTGGGGTACCGACAGGTCGATGGGGTAGGTCATCTTGTCGAGGCTTTGGCATTCCGTCGTGTGACGCAACACATAGCCGCCACCCGCGTCCGGCTGAATGTCATAGGTCTCGGGCTTGACCACACCTTCGGCAAAGGTCGGGTGATTGGTCGGGCAATGGTAGCATTCCGAATAGTTCTCGATACTGACTTTCCAGTTGCAGTTTTCGGGAATCTCGACCCATTCCAGCGGTTCCAGATCGTCGATTTGCGGGACAAAGGCGCGGATTTCCTCGCGCACGCCGGGGTACCATTCATCCATCGGGGCGGCGTTGTCATCGAGATTAACGAAAATGAAACCATTGAACACTTCGGTGCGCACCGAGGTCAGGCAAATGGCGCTGCGGTAGAACCCGGGGACGGATTTGATGTTGGGTCCGGCGCGCAATTGACCGGACAGCTCATAAGTCCAGGCGTGGTAGGGGCAGACGACGACACGCGTGTTGCCCGCGCCGGTGACCATTTCATGCGCGCGGTGCTGGCAGACGTTATAGAAGGTGCGGATTTCGCCGTCGCGGCCGCGAATGCAGAACAGGTTCTGGCCGGCGATCTCAAACGCAAAGTAATCCCCCGTTTCCCGGACCTGCGCGACATGGCCCGCAAACTGCCACGTTCGGGCCAGAAGCCCCTGTATTTCCTGCTCGAAAATCGCAGGGTCGGTATAGTATCGCGCGTCCAGTGAGTGGGTCAGGGGTGCGTTCATTCGGGCTCCTCCGCGTAGAGGCCAAGTTGGTGTCTGCGTTGGTGAAACCGTTCCACCCTCTCGACGATCTCATCGCTGGACACGGCGATCACGAAGGACAGCAGTGTTTCCAACAAGGCGATGGTCGAGACGGATGACGGAAAAAACTGCGGCGTGTCGGCTGCAACGACAAAGCCGTGATGAGCATTCAGGATCACCGGGCTGGCCGGACTGTCGGAAATACCAATGACGGTCAGACCCTGTTGTCGGGCCAGCTTGATCGCCTCGATGACTTCGGTGCGATAGGGGTGGCACGTGATCGCGATCAGCACGTCCTGCTCATCGGCCCAGGCCAGATCATCCACCGGGGTCGAGCCGGGACGCGGGATGGCGTGAAACTGCTTCATGCCGGTTGAGGCCAGATAGGTGAAGTTTCGCGCGTTCGAATTGTTGACGCCTACACCCAGCGTGAAAATCTGGCGACAATTCCAGATATCCTCGGCCGCGGCCTTCAGCTTTGCGGCGTCGATCCCGGCAAAGGTCTCTTCAATATTGCGGATCGCGGAGCCGATCATATCGGCGTAGAGGCCGCCCAGTTCCCCTGACTTGCCGATGTCCTGCAACCAGCGGGCGCGATCCGGAAATGACACACGTCCCTGCCGGATCGCATCCCGGAACGGGGCACGGAAATCTTCGTAGCCTTCGAACCCCACCTGCTGGGCCATTCGCACGAAGGTGTTCGGTTTTACTCTGGCGGCCTCGGCAATCTCGCGCACAGTAGAAACCCCAACGTCCGTTGGGTTTTCCAGCACGTAGCGCGCGGCCTTCTGCGCCTCGGGCGTCAGGGCGTCCCATTCTTCGGACAGGCGATCCAGAACAGTTGATGATACATTTGTGTCATTCATGATTGACGATGGTACATCTGTGGAATTAGCCTGTCGAGCAGAAACGCGACTCGGGAAGAGGAAAAATCATGTCCGGGAACGAACTGCCGTCACACGCCCGCGTGGTCATTGTCGGAGGCGGCGTGATGGGGGTCGGTCTGGCCTATCATCTGGCGCATGAAGGATGGGGCGGTGATACCGTCCTGCTGGAGAAGGCCGAGTTGACCAGCGGCAGCACCTGGCATGCAGCGGGACAGATCACGCATTCGACCTCCAGCTTTGGACTGGGCAAGTGCGTGGATTACAACATCGGGCTGTATTCCGGCCGGTTGGAAGCTGAAACCGGCCAACCCGTCACATGGCACGGCTGCGGTTCGTTCCGTCTGGCCTATACCCAGGATGAGATGGACTGGCTGCGCCACACCTTGTCGGTTGGTCGGTCGCTGGGCTTCAATATCGAGCTTGTCGGCCACGAAAAGGTGGCTGAACTGCATCCATTCTACAATCTCGATGGCGTTCTGGGCGCGCTTCATACGCCGGATGACGGCCATGTGGACCCGACCAATGTGACGATGGCGATGGCGACCGGCGCGCGTCAGAAGGGCGTCTGCATCTTCCGTAGCTGCCGCGCCACCAACATCACGCAGGCCGGGAACGGTGAGTGGGTTGTTGAAACCGAGAACGGCACAATCACCTGCGAGCATGTAGTGAACGCAGGCGGAACCTATGCAAGGCAAATGGGCGAGTGGTCGGGGCTGCAACTGCCGATGACCTCGATGACGCACCATTATTTCGTGACAGAACCGGTGCCGGAATTCCAGAACCTGGACACCGAATTGCCGGTGATCCGTGATGACCGCAAGGTCTCGGGCTATATCCGGATGGAACAGCAGCGCGGTCTGATCGGGATTTACGAAAAAGAGAACCCGAACTCGGTCTGGCATGACTATTGCCCGTGGGAATACGAGAACTGGCTATTCGACGCGGACTACGACCGGGTGATGCCGTGGCTTGAGGAAAGCCTGAACCGGATGCCGATCTTTGCCGAGCTTGGCATTCAGCGCGACGTTCACGGGGCGATCTCGCACCCGCCGGATGGCAACCCTCTGATCGGACCAGCGCCGGGTGTTCGGAACTATTGGTGCTGCTGCGGGACGCAGATCGGCATCGGCTGGGGGCCGGGTCTGACCCGCGAACTGGCGCGGTGGATGGTGCATGGTGCCGCCGATATCTCGATGCGCGAATTCGATCCGCGCCGGTTCGGCAGCTATGCCACGAAGGATTGGCAGGTGATCAAGGCCGAGGAAGATTACTGCCTGCGCCACGAAATCCCCTTTCCGCATTTCAACCGTCTGGCCGGGCGACCGATCAAGCCGTCGCCGCTCTATGAGCTGCTGAAATCCAAGGGCGCGGTGCATGAAGAAGTGTATGGTTTTGAACGCCCCCGATGGTTCGCCCGCGACGGTGTGGAACAGCGCGACCATTATTCCTTCTGCCGCACGCCTGCCGACGACATGGTGGCGACCGAAGTGAAGGCGGTGCGCGAGAGCGTCGGCGTCATGGACGTCACCGCCTTCACCAAGGTTGAAGTTTCGGGGCCGGGTGCCTATGCCCTGCTTGACAGGCTGACCGCAAACCGAATGCCTCAGAAGGTTGGTTCGATCACACTGACCCACATGCTGAACCGTCGCGGCCGTATCGAATTGGAGACCACGATTGTACGCATGGCCGACGACCGCTTCTATCTGGTCTGTGCCGCCTTCTTTGAACAACGCCTGCTGGATCATCTGGCACAGCAATGCGCGGATGACGATGTGCAGGTAACTGCCCTGTCCGCAGACTGGTCGGCCCTGTCGCTGAACGGTCCCCGATCGCGGGATGTGCTGGCGCGCTGCACCGATGCCGATCTGACCAATGCTAGGTTCCGCTGGCTTTCCGCGCAGGAAATCAACATCGCCGGTCACAAGGTCTGGGCTTTCCGCATGTCCTATGCCGGGGAACTGGGCTGGGAGCTGCACATGCCCAACACCGCCTGCATCGACGTCTACAACGCGCTTTGGGCCGCAGGCGAGGCGTATGGCATCGCCGACTACGGCAGCTTCGCCATGAACGTGATGCGAATGGAAAAGGGTTTCAAAGGCGCAGGAGAGCTGACCAACGAGGTCACTCTGGCCGAGGCCGACGTGCTGCGTTTTGCGCGCACCGACAAGGAATATCTGGGCAAGGACAAGACGCTCAACACCGATCTGCCCTGGATCTGTGCCTATCTTTCAATTGAACCGGATGGAGAGATTGATGGGCATGGTGGAGAGGCGGTGCTGCTGGACGGGCGCGTCGTCGGGTCCACAGCGTCGGTCGCTTATGGCCACACCGTCGGCAAAATCCTGGCCTTTGCTTACCTCAAGCCCGAAGCGGCCAAAGCCGGGACAGAGCTGGAGGTCGTGATCCATGGCCAACCCCGCGCCGCCCGTGTTCTGGGTGAACCTGCCTACGATCCCGACAGTTTGCTGCCCCGCAGTGACGCCATACTGGAGACCGCATGATGAGACTGCCCGATACGATGAGAGCCATGGTCACAATGGGCCACGGTGGACTGGACCAGATGATGATGCAGGAAGACTGGCCGCGCCCCGAACCCGCGGCTGGTGAAGTGCTGATCAGGGTCGCAGCCTGTGGCCTGAACAATACCGACGTCAATACGCGATCCGGCTGGTATTCCAAGACCGTCACGGATGCGACGACAGGTGGCGCGTTCGATGAGGTGGGTGAAAAAGACCCCACCTGGGGCGGCAATCCGATTACCTTCCCGCGCATTCAGGGCGCAGATGTCTGTGGGCATATCGTGGCCGTTGGCGAAGGCGTTGACAGCGCCCGTATCGGCGAGCGTGTTATCACGGATGGCTGGCTGCGAGATCCGGCTGATCCTGGCAACATGAACAAGACAGGTTACTTCGGCTCAGAACGCGATGGCGGGTTCGCCGAATATACCACGACTCTGGCGGTCAATGCGGTGCCGATTGCTTCGGAACTGTCGGATGCCGAGCTTGCGACCTTTTCCTGTTCTTACTCTACTGCCGAAGGGATGCTGTCGCGTGCCAATTTGACGGAAAAAGACACCGTTCTTGTACCCGGTGCCTCGGGCGGGGTGGGTGGTGCTTTGGTTCAATTGGCCAAACGCCGAGGCGCGCGTGTGATTGCGATGGCATCCGAATCCAAACACGCCGACGTGGCCGACCTTGGCCCTGATCTGGTTTTGCCCCGCGCACCTGAAGACCTGCGGTCGGCGCTGGGCGGCGAGAGGATCACGGTGGTCGCCGATGTGGTAGGTGGCCCTTACTGGCCGAACCTGATCGACGTACTGGAGCGCGGCGGGCGCTACACCTGTTCGGGGGCCATTGCAGGCCCGATGGTCGAGCTCGACCTGCGGACCTTCTATCTGCGCGATCTGACTTTCACCGGTTCGACCGTGATTGACCCGCAGGTTATGCATAACCTAGTGAAATACATCGAAGCGGGTGAGATCAAACCGGCGCTGGCTGCGACCTACCCCTTGGAAGAGCTGCGGGAAGCGCAAGCCGCCTTTATCGCCAAACAGCACACTGGCAATATTGTGGTGATCCCATGATGCTGGATGATGTTCTCGAGGCGGCCCGCCAATTGCATCAGGCGCATCCTGACCTTGCCGCGTTTGCATCATGGCCGGACGATCTGACACCGACGAGTTTGCAGCCTGCGCACATACCGGCGACCGATCTGGCGGGCGATTTTGGCCTTGATGGCGTGGCGCCAACCCGTGATCTGGTCGCGGCGATCCAGGCCAGTGCGCGTCTGGCGCACTGGAAACACACATACACCGAAGAGGAAGTCGGCGCGGATTTCCTGAATCGGTATGGGTATTACGAACTGTTCGGACCGACCGGGCATTTCCACTCGACCCAATTGCGCGGCTACGTGGGATATTGGGGCGCTGGATTGGACTATGACTGGCACAGCCATCAGGCGGAAGAGCTGTATCTGACCTTGGCGGGCGGAGCGGTTTTTCGGAGCGACGAGGATGAAACCTTCGTTGGCCCGAACCAGATACGGCAGCACAAAAGCTGGCAAAGCCACGCCATGACCACGACGGACCAACCGATCCTGACCTTTGTCCTGTGGCGCGGCGAGGGGATGGGCGACTTGCCCAGAATGGACGCAGCATGAAAATCACCCGCATCCGAATCTACCAGACCGGGCTTCCCTATGTCGGCGGCACGTATGTCTGGGGTGCGGGCAATGCAATTCAAACAGCGACAGCCTCGGTTGTGGTAGTCGACACTGACGCGGGTTTGCAGGGATGTGGTGAGTTCACCCCCTGTGGCGAAAACTACATGATGGCCCATTCCGAAGGTGTGACTGCGCTGGCGCGACTTGTCGCTGGCAAGCTGCTGGGCGAAGATCCGCGTCAGGTGGGGCGGATCGAGCACCTGATGGACCATCTGGTACAAGGGCATGGCTATGCCAAGGCCCCGTTCGATGCGGCGTGCTGGGATATACTGGGTCAGGAGTGTGATCAGCCGGTCTGGATGCTGTTGGGCGGTAAGCTGACTAATGGCGCGCCAATGTACCGGGTCGCGCCGCAGAAAGCGGTAGAGGACACCGTGGCCGAGATGGACCAGTACCGGGAACAGGGTTATCAGCAATTTCAGGTCAAAGTGGGAGGTGACTGGGCCAGTGACATTGACCGGATACGCACCACTGTACCGTTGCTGAAACCCGGCGAGAAAGCCATGGCCGATGCCAATCAGGGCTGGCGCGTAGACGATGCGATCCGCGTGGCACGCGAGACCCGGGATCTGGATTTCATTCTGGAGCAACCCTGCCGCACGTATGAGGAATGCCAGCAAGTGCGCCGGATTGCCGAGCAGCCACTGAAGCTAGATGAATGCGTGACCGGGATCCACATGGCTCAGCGTATCGTCGCGGACCGGGGGGCAGAGATTTGTTGTCTCAAGATTTCAAACCTTGGCGGCATCAGCAAGGCCCGGCGGGTACGAGACTACCTGATCGACAACCGCATCCCTGTGGTCAGCGAAGACACTTGGGGTGGAGAGATCACGTCTTCGGTTGTCGCCCATTTCGCGGCATCGACCCCGCCTGAATACCTGCAGAACACCACGGATCTGATGAACTACAACACGCGATCTACGGGCGTCGGCGGTCCTGTCGTGAAAGACGGAAAGCTTTATGCAACCAATACGCCGGGATTGGGTGTAACCCCTGATTTTGAAAGCCTCGGCGCACCCGTGGCGGAGTATGCTTTATGAAGATTGAAACCATTACCGTTTTTCAGGTCGATTTGCCGCTTGAGCATCCATATTGGCTGTCCGGGGGTCGCCTGAAGTTCGAAAGGCTTGATGCGACGCTGGTCAAGCTCGAAACCGATACCGGTCTGGTCGGCTGGGGCGAGGGCACGCCCTGGGGGCACACCTATGTACCCGCGCACGGGCCAGGCATCCGGGCCGGGATCGAAACGATGGCCCCCTTCATCCTCGGCCTTGATCCGCGTCGGGTTTTGGACGTGGAACGGGCCATGGATATTGCCTTGCCCGGACACCTCTATGCCAAAAGCCCCATAGATATGGCCTGCTGGGATATTGCTGGGCAGGCAGCGGGTCTGCCGATTGCCGATCTGATGGGCGGCGGATCGCGGACACCGCGCCCGATTGCGTCCTCGGTCGGGGCGAAAACCGTCGAGGAAACACGCGACGTCATGGAGCGGTATCGCAAGCGCGGCTATATCGCCCATTCGGTGAAGATCGGCGGTGATGTCGAGCGGGACATTGCCCGTGTGCGGGATGTCGAAAGCATCCGGCAGCCCGGAGAGATTGTTCTGTATGATGTCAACCGTGGCTGGACGCGCCAGCAGGCCTTGCGGGTGATGAGCGCCTGCGAAGACCTGAACGTGATGTTCGAGCAACCCTGTGAAACACTGGATGATATCGCGGCGATCTCGGGGCTTCATGCGTCTCCGGTGTCTGTGGACGAGTCCCTTGTGACCTTGCAGGATGCCGCCCGGATTGCCCGCGATGGTCTGGCCCAGATATTCGGGATCAAGCTGAATCGCGTGGGTGGCCTGACCAAGGCCGCGCGGATACGGGATATCGCGCTGGCCCATGGGATAGACATGTTCGTGATGGCCACCGGCGGAACGGTTCTGGCCGATACCGAAGCGCTGCATCTGGCCGCCACGATCCCGGATGACCATTGCCACGCGGTCTGGGCCTGTCAGGACATGATCACGGTTGATGTTGCAGACGGCCGTGGGCCTCGCAATGTCGATGGCCATCTGCATCTGCCCGAAGCGCCGGGGCTTGGCGTGCATCCTGATGAAGCCAAATTGGGTGATCCAGTAGGAGAATATGCTTGAGGATTGACAAGCTAACGCTCTGGTCCATCGAACTGACCAGCCATGAAACCTACCACATGGCTGACGGCAAGACCTGTGCGACCGTGACGTCTCATATCCTGCGCCTTGAGACGGATACAGGTCTGACGGGTTGGGGTGAGGTCTGCCCGATCCCGCATTATCTGCCAGCCTATGCGGATGGCGTACCGGGGGCCGTTGCTGAAATGGGCCCCGAGATTCTCGGGATTTCTCCGATTGGGGTCGATGCGCCGATGCGAAAGCTGGACGGGTTTCTGCAAGGCCACAGCTACGCGAAATCGATCGTGGACATTGCGCTGTGGGATCTGTTCGGCCGCGCGGCGGGGGTGCCGGTTTACGCATTGCTGGGCGGGCGAACACGGGCGGATATGCCGCTCTATCATTCGATCACCTGCATTGCGCCGGACGAGATGGCCAGAATTGCCAAGGCGGCTTTCCAAACCGGGATTCGCCAGTTTCAGGTCAAGCTGGGAGTCGAGGGCGATTGGCAGGCCGATGCCGAGCGGCTGATCAAAGTGCGCGAGGCCGTGGGACCTGGGCCGCTTGTGTATGGCGACTGGAACTGCGGGGCATCGCGCCTTCAGGCAACGCGAACCGGGCGCGCGGTGGCACATCTGGATGTGATGCTGGAACAGCCCTGTAAAACACTGGAAGCCTGTGCTGCTGTCTGTCAGTCGACGGGTCTGCCCATGAAGATCGACGAAAACGCCTTTGATCTTGCGTCACTGATGCGGGCGCATGAATTGGGGTGCATGGATGCGGTTGCGTTGAAGCTGTCGAAATTCGGTGGCCTGTCAGCGATGCGCCGTGCGCGCGATCTGACCGTTCAGCTGGGCGCCGAGATTTGCGCAGAATGCACATGGGGGTCAGATATCGTAACGGCGGCCTCGCTGCATTTTGCCGCTTCCACGCCGCGGGGGTCGCTGATGAACACATGCGATCTTTCTTCTTACGTTGCGCCACGTATTTGCCCGGATGCACCAAAACGTGAAAATGGCCGGATTGCCCCGCCTGAAGGTCCGGGTTTAGGTGTTGCACCTGACCTCGAAATTCTTGGCTCCCCGATTTTGGAGATTGATTGAGATGCTGAAAGTCCAAACGCAGTCGGAGTGGATAGCGCGCGCAAACGAAGTTCTGCCTGCCGGTGGTTTCGGCAACTTCGATCCGGGCATCATCATCGCCCGTGGCGAGGGCAGCCGTGTCTGGGACGAGGATGGAAACGAATATATCGACTATCTGATCGGGTCCGGCCCGATGCTGCTGGGCCATGGCCACCCCGAGGTGATGGAAGCGGTGCTGGAGCAGCTGCCCAAGGGCCTGACCTTCTTCGCCAACAACAGCAAGGGCATCGAACTCGCCGAGGCCATCATCGAAGCCGTTCCCTGTTGCGAGCAGGTGCGTTTCGTTGCCTCTGGGGGCGAGGCAGACATGTACGCCATGCGGCTGGCGCGCGCCTACACCGGGCGCGACAAGATCCTCAAGTTTGAAGGGGGGTATCACGGTATGAGCGCCGAGGCACAGATGAGCCTGGCCCCCAGCCGCCGGGTCAATTTCCCTCAGGCCGTTCCCGACAGTGCCGGTATCCCCGAAAGTGTGGCCGAGCAGATGCTGATCGCGCCTTTCAATGATCTTAAGGCGGTGGCAGCGCTGCTTGACGAACATGATGATATCGCTGCGATCATGGTCGAACCCTTGCAGCGGATCATCCCGCCCGAGCCGGGGTATTTGCATGGCTTGCGGGCGTTATGCGACAAATTTGGTGTTCTGCTTATTTTTGATGAGATCGTCACCGGGTTCCGACTGGCTTACGGCGGTGCACAAGAGCGATACGGAGTGACCCCGGATATCTGCACGCTTGGCAAGATCACCGGTGGTGGCTTTCCTCTGGCTGCGCTGGGCGCCAGTGCCGAGATCATGACGCACTTCGACAAATCGAAAGTCGGAGAAGAGGGCTGGCTGATGCAGTTGGGTACTTTGTCCGGCAACCCCGTTGCCTCAGCTGCGGGGTTGAAGACGATGGAGGTTTTGCGGCGCGAAGGCACCTATGAACACCTGCGCTCGATTGGGAGGCAGTTGCAACAGATGCAATCGAACGCTTTGAATGAGGCAGGCATTGCCCATCGCATCTGCGGCGATGAGACCTTGTTCGACATTTATTTCACCAAGGCCGAATGTCGGGATTATCGCAGCGCAAACCATGATGACCCGAAGCGCAACGCCACTTACAATGCAACGTTGCGGGCGCATGGGATATTCAAAGCTCCGGGCAAACTGTACCCGTCGCTGGCGGTTACCGAAGCGGATCTGGAACAGACCAGAGAGGCCGTTCGTCACGCTGTCGAAGCAATTTCCTGAACGCGGGTCGGGTACAACGTAAACGGGTCGCTGTTGAACCCAACAGCGACCCGCTACCTTTGGAAGCCGGGGGTCAGTCTCGCCCCCTCGAATACTGATTAAAACACCGGCAATCTGAAATCTTTTCGATACTTTCGAGACTGACCCGACTTCCTCTTCGGTATGTCCCATTAATGCCTGATCGCGCCGCCTGCTACAGTGATCAAGTTCACACTGAGCAAATTTATTTTGAATTTTTCCAATCGAATAGATCAGGTCCTGCCTGTTCAAGCAGTTCTGCCGCCATCGCGCGGGCCATTTCAGGCCCATCTTCGACGGGGCCGGTCATATCTCTGCTGGCGGTTTCCGTTCCGTCCGGGCGCAGCACTTCGCCTCGCAACCTTAGGGTGTCGCCGTCCAGTTCGGCAAGGCCGGCGATCGGGGTTTCGCAGGACCCGTCCAGCGCGGCCAGCAATGTGCGTTCGGCCGCCAGGCGCCATCCCGTTTCCGTGTGATGAATCGCTTCCAGCATTTCGGCTGCGCGCATGTCGTTGCTGCGCCGTTCTATGCCGATGGTACCCTGCGCGATCGCCGGCAGCATATCGTCAGGAGAGATGGCGCTGGCCGGAACCTCATCCATCCCCAAACGGCGAATGCCTGCCATCGCCAGAAACGTGCAATCGGCAACTCCGTCTTCCAGCTTTTTCAGCCGTGTCTGCACGTTTCCGCGAAACTCGACTACTTTCAGATCCGGTCTCCGGTTCAGCAACTGCGCACCGCGTCGTAAAGACGAGGTGCCCACCACGGCCCCCTCGGGCAGATCGTGGATCGAGCCCAATCGCGGAGAGATAAAAGCGTCGCGCACATCCTCGCGCGGCAGGAACGTGCCCAGAACCAGCCCTTCGGGTTGTTCAACCGGCATGTCCTTTGTTGAATGCACGGCGATGTCGATCTCGGCGCGCAGCATCGCCTCTTCGATTTCTTTGGTGAACAGGCCCTTGTTGCCGATTTCCTTCAGCGGTCGATCCGCGTCGATCATGGCGCGATTGTCGCCGGTCGTCTTGATCACTACGATCTCGAACGCATCCTGTGGCAGATCGAACGCATCGCTCAGGCGCTGGCGCGTTTCGTAGGCCTGAGCCAGAGCCAGTGGCGAACCACGGGTGCCGATTCTGAGGGGCGATGCGGGGGTGGGCAGAGTCAAAGTCATGTGCACAGCTTTAGTCGCGTCACATTGCCCTGACAATGGGGGCTGAGCTTGACAAATTGCCGCCGAAGGACGACCCGTTGCCAAAACCTGAATGCTGGGGGCGAACATGGCCGAGACAAAGAAACTGCTGCGGGCGCTGGCGGGTGAGGTGCAGAATGTGCCGCCGATCTGGATGATGCGTCAGGCGGGCCGGTATCTACCGGAATACCGGGCCACACGTGCCCAGGCCGGGGATTTCCTGTCTTTGTGCTATAACCCGGAACTGGCAGCAGAAGTCACCTTGCAACCAATTCGGCGCTACGGGTTTGATGCGGCGATCCTGTTTGCCGATATTCTGCTGGTGCCACAGGCGCTGGGCGCTGACCTTTGGTTCGTGACCGGCGAAGGCCCGCGTTTGTCGACCATCACGAAACAGTCCGAGTTTGACGCGTTGAAACCGGTTGACGCGATTCATGATACATTGTCACCCGTGTACGAAACGGTGCGCATTCTGTCGCGAGAATTGCCGTCCGAAACCTCCTTGATCGGATTCGCAGGCGCGCCGTGGACTGTGGCCACGTACATGATTGCAGGGCGCGGCACGCCGGATCAGGGTCCCGCCCATGCGCTGCGCGAAGGTAATACTGCTTTGTTCGAGGCGCTGTTGGATCGCATAACCGCGGCAACGATTGAATATCTGTCCGCTCAGATCGACGCCGGGGCCGAGGTGGTCAAGATATTTGACAGTTGGGCGGGGTCTTTGAACGGCGAAGCTTTCCGCAAATACGCGGTCGAGCCGTGCCGGGTGATCACGCAAGCCATCAAGGAACGCCACCCCGGTATCCCTGTGATTGGATTTCCGCGGGAAGCAGGCGACGGGTACATAGGGTTTGCAAAGTCGACCGGCGTGGATTGCGTGGCGCTGGACAATTCCGTGTCGCCTGAATGGGCTGCTGAGAAAGTACAGGTTGATGGCTGTGTGCAAGGCAACCTTGCCTCATCGCATATGGTGACAGGTGGTCAGGCGCTGGTGGATGAAACCCGGCGCATCGTTGAGGCGTTTTCCAAGGGGCCGCACATCTTCAACCTTGGGCATGGAATCACACCAGATGCAGATCCTGAGAATGTTCAGCTGATGATCGACACGGTGCGCGGCGGATAGGGTGCGTGGGAGGGGGCCAGCCCCCTCTTGGCCGCTGGCCAATTCACCCCCGGGATATTTCCGGCCAGATGAAGAGTGGGTCAGGCGCTTTTGGGGTCTCGGAGTTCGTTCAGGATCTCGGCGGTGTGTTGTCCGCGCGCCGGGCTGGGTTTCGGATGCCATTGGTGTGTGGAGAAGCGCGGGGCGGCGGCGGCCTGCAGGGTTCCGTCTGTCTCGCGCCAGGATAGACGAGCAGTATTCATCGGATGGGTTGCGGCCTCATCGGGACTGAGAACCGGGGCGACGCAGGCGTCTGACCTGTCGAACAGTTTGGCCCAATGTTCGCGCGGCCTGGACGCGAAGACTTCTGCCAGGCGCCGGGTCAGGTCCGGCCAGAGTTTGCGGGTGTATTGTTGCTGGAACGCCGGGTCATGGGACAAGTCCAGAATTTCCAGGAATCGGGCGTAGAATTTCGGTTCGAGGCATTGGACCGAAACAAATCCGCCGTCTGCGCAGGTGTAAGTTCGGCTCCAATGCGGGCCGTCCAACAGGCTTTGGCCGCGGGTTTCAGACAGGTTTCCGGTTTGGCGCATGGTCATAAGAAGGTTCATCATATGGGCCGAGCCGTCGTAGATGGCGGCGTCAACCACGGTGCCTTTTCCGGTTCTTTGCGCGTTGATCAAGCCTGCCAGGATGCCCGTGACGAGATACATGGCTCCTCCGCCAATATCACCGACCAAAGTGGCCGGGGTTTGAGGCGGCTGATCAGGAAGAGAGGCGTACCAGAGCGCGCCGGACAAAGCGATGTAATTCAAGTCATGTCCGGCTGTGTCAGCCAATGGACCATCCTGCCCCCAGCCTGTCATGCGACCATATATCAGTTTCGGGTTGCGGGTCAGGCAAAGATCCGGGCCAAGACCCAGCTTTTCCATCACGCCGGGGCGGAAGCCTTCGATCAGTGCGTCTGCCGTGTCAATCAGGCGGCGGGCGGTCGCCAGATCGTCAGTGTCCTTCAGATCAAGTGCGATAGATCGTTTGCCGCGGTCCAGAAGCGAGCGGTTCGGCATGCCCGGGGTTACAGTCTGGCCTTTGCGATGGATCGTGATGACGTCGGCGCCCAGATCAGCAAGCTGCATGGCGGCAAACGGGCCGGGGCCCAGCCCTTCGATTTCGACAATACGTATTCCATTCAGCATCAGCGCCTCCGTTGTGGCAGAGTTTGCGGGTGGGTTGACGGATTGCAAGTTGGAATTGAGCATGGTTCTGACAACCATTAGAAAATGCGCAGCACGTTGTGCGAAATTGCCCTGTTGCAGGCTGGTTCCGC
The DNA here is from genome assembly GCF_059610465.1 of Ruegeria sp. CDSC085. Classification (NCBI taxonomy): domain Bacteria; kingdom Pseudomonadati; phylum Pseudomonadota; class Alphaproteobacteria; order Rhodobacterales; family Roseobacteraceae; genus Ruegeria; species Ruegeria sp. CDSC085. The sequence continues at coordinate 243,729 of NZ_JBXWNR010000004.1, read as the reverse complement.
GCGATAGGGTCTCGGTCGGAACGGGGAACAGATATGACGACCATTTTGTCCATCAAAGATCTTCGCAAATCTTACGCCGATGGGTTCGAGGCCCTGAAGGGTGTGTCTCTGGATATTGAAGAGGGCGAGATACTTGCGCTTCTGGGACCAAATGGCGCCGGGAAGACAACCCTGATTTCGACGATTTGCGGGATAACAAACCCGACATCGGGGGTGGTCACAGTTGGTGGACATGACATCCAGTCCGACTATCGCGCAGCGCGCAGGATGATCGGGCTTGTGCCGCAAGAGATCGCGTTGGAACCATTTGAAAAGGTCAGGAACACGGTTCGGTTGTCGCGCGGGCTGTTCGGGCTTGGCAAGGACAACGCGCGGATCGAAGAGATTCTGCGCAAGCTGTCCCTATGGGACAAGCGCAACAACGCGATCAAGGAATTGTCCGGTGGCATGAAGCGGAGGGTGCTCATTGCCAAGGCCCTGGCCCATGAACCTCGGGTGCTTTTTCTGGACGAGCCGACTGCCGGAGTGGATGTCGAGTTGCGCAAGGATATGTGGGAGCTTGTGGCGGAACTGAAACGGGACGGTGTCACCATCATTCTGACCACCCATTATATTGAAGAAGCTGAAGCGATTGCGGATCGTGTCGGCGTCATCGACAAGGGAGAGCTTTTGCTGGTGCAGGACAAAGCCACACTCATGTCGCAGATGGGTAAAAAGCAGATCGAAGTCATGCTGACCGAACCCATCGCTCGGATTCCCGACAGTCTGGCCAGCCACAATCTTGCCCTCAATGGCGCAGGTGATTGCCTGATCTATACCTACGATACCCACGCGGATCGTACCGGCATAACGACCTTGCTGAATGACGTGTCCGAGGCAGGTTTGGTGTTGCGCGACGTGCAGACCAGGCAATCAAGCCTGGAAGAGATTTTCGTCAATCTGGTATCCGGAGAGGCCGCATGAACTGGACCGCGATCGCTGCCATCTACCGGTTCGAAATGGCCCGTTTCTTCCGCACTCTGGCACAGAGCTTTCTGTCGCCGGTTCTGTCTACGTCGCTTTATTTTGTGGTGTTTGGCACCGCCATCGGCAGCCGTATCCAAGAGGTCGAGGGCGTTTCATACGGTGCGTTTATTGTGCCGGGGCTGATCATGTTGTCGGTGGTGATGCTGTCGATTTCGAACGCGTCGTTCGGGATTTATTTCCCCAAGTTTCTGGGCACCATCTACGAGCTGTTGTCCGCTCCGGTCAATTTCATCGAGATCGTGATCGGATATGTCGGTGCCGCCGCCACAAAGGCGCTGTTTGTGGGGTTGGTGATATTGGTCACTGCGACGTTTTTTGTCGATATTCGGATAGAGCATCCATTCGCCATGGCCGCGTTTCTGATCCTGTCCTGTCTCAGCTTTTCGTTGCTGGGATTCATCATCGGGATCTGGGCCAGCAACTTCGAGCAGATGTCGTTGGTGCCGCAGTTGGTGGTGACGCCACTGATCTTTCTGGGGGGTACGTTTTATTCGATCTCGATGCTGCCGCCATTGTGGCAGACCATCACGCTGTTCAATCCCGTGGTCTATCTGATTTCGGGTTTCCGCTGGTCCTTTTACGGGCTGGCAGATGTGCCGATTGTTTTCAGTCTTCTTGCCATTGTCGCTTTTACAGGTCTGTGCCTGGCGGTCATCGGTTGGATCTTCAAAACCGGTTGGCGCATTCGCAGCTGACCTTCGCCAAGGCGTTGCATTTTTGCCCATCGAGTGTGGGAATTTGGTTCACGTCGCGTTTAAGGCTCGTAGAGTCCCTTGTTTACGAGTTGGGGGCACTCTACATCGGCACCCATGAAACTCAGCCTACCGTTTGTCAAAAAGCACCCCTGTGTGGCCGTTGTTCGCTTGTCCGGCGCCATTGGTATGGCCGGTCGCGGTTCTCTCAACGACACCTCTCTGGCCCCGGTTCTTGAGAAGGCGTTTCGCAAAGGAAAGCCTGTAGCTGTCGCGCTCGAGATCAACTCTCCGGGCGGGTCGCCTGTGCAAAGCTCTTTGATTGGCGCACGTATCCGGCGATTGTCGGAAGAGCTGGACGTGCCCGTGATCGGGTTTGTTGAGGACGTTGCGGCGTCAGGCGGCTATTGGCTGGCTGCTGCTGCGGATGAAATCTGGGCCGACGACAGTTCGGTTCTCGGGTCGATCGGGGTTATTTCGGCCGGGTTTGGCGCGCATGTCTTTTTGGCGCGGCAGGGATTTGAACGGCGTGTCCATACAGCTGGCAAGTCGAAATCGATGCTGGATCCCTTCTCGCCGGAAAAGAAAGAGGATGTGGCGCGCCTGCAAGGGCTGCTGGGCGACATCCACGAAAACTTCACAGCGCATGTCAAAGCCCGCCGGGGCAACAAGCTGGATCAAACCGCCGATCTGTTCACGGGTGAAATCTGGCTGGCGCGTCATGCGCAGGAGCTGGGTTTGATCGACGGCATCGCCCATCTGAAACCCAAGATGCAGGAACGCTTTGGCGACAAGGTCAAGTTCCGCCGGTATGGCGTGCGCAAACCGATCTGGTCGCGTTTCGGGGCCAGCCTGGCACAGGATGCCATTGCCGGATTAGAGGAGCGGGCGGCCTACGCGCGTTTCGGTTTGTGACGTGATCATCAAGGTTGTCACACTTTTTCTGATTGGCATGGGCGTCTTGGCGATGTTTGGCAAACTGCGCTTTCCGGGGCAAAAGAAACTGAGCTCGGCCAAGTGTCCACGCTGCGGGCGGTTTCGCATAGGTAAAGGCCCCTGTGCCTGCGAAAAAGGGGGCCGGACTTGATCACCACATGGCTGCTGTCTGGTCTTGGCCTGTTGATCCTGCTGCTGGCAGGCGATGCCTTGGTGCGTGGTGCGGTGAATCTGAGCCTGCGTCTCGGCGTCCCGGCGCTGATCGTCAGCCTGACGATTGTAGCCTTTGGTACGTCGGCACCCGAGTTGCTTATTGCGATCAGCGCGTTGAAAGAGAACGCGCCCGGTATCGCGCTGGGCAACGTTGTCGGATCGAACACGGCCAACATCCTGTTGGTTCTTGGCCTGCCCGCATTGCTGGCAACGATTCACACCAGTGAATGCAATAGCCGCAGGAACTATGTGTTCATGCTGATGGCGACGGTTCTGTTCATCGGGCTGGCTTTTTGCGGCACGTTCACCGTCTTCAGTGGCCTGATCCTGCTGGCGGCTTTGGGTCTGGTTCTTACAAATGCCTTTCGTGAGGCAAAGGCACATCGCAAGGCCTGTGGTGAGGCATGCGCGGAGGATGACGAACTGGAAGGTCTGGAAGAAGCTGACCCGGACATGCCCTACTGGAAGGTATCGATTTACCTGATCCTGGGCCTGGTGGGACTTCCGATGGGTGCCCATTTGCTGGTGGACAACGCGACCACGATTGCGAAAACTTATGGAGTCAGCGAAACGGTCATCGGCCTGACCCTTATCGCGGTAGGAACCTCTTTGCCCGAACTTGCGACGACGCTTATGGCCGCACTGCGCAGACAAGCCGATGTCGCGCTGGGTAACGTGATCGGTTCGAACATGTTCAACCTTCTGGCCATCATTGGGATCGCAACCTGGTTTGGTCGTATACCAGTTACCCCAGAGTTCTTGCGGTTCGACTTGTGGGTCATGCTGGGCGCATCGCTGCTTCTGGTTCCGTTTGTGTTCCTCAAACAGGACATCTCGCGCGTCTGGGGGTTGGTGTTGACTTTCCTTTATGTGCTTTATGTCACCGTATTGCTGGTGTGATCTGACAAAACGAGGTGAAGCATGACCCGAGCTTTAGTGACCGGTGCCGGTATTCGTTTGGGCCGGGCCATGGCGCTGTATCTGGCGGGTCGTGGTTTTGATGTGGCCGTGCACTACGCCTCCTCCGAAGGCCCGGCGCAGGAGACAGCGGCAGAGGTGCAGGCGCTTGGCCGTCAATCCGTGGCCCTGCAGACCGATCTGCTGGACGAGGCTCAGGTTCAGGCGCTGCTGCCCAAAGCGGCAGAGGCGCTGGGCGGGCCGATCACCTGTCTGGTGAACAACGCGTCGATTTTTGAATATGACAACATCCGCACGGCAACCCGGCAAAGCTGGGATCGACATCTCGACAGCAACCTGCGTGCGCCCTTTGTTTTGACGCAGGCAATGGCGGATCAGGGGCTGAGCGTTGGCACAGATGAAAATGGCGAACCGCTCGCAACCGGCCTTATCGTCAACATGGTGGACATGCGAGTGCGTAAACTGACGCCCGAGTTCATGTCATACACCATCGCGAAAATGGGTCTGTGGACGCTGACCCGAACGGCGGCGCAGGCATTGTCTCCGACGATCCGCGTCAATGCGATCGGGCCGGGCCCAACGATGCAGGGTCACCGCCAAAGCGAAGAACATTTTCTGACACAGCGTTCCAATACCGTATTGGAGCGGGGGTCCAACCCGTCTGACATAACTGCCGCGCTTGGGTATTTTCTGGATGCACACGCGGTTACCGGGCAGCTTTTATGTGTGGATGGCGGTCAGCATCTGGGTTGGAAAACTCCGGATGTTCTGGGCGTAGAATAAGCAATTTTGCTGCAAGTTTTGCACCGCTCTCAATTGTGTTACATGCGCGTTACAAAATTGTCTTTTTTTTCATACACTTGCTAAGTATGTAAAAAAATATCATTTAAAAACAAGTATTTAAATTGTTGCTTAATTTTTGTGCAAGTAAGGGAAGAGGCAAGGAAACAAGGGGATTTTCGATTTTCCGAAAACTTATCTTCACACTTATCCACAGAAACCGTGGATTTGTTTACTCTTGATCTGAGTGGCGTGAGATTGCAGCCATTGTCAGAGAATCATATCTCAGGGTCATGACTATCGACAGCGAATCGTCCCTTTCCGGCTATGCCTGCATTCAGCGCCATGTAAAAACGCTGGACAGTTCTCCGGGTGTTTACCGCATGCTCGATGCCGACAGCCGGGTTCTGTACGTCGGAAAAGCTCGAAACCTCAAGGCACGGGTGTCGAATTACACACGTCCGGGTCATTCGGGTCGGATCGAAAAGATGATCGCCGCGACGGCTTCGATGATGTTTTTGACCACGCGAACCGAGACCGAGGCATTGCTGCTGGAGCAGAACCTGATCAAGCAGCTCAAGCCGAAATACAATGTATTGTTGCGGGATGACAAAAGCTTTCCGAACATACTGGTCGCCAAGGATCATGACTTTCCGCAGATCAAGAAACACCGCGGGGCGAAGAAGGAAAAAGGAGCCTATTTCGGTCCCTTTGCCAGCGCAGGTGCGGTGAACCGGACATTAAATCAGTTGCAAAAAGCGTTCCTGCTGCGCAACTGCTCGGATTCGATGTTCGACAGCCGAACACGGCCTTGCCTGCTGTATCAGATCAAGCGTTGCTCCGGGCCGTGTGTTGGCCTGATCTCGGAGGAGGATTACCGTGAAAGCGTGAAGGATGCTGAACGCTTCCTGTCGGGTCGCTCGACCAAGGTACAGGAGGAGCTGGCCGAGCAGATGATGGCTGCGTCCGAGGCGATGGAGTTCGAACGCGCCGCCGGTCTGCGTGACCGTATCCGGGCGCTGACGCAGGTGCAGACCTCTCAGGGTATCAACCCGCGCGGTGTTGCTGAGGCGGACGTGATCGGCCTTTACATGGACAGCGGTCAGGCCTGTGTGCAGGTGTTTTTCATCCGTGCGAACCAGAACTGGGGCAACAAGGATTTCTATCCGCGCGTCGGACCGGATGTTTCATCTGCCGAAGTGATGGAGGCCTTTCTGGGTCAGTTCTACGACAACAAGGAACCGCCGCGACAGTTGATCCTGTCGGACGGAATCGAAAACGTTGATCTGATGCAGCAGGCGTTGGCTGAAAAAGCCGGGCGCAAGGTCGAAGTCCTTGTGCCGCAACGTGGCGAAAAACATGAACTGGTTGCCGGCGCCTTGCGCAACGCACGCGAGGCTCTGGCCCGCCGCATGTCGGAAAGCGCCACGCAGGCAAAGCTGTTGCGCGGGCTGGCCGAGGCGTTCGAACTGGACGGTCCGCCGGGTCGGATTGAGGTCTACGACAACTCTCACATTCAAGGCACCAACGCGGTTGGCGGCATGATCGTAGCGGGCCCAGAGGGGTTCATGAAAAACGCCTACCGCAAGTTCAACATTCGCGGAGATGACCTCACACCGGGTGACGACTTCGGCATGATGAAAGAGGTACTGAACCGTCGTTTCACCAGATTGCAAAAGGAAGACCCGGATCGCGACAAAGGGCTGTGGCCTGACCTGCTGCTGATTGATGGCGGTGCCGGGCAGGTAAGCGCCGTGCATGAGATCATGGTCGAACATGGGGTCGAAGACATTCCCATGGTCGGCGTCGCCAAAGGGGTCGACCGCGATCACGGCAAGGAAGAGTTTCACCGGATCGGCCAGCGCCCATTTGCGCTGAAACGAAACGATCCTGTATTGTATTTCATTCAACGCTTAAGGGATGAGGCGCACCGGTTTGCCATCGGCACCCATCGCGCAAAGCGGGCAAAGGCCGTAGGTGCGACACCGCTGGACGAGATCCCCGGTGTCGGGGCGGCACGCAAACGTGCTCTGCTGGCTCATTTCGGCAGCGCCAAAGCCGTCAGCCGGGCCAATCTGGCCGATCTGAAAGCGGTCGAAGGGATCTCGGCCGGTTTGGCGCAGAAGGTTTACGACTTCTTCCACGACAAGGGCTAGGCACGCCGACCCCGCCACAGGATATAGAGGCCCGAGGCAACGATCAGCGCGCTGCCGATCCACATGGTAGCGTCCAGGCTTTCACCGAACATGGCCACACCCAACCCGATGCCGAACAATAGTCGGGTGTACCGGAACGGGGTCACGGCAGACACTTCGCCCGTGCGCATGGCCTTCATCAGCGACGCATAAGCCATTACCCCCATCAGCACCGCCCCGGTTAGGTGCAGGCTTGTGTGCACGCTGAGTGAGACCATCGGCGCGCCTTCCCAAAACCGATAGGCCACGCCGGCCACGATGATGCTGAGGAAGCCGTAAAACCCCAGGACTTCGGTTCCAAGCGTGGCAGGTGCTGCGCGGCTGGCCAGATCACGTCCTGCAAATCCCAGCATTCCCAGCACTGCCAGTATCGACAGCAGCGAAAAACTGTCTCCGGTGGGTTGCAGGATGACGACGACGCCGATCATGCCGACAAAGATAGCGCTCCAACGCCGCCAACCGACTGTCTCGCCAAAGAACAACGCGGCGCCTGCAACAACGACCAGAGGCGTGGCTTGCAGAATCACCGTAGCCGAGGACAAAGGAGTCAGAGCAATGGCCAGAACGTAAAACAATCGACCAAAGACCTCGAAAAGTACTCGAATTTTCATCGGGCGGGACAGAACGTCAGGGTGCAGCAACCGATGCCCGCGCGCCAAAGCCACCGCAGCAAATATCACGGACCCACCCACACCAAAAAGAACCAGAACCTGCCATATCGGGAGTGCGGCTGAGGCGGCTTTCAGCAACGCATCCTCCAGCGCAAAGCCCGCCATCGCGGCGATCATCCAGAGGCTGCCGATCATGTTTGATCGGGCGTCGGTTTGAATATGCGCTGTCATCTGGTACTTTCTGGTTCGGCTTGCGCGGCAATCTGACCGCAAAGCCGGGAAAGGCCAAGAGGTTCTGTTCTGAGACGCCAGGCCTGCGGCGCTTTGACCAAGCGTTTGTGAGTGATGAAGTTTTTTGCCTGATTGGCTTTTCTGTTCCGGACCAGCAATATAGGGTCCAAGCCATGAAGTGGAATTTACCCAATCTCCTGACTGTGCTGCGCCTGCTGGCCGCGCCCGGACTGGCTGTTATGTTTTTGTATTTCACCCGTCCCTATGCGGACTGGTTTGCACTGATCCTGTTTCTGTCAGCGGCGATTACCGATTGGTTCGATGGGTATCTGGCCCGCGCATGGAAGCAGGAGACCAAAATCGGAGCGATGCTGGATCCGATCGCCGACAAGGCCATGGTGGTGATCGCGCTTATGATCCTTGTGGGCTATTCGACCGAGCACTGGACACCCTGGCTTGTCCTTCCTGCAACCGTGATCCTGTTTCGTGAAGTTTTTGTGTCGGGCCTGCGGGAATACCTGGGCGATGTGGCCGGCACGCTCAAAGTCACCAAACTGGCCAAATGGAAGACCACGGCCCAGATGGTCGCCATCGCGGTTCTGTTTTCGCAGGGTATCTTTGAGCACTATGCCGTGATGGCGAGTTTTGGTATGGATGCCGAGCTGGTCGAGCAAATCATTGCGGGTCAGGTCGAAGACGTGAACCACCTGCGCTTGAATGTCGATGGCATGTACTGGGCTGGTCAGGTTGGGCTGTGGCTGTTGTGGATCGCCGCAACGCTAACATTGATCACCGGCTATGATTATCTACGTAAGGCCATGCCTCATCTGAAGGAGAGCTAACCGATGGATGTTCTGTATTTCGCATGGGTGCGCGAACGCATCGGCTTGCCAAAAGAAAAGGTCGAAACGCAAGCGGCCACAGTTAGCGACCTGGTGGCTGAACTGAGCGCTCGGGAAGACCGCTACGCCGCGGCGTTTGCCGATTTGTCCGCCCTTCGCGTCGCGTTGGATCAAGAGCTGTCGGACTTCGATGCTTCGCTGGCAGGAGTTCGGGAAGTTGCGTTTTTCCCACCGATGACGGGCGGTTGAACGATGCGGATCGCGGTTCAGGAAGAGGCATTTGATCTGGGGGCAGAGGCCAATGCTTTTGCCGCCGGGGATGATTCCAACGGGGCCATCGTTACTTTCACCGGCGTTGTGCGCGACCTTGCAAGCGGTGATCTGGATGTGATGGAGATCGAGCATTATCCGGGTATGACCGAGCGCGCCCTGACCAAGATCGCCCAAGAGGCCAAGGATCGTTGGTCGTTGGGCGATGTGCTGGTGATTCATCGTCATGGACGTCTGGCACCGGGCGACAAGATCATGATGGTGGCCACGGCGGCACCGCACCGCAAGGATGCGTTTGAAGCGGCGGAGTATCTGATGGATTATCTGAAATCGCGTGCGCCGTTCTGGAAGAAAGAAATCACCCGTTCCGGCGCGGAATGGGTCGCGGCCAAAGAACAGGACGAAGACGCGTTGACCCGCTGGTAGTGCGGCGCGACCGCCGTGGTGGCTTGTGGACCCGAGCGGGTTCAATTCTCATCCAGACACTGGTTCGCGAATCTGCACCAAATCCGTGAAAAATGGATCGGTAGGATGGCGGCTTGCACTACGGATTGAGTTGCTAAGGCCTTGCGAAACAGACAATTCATTCGGACAAAGCCCGGCCCCGATCAGCGGTGCGTATGCCCGGCAGATGATCGATAAACTCTGGATCGTCCACTATGCCGTGTCGCTTGGTCGCCATTGCAGTCTGGTTTTCCGGATGGGAACCGAAGCTTTGATGCAAACGTCCTTCCGTCTGGAAGGGGCGCAATTGGCGCGTTGTAGGAATTGCGCAGGGGATGGCGTGTTCTGGCCGTCGGTTGGCCTGGAAGACCCCGAAGACCCGTTCGCAGATTTGGCACAGGTCTTGTGAGACGACCGGAAAGACGGTCGTTCAGTCGGCGTTGTTGATCCGCCCGCGCATTTCCTCGGCCTCTTGCCGCGCGGCGCGCAGGCCGTCCATGGCTGCGGCCAGTTCTGCCTCTGTCTGGGTCAGCTGATTGGTCAACTCGGCTTCGCGTTGCTGAAGGTAGGTTATGGCCTGATCGCGGGTTTCTTCCGCTTCGTGCAATTCCTGGCTCATGCGATCCAGATCAGCAACGTCGCTTTGGCGGACGCGGGACAGGCGGTGGGCCAGCCAGTTGGCAAACCAGCCCATGCAGAAGGCCGCAAACAGAATGACGGCAGTGGCGATGATGAATTCGGTTCTGTTCAACTTACTGGTCCTCTGCATCCGCATCTGGTGCGGTCGTGTCGGTCTGATCCGCCTCGGGCGGGTTAGTCTCGGCCTCGAGCGCTTCGAGACCTGTTTCGGAGGCCTCGACTGGTTCGGGGCGGATCAGCCGGAACTCGATCCGCCGGTTTTCCTCGCGGCCTTCTTCGGTGTCGTTATCCGCAATGGGCTGTGTTTCACCGTATCCCACGGCAGTGTAGCTGCTAGTGGGAATGCGCCGCCCGCGCAGCTCGTTCAGAATGGATTGAGCCCGTGCCTGGCTGAGCTGCTGGTTCATCTCTTCGCGGCCCTGGCTGTCGGTATGGCCTTGTATTTCCATACGGATCGGTCCGCAGTCGCGCAGGATATCCGCGATCTGGTTCACGGCATCGCGCGAGTCGGACGCAATCGTCGCCGATCCGGGTTCGAAAGCAATTTTGCTGAAAGTCTGAACTTCGGCGATCTGCGCTTCGCAGACTTCAGGATCGGGCAGAGCATCTTCGGGTTCTGGCGGTGGCTGATAAGTGATCGTCAGGGTGAATTCTTGCCCCTCTCCCAGCTTGTCCGACAGCTGACCCGCAATACGGGCCTTGGCATCTTCTTCATGGCTGAGGCCAGTCAGTTCGACTGTGTCCGGCGTCACGGTCAAGGCGCCGTTGTGAAGTTGTGCCAACGCCTCAAGGCCAGCGAGAACACGCACCGGCCAATCTGCCGGAAGCCCCGGCACGATGCGGGTTGCTGTATAGACCTGGTCCGAGCCAAAGGCCGCGCGGGCATAGCTGTCGACCATATCCCGCAAGGTTTCATCCCCCAGACGCCCTCGCAGTTGCACCAGCCCTTCGGGACTGCGGGTCGCCGAGAACTCTATGGGTCCGGCCTGTTCGCTGGTTTCGGGTTCTGGCAGAACAGCGTGCAGGGCAAAGACCTGAGGCAACGCTGTTTCAAGTTCGCCCACAATTCGGTCGAACATGGCTGGATCGGTGCCTTGCGCCGCAACCAAGGTAATGTCGGCATCCGACATTGTGACCGAGCCTTTGCCGATTCTGGCAAGCGCCTGAATGCTCATCTCGGCTGCTTCGGGCCAACGCGGTGAGGGCTCACCCAGACCGATGGTACAGGAATATGGCCCTGACAGTCCGGCTTCGCGCGCGGCGGTCACGATCCGGTCGCGGGCCTTTTCATCCTGTGCCGAGCAGGCATCAAATTGCCCACCTTCTTCGTTGATCAGATAACGCAGCGTAAAAGGCGTAATAACGGGCCGGGGGGCCGAAATCGCCAGCCCGATCCGCAGGCTGGGCGGTGCGGCGCGAGTCAGATCTTGTTCGAGACGTTGTTTTTCCTGTTGGCTGTCCGCAATGGCGGTGATTTTGACCAAATCCGCACTTGCGGAAATTTTGGCGCGAGGCAGGCTGGCCAAAGCCTCGATGGCATAGGATATCGCTGCATCCCAACCGTCGGGCTTGGGGTAATCTGCCGTTTCCATCAGGTCCGAGACCGCGATGTTGCGGTCGAGATTGCTCAGCCGTCTGATCAGGTCATCCCTGTCTTCACTGGCGGGGATCAAACCGATGATCGAGATACCGTGATCATTGCGCAGAATTTCTGCTGAAAAGCGTGGTGACGCCAGGGCCGAAGTCGCTTCAACCTCCATTTCATCGATTACGCGGGACGCATCGACCTCGGTTCCGGCTGCTGTCAGCGCGTTAAAGCGGGTCGCCTCATCCGGTGCAGTTCCGGTCAGGGCCACGCGCAAGCCATGGGATTCAACCTCGGCCCAGTCATGGCCTTTGAGATCAAGCGACCGGCGCACAGCGAATTCCGAAGTCTCTTCGATCTTTGTAACGGCATAGCTGGCTGCCAAAAGCGACAGCCCGGCTGACACAAGAAAGATCAGGGAAACAACGATAAAATACGGCAGACGCATATTTGGGCTCGACACTCCTCAGGCGGTTGGGCCGATCTTTACAGGCCCCGTTCAGCAGGTGCAATCAGAGCAACAGGGCAACGCAGAGGAAGATCAGCGGAATCAAGCCAGTGTCGCGGTTGACCCTGAACAATTGCAACAGCCTGGCATTGTCTTCGATGTCCAGCGCGCGGAGTTGCCACATCATGTGCCAGCCCATTGCCCAAGGCCCACAGAGCGCAACGCCCAATGCCAGCATCGAGGCATCCGGCACCCCTGCATCGACGATGGCCAGTCCCATCAGCGACACCGTCGCCACCAAAAAGTACTTCAGCCACCTCGCTGTATCGGCTCCGAACAGCCGGGCGGTTGACTTGATGCCGATCAGTTCGTCATCCTCGGCATCCTGATGCGCATAGATGGTGTCGTAGAACAGGGTCCACGCGATTCCAGACAGGTAAAGCGTCACTGCAGGCCATCCCACGGAACCGCTATGCGCCGCCCAGGCCAGAAGGGCGCCCCAGTTGAAAGCCAACCCCAGGAACACCTGAGGCCACCAGGTAAACCGTTTGGCAAACGGATAGATCGTCACTGGCAACAGGGACAGTACGCCCATGGCAATGGCCGCCTGATTGAAACTGAGGAGGATGCCCAACGCCAGAATGCATTGCAGGACCATCCACGCCGCGGCCTGCCGGACACTGACCTGACCCGAAGGGATCGGGCGCGAGCGTGTGCGTTCGACCTGCCCGTCGAATTCCCGGTCCGTAATGTCATTCCAGGTGCAACCTGCGCCCCGCATCAGAAAGGCTCCGAATGCGCATCCTATGGCGATCCACAGATCTTCCCAACGCGGCTGACCGTCGTGCAGGATGGCCAGCGCCAGCCCCCACCAGCACGGAATCAGCAACAGCCATGTCCCGATGGGCCGGTCCGCGCGGCTGAGGCGCAGGTAGGGGCGGGCAAAGGCCGGGGCACGGGTGTCAACCCAGTTGCCGGTGACGGCATCAGCGACTTGACCATCTGGTGTTGGGGCATTGCCTTGCATATGTAAGGTCTCATGAGTGCGAAGATCAGACTGTATGTAGAGCAGCCCTTGGGTCAGGGGCAATCGGTTCCTTTGACGCGCGACCAGGCACACTACCTCTTTGGTGTCATGCGCCTTGCGGTCAAAGGGCAGGTCGCCCTGTTCAACGGGCAGGACGGAGAGTGGTTGGCCGAAGTCTCGGAGGCGGGAAAACGCGGAGGAACGCTGACCTGCCTTGAGCAGACGAAACCGTTGCAGTTGCCGCCCGATCTTTGGTTCCTGTTTGCACCGATAAAAAAGGCCCGCACTGATTTCATCGTGGAAAAAGCCGCGGAAATGGGCGCGGCGCGTATCATGCCGGTGCAGACCGAGTTCACAAATTCCGAACGTATCCGGCAAGACCGCTTGCAGGCCCATGCCGTCGAGGCGGCCGAGCAATGCGGCGGAACCTTCGTGCCCGAGGTCGCCGATTTGCAGCGGTTGGATCGGCTGTTGGATGCATGGCCCGAAGATCGGCAACTGATGTTCTGCAACGAAGCCGAGGTTGGATCGGCCTTGCGATTGGCCGCCAATGAAAAAGGTTACCCGTGGGCGATTCTTATCGGCCCGGAAGGCGGGTTTTCTGACAAGGAACGCGCGCGTCTGACAGGGTTGCCATTCGCGCATGTCGTCAGTCTTGGTCCGCGTATCCTGCGGGCCGACACGGCGGCAGTCGCTGCACTGACCATGTGGCAGCAGGCGCTGGGGGATTGGGCGTAATGTGGCGCGCAGCGCTACAGAAGGATGTTCCAGAAGTTCAGCGGTTTTTGCGCCTCCACCTCCAAAGCTCGATGTTTCCTTTGGGCAATTTGGAAGATTTCGGTCTGGGTGGTTCCCATCCTCGGTGCATGTCGTTTTGGTTGCTGGGTAACCCGCTGCGCGGTGTCTTGGGTATCACCAATGAAGGAATGGTCTTTCCGCAATGCCCCAACGTGAAGCGTGCAGAGCTTTTTGCCGCCTGGGATTGGATCCAAAACCGAGCTGTCTCGGGAATCATCGGTGAAACGGCGCAGGTTAGAGACTTCGTCAAAATCGTAGGTTGGCGAGACTGGCTGACGGGTCTCAATGACGATGAACCGGCATTCTCACTTAACCTGAACAACCTTGTTGTTCCTCAAATGGAAGATGTGCGCCTTGTTCCGTTGGCCGGAGTGGATCGCAATCAAGTGATTGCCTGGCGGAAGCAATACCTTCAGGAAACGCCGGGTTTGCTTCACAAGGAACTGGACAAGCAGGCCAGAGAAGACCTGAAACGTTATCTGGAGCGCGACAGTCACAGAGCCCTTATCTACAAAGGACAGCCGGTTGCGATGACAGGCTTCAATTCGGCGCTTTCGGATGTCGTTCAGGTAGGTGGTGTATTTACCCCTCGCGAGCTGCGCGGGCGAAGTTATGCGCGCACCGCTGTCGCTTTGCATTTGAAAGAGGCGCGCGAGGCAGGTGTGAACCGAGCCGTCTTATTTGCCGCTTCAAATGCGGCCGCTCGTGCTTACATAGCGATTGGATTCATGCCGGCCGGTTCGGTCTCACTGATTCTGTTCAACGATCAAACGGAGTCCGCTCAATGAGCTTTTTTCGACCCGAGGCAAAACTGGCACTTTGGCGCTGGCGTGAAGTTTTGGTCTCGGTTTTTGTCCTGATCCTTGGCGTCAGTTGGGTCAGCGGGCCGGGTGGGTTGCTGGCCTGGGTCGGTTGGTTCCTGATCGTCGTGTCCGCGGCTTTGGCCGTGATCGGCATACAGCGCGCACGGTTCAGAACCGGCGCAGGCGGGCAGGGCGTCGTTACGGTTGATGAAGGGCAAATCACTTATCTCGGCCCTCTGGATGGCGGCATTGTTGCGACACGAGAAATCGAACGGCTTGCACTTGATCCGACCTCCAGTCCGGCGCATTGGGTTCTGGATCAGCCTGGGCAACCGACGCTTCACATTCCTGTGAACGCTGAAGGAGCCGAAGCTCTGTTCGACGTTTTCTCAAGCCTGCCGGGCTTGAAAACCGAACAAATGCTGTCTGAACTCAACGGCAGATCGCCGCATAAGGTCGTTATCTGGGAGCGTACGCCCTCGCGCCCTCCACACCTTCGGCTGCATTGACACTGGCGCAGTTTGCCCCCACGACTGGCCAAAAGACAGACACATCAGGATCGGAGCACGGTTCATGTCCATCCCTCAGTCCGGCGGCGGTCCGATCGAACGCCACGAGCAATTGGCCGAATATCTGGAGTCGGGCTGCAAGCCCAAGGCAGACTGGCGCATCGGCACCGAGCATGAGAAATTCGGCTACTGCAAGGACACGCTGAAACCGTTGCCCTTCGAGGGCACCCGTTCGATTGTGGCCGTGCTGGAAGGTCTGCGGGATCGCCATGGCTGGGCTGAAGTCCGCGAAGCAGGTCATCTGATTGGTCTGGAAAAGGACGGCGCCAATGTCAGCCTGGAGCCGGGCGGCGCGCTTGAGCTGTCGGGTGCTCCGCTTGAGACCATCCACGAAACCTGCGATGAGGTGAACACCCACCTGCGTGAGGTGAAGGACATCGCAGATGAGATCGGCGTGGGTTTCATCGGTCTCGGCGCGGCTCCGACCTGGACCCATGACGAAATGCCGTTGATGCCCAAGGGGCGTTATCGGCTGATGAACGATTACATGGAAAAGGTCGGCACCATGGGCCGCGCCATGATGCGCCGAACCTGCACCGTTCAGGTCAATATCGACTTCGGGTCCGAGGCCGACATGGTGCAGAAACTGCGCGTCGCGTTGGCCTTGCAGCCGGTGGCAACGGCGTTGTTTGCGAACTCGCCCTTTTTTGAGGGCAAGGTAAATGGCCAGAAAAGCTGGCGCAGTTACATCTGGCGGCATCTGGACGATGCCCGCACAGGAATGCTGCCCTTTGTTTTCGAAGACGGCTTCGGGTTCGAGCGTTACGTGCAATACGCGCTCGATGTGCCGATGTATTTTGTGTATCGCGACGGCCAGTACATCAATGCGCTGGGCATGTCCTTCCGTGACTTCCTGAAAGGTGAACTGCCCGCCCTGCCGGGTGAAACGCCCACGCTCAGCGATTGGGCCGACCACCTGACCACCGCCTTCCCCGAAGCTCGGATCAAGAAGTTCATGGAAATGCGCGGGGCCGATGGTGGACCGTGGCGTCGTCTGTGCGCCTTGCCTGCCTTCTGGGTTGGCCTGACTTACGACCAAACGGCATTGGACGCGGCCTGGGATCTGGTCAAAGGCTGGGACACCGAGACCCGCGAGGCGCTGCGTGTCGCGGCCGCCAAAGATGGCCTGCAAGCGAAAGTCGGTAACATCAACATGCACGATCTGGCGCGTGAGGTGGTGGCGGTCTCTGAGGCCGGCCTGAAAGCCCGCGCCTATCCCGGGGCCGGTGGACTGGTGCCGGACGAGACCCATTTCCTCAACGCGCTCAAGGACAGCATCCAAAGCGGGAAAGTGCCTGCGGATGAGTTGCTGGAACACTACAACGGCGACTGGAACGGTGATCTGACCCGGATTTTCCCTGAATACAGCTATTGACCCGACCGGTCCCGCTTGCATTCGCGGGGCTGGCCCGATAGCAGGTTGGCGACCAAATTCAGAGGGCGTCATGGACGATCTTAAGGCAAAATATCTGGGCCAAATCGCCGAGGCAGGCGACGAGAACGCGCTTGAGGCGATCCGCGTCGCCGCCGTGGGCAAAAAAGGCGAAGTCGCGCTGAAGATGCGCGAGCTGGGCAAGATGACGCCCGAAGAACGTCAGGTTGCTGGCCCCGCGCTGAATGCCCTGAAGGATGAGATCAACTCGGCGCTCTCTGCCAAGAAGGCGGCGCTGGCTGATGCCGCGCTGGATGAGCGTCTGCGCACTGAATGGCTGGATGTCACGCTGCCGACCCGGCCACGTGGCCAAGGCTCGATCCACCCGGTCAGCCAGGCGACCGAGGAACTGACCGCGATCTTTGCCGAACTGGGCTTTTCAGTGGCCGAAGGGCCGCGGATCGAAACCGACTGGCACAATTTCGACGCCCTGAATATCCCCGGCCACCACCCCGCACGGGCCGAGATGGACACGTTCTATATGCACCGCGCCGAAGGCGACGAGCGACCGCCGCATGTGCTGCGCACCCATACTTCGCCCGTCCAGATCCGATCAATGGAGCTGCAGGGCGCACCGATCCGCATCATCTGTCCGGGCGGCGTCTACCGCGCCGATTATGACCAGACCCACACGCCGATGTTCCATCAGGTCGAGGGGCTGGCTATCGACAAGGACATCTCGATGGCGAACCTGAAATGGGTTCTGGAAGAGTTCGTGAAGGCGTTTTTCGAGGTCGACGACGTCGAACTGCGCTTTCGCGCCTCGCACTTCCCCTTCACCGAGCCGTCGGCCGAGGTCGATATCCGCTGTTCGTGGGATAACGGTCAACTGAAGATCGGTGAGGGTGACGACTGGATGGAGATTTTGGGCTCGGGCATGGTCCACCCCAAGGTGATCGCCGCCGGTGGGATTGATCCTGAGGTCTATCAGGGCTTTGCCTTTGGCATCGGCATCGACCGTCTGGCGATGCTGAAATACGGCATTCCGGATTTGCGGGCCTTCTTTGACAGTGATCTGCGCTGGCTGCGTCACTATGGGTTTGCGGCGTTGGATATGCCGAACCTGCATGGTGGTTTGAGCCGCTAAGTGTTTCCGATAGGAGTATATCTGGCACGCTACTTCGATTGGTGGAGCGACCGAATAACGAGCGCTCCAGTACGGTGGATTGTTGCGTTGTTTATCGGTCCTGTATTGTTGTCTTTCGTACCCACCGTGGTACCCGCCATGCCAGCGTTTGGGGTCGTCTTAGGGATACTAGGCTTTGCACTTGTTATTTTTGTCTACCCTGGCCTGTTGGTGGGATACATCCGGTATGGAATCCAGTTTCTACAAGAGCGTGAAGAACTAGAGCAGATCAAAAAAGTACAGGTCGTAATTAAGCAGAAGAAGGCGCGGAGCAAAGGCCGATAGGCCGCCGCGCCATCGCCAGACCGCCCGCACGGGCTGGCGATTTGTCTCCGCAAGCGCACCGTTTGAATGATGCACAGGCTTGGCCAAGATAAACTGCCCACTACAACCCGTTGATCGCCATCCCGCGGTCTGGCGACAGCGCGGCTTGTCACAATCTCCCACGCGGTTGTGACGTGACAGCGGGCGCAGGCTCGCTAGGGTTCGACGGATGATGTATCGACTGCTCTGCCTCTTCCTGCTGACCGCCACCCAAGCCATCGCAATCGAATCCTGTCACGGCGATACCGCCTGTCAGGTCGGCGACCGCTCGTATCATGTGCTGGAGCCGGACGGGTGGGATGGCGAAACGCCTCTGCCGGTGTTGCTGCATTTCCACGGCTGGGCGCGGCAGGGAACGGTTGTGGTGAACCATGAGCGTATCGCCGGAGCCACAAAGCTGCGCGGTGTGCTGCTGGTGGCCCCGAACGGGTTAGGCAAAAGCTGGGATTTCTGGACTTCGGATACCGGAGACGTCCCCTTTGCCGACGCGGTGCTGGAAGACGTCGCCAAGCGCTATCCGATTGACCCCGAACGCATCTATGTTTCGGGCTATTCCTATGGCGGTGCGATGGCGTGGCGCTATGTCTGCCAGTCGGGCAATGACATCTCCGCCTTGCTGGCCGTTGCGGGCAGCATCCGCCAGACCGAAGATTGCCCCGAAGCCCCGCGCGAGGTGCGCCACGTGCATGGGCTGGACGATACGGTGATGGGTTTTCCCTTTGGACCGGGCGGCGATACCACCTATCCGGTGGCGCTGTGGAAAGCGAAGTTTGACTGCAACGGCGCAACCCCGCGCGGGGACTGGAGCGTGAGACCGTTCCTGACGCTCAGCCGCGTGGAATGGACCGATTGTGCGCAGGGGCAGGTGGTGCTGGACACCCATCCGGGCGGGCATTTCATCCCGCATGGCTGGATCGGGCGGCAATTGGACGAGCTTTTGGGCCGCACCCCCACCTATCCGTGACCCGCAGCGCTTGCACCTTGGCGCATTCTTTGTCATTGCCTTTGCCAAACGGATATCTGCCAAAAAAGGCCCCGAGCAATGAAATTCACTCTGTCCTGGCTGAAAGACCACCTCGACACCGATGCGTCGGTTGATGAGATCACTGAGGCGCTGACCGACCTTGGCCTTGAGGTCGAAGAGGTTATCAACCCGGCTGACAAGCTCAAGGACTTTACGCTGGGCTATGTGAAACACGCGGAAAAGCACCCCGACGCCGACAAGCTGCGCGTCTGCAAGGTGGACACGAATGAAGGCGAATTGCAGATCATCTGCGGCGCGCCCAACGCCCGCGAAGGGATCACTGTCGTCGTCTGCAAACCGGGCATGTATATCCCCGGGCTGGACCTGACGATCAGCGTCGGCAAGATCCGCGGCGTCGAAAGCTTTGGCATGATGGCGTCCGAGCGTGAGCTGGAATTGTCGGACGAACATGACGGCATCATCGAATTGCCCTCGGGCGAGGTCGGTGACAGGTTCGTTGATTGGCTTGCCGAGAATGAGCCCTCGAAAGTCGATCCTGTGATCGAAATCGCGATCACTCCGAACCGGCCGGATGCGCTGGGCGTGGAAGGCATCGCGCGTGATCTGGCGGCGCGTGGGATCGGCACTCTGAAACAGCGCGACTACGTGCCGGTGCCAGGCGATTTCGAAAGCCCGATCAAAGTATCGATTGATGAGGATACGCTGGATGGTTGCCCGCATTTCACGGGCCGCCTTATCAAGGGTGTCAAGAACGGCCCCAGCCCACAGTGGTTGCAGGATCAGTTGAAGGCGATCGGGCTACGTCCGATTTCGGCGCTGGTGGATATCACCAACTACATGACCTTTGACCATAACCGCCCGCTGCATGTGTTTGACGCGGACAAGGTGCAGGGCAACCTTCGTGTTCATCGCGCAAAAGGCGGTGAAACCCTGGTGGCGCTGGACGAGAAGGAATACACCCTACAGCCCGGCATGATGGTTATTTCCGGTGATAAAGGGCCGGAATCCATCGCAGGCATCATGGGCGGTCAGGAAACCGGCTGCACCGAGGATACTGTGAATGTGTTCCTGGAAAGCGCGTTTTGGGATCATGTGCAGATCGCGCTGACGGGTCGGGCGCTGAAGATCAATTCGGACGCGCGGTATCGGTTCGAACGCGGCGTGGACCCTGAATACACTCTGGAAGGTCTTGAGCACGCAACCCAGTTGATTCTGGACATCTGCGGCGGTGAAGCGTCCAAAGTGGTCGAGGCGGGTAAAGCGCCGAACCACGCACGTGCGTACAAGCTGGATGCTGAACGGGTGCAGTCTCTGGTCGGGATGGACATTCCCGAAAGCGAACAGCGTCAGACGCTGACCCGCCTCGGGTTCCGTCTGGAGGGCGAGATGGCCCACGTGCCAAGCTGGCGCCCCGATATCATGGGTGAGGCCGATCTGGTGGAAGAGGTCGCACGGATCGCCTCGTTGACCAAGTTGCAGGGCAAACCCTTGCCGCGTGTCACCGATGGTATTCCCAAGCCGGTGATGACACCGGCTCAGCGTCGCCAGTCCATGGCGCGCCGCACCTGCGCCGCGCTGGGTTACAACGAATGCGTCAGCTATACGTTCATCGATCAGGCTTCGGCCGCTTTGTTCGGTGGCGGTGACGATGCGACCATGCTGGAAAACCCGATCTCGTCCGAGATGAGCCACATGCGCCCCGATCTGCTGCCCGGATTGTTGCAGGCCGCGGCCCGCAATCAGGCACGCGGATACGCCGACGTCGCCCTGTTCGAAGTTGGCCCTGTATTCCATGATGGCGAACCCGGCGACCAGAAAACCCAGATCGCCGGCCTGCTGGTTGGCCGCAACGGCCCCAAGGATGTGCACGGGGCATCGCGCCCGGTGGATGTCTTTGATGCCAAGGCGGATGCCGAGGCCGTTCTTGCGGCGATCGGAGCACCGGCCAAGGTGCAGATTCTGCGCGACGGCGATGCCTGGTGGCACCCGGGTCGCCACGGCAAGATCTGTCTGGGGCCGAAAAAGGTACTGGGTGTCTTTGGTGAGTTGCACCCGCGCGTGTTGCAGGCGATGGATATCAAGGGCCCGGCATTGGCCTTTACGATTTGGCCGGACGAGGTTCCCTTGCCCCGTAAGTCCGGTGCCACACGTGCCGCATTGGAATTGCGTGATTTGCAAGCGGTCGAACGGGACTTTGCCTTTGTCGTGGATGAAAGCGTCGAGGCGCTGACCTTGGTAAACGCGGCAGCAGGTGCCGATAAGGCACTGATCGAAGATGTACGTGTCTTTGACGAATTCATCGGCGGCAGCCTGGGTGAAGGCAAAAAATCTCTGGCCATCACAGTACGCTTGCAGCCGACGGACCAGACGCTGAAGGAAAAGGACATCGAAGCGGTGGCCGAAAAGGTTATCGCCAAGATTACCAAGGCAACCGGCGGCGTTCTGCGCGGTTGATGCTGAGCAGCTTTCGGCGGACGCACAACTGAAATAGTGAAAGGGCTGGCGGCGCTCTTTCTGTTTTTGCGGAGGACTAAAGATGCTGAACGTATACCTCTCTGGTGAAATACACACCGACTGGCGCGAACAGATCATCGACGGCGCACAGGGGTTGGATATCACCTTCAACGGCCCGGTGACTGATCACGAGGCCAGCGACGATTGTGGCGTTGCCATTCTGGGGGAAGAGCCGAACAAATACTGGCATGATCACAAGGGTGCGATGGTCAATGCGATCCGGACCCGAAAGGGCATTTCGGATGCCGATGTGGTGGTTGTGCGGTTTAGCGACAAGTACAAACAGTGGAACGCCGCTTTTGATGCGGGTTATGCAGCAGCGCTGGGTAAGTCCATCATCGTGCTGCATGGTCCCGAGCATCAGCACGCGTTGAAAGAAGTTGATGCAGCCGCGCTGGCGGTGGCGGAAAAGCCCGCGCAGGTGGTCGAAATCCTGCGCTATGTGCTGACGGGGGCACTGCCGGGCTGAGCTTTGCGAAGAGGGTGCCAGCTTTGGCACCCTTCCTATTGCGAAACCGTTTAAGCGCGTGCGGGTATGGCCTTGCCGCGCTGCACAGCCGGACGCTGCATGAAACGGTCAACATAGGCGACGACATTGGCGTAGTCGTCCCAGCCAACAACCTCTTTCGCGCCGTAGAAGTCCAAAGCATTCAGCCAGGGGGCAAGAGCGATATCGGCGATGGAGTAATCGCCTGCAATCCAGTCCTGCCCGTCCAGTTGCATGTTGACCACGTTCAGCAGGCGCTTGGCCTCGTTGATATAGCGTTCGCGCGGTCGGGGGTCTTCGATTTCGCTGCCAGCGAATTTGTAGAAAAAGCCAAGCTGACCAAACATTGGCCCCACGCCCCCCATCTGGAACATCAGCCATTGCGTAATGCGATACTTGTCTGCTGCGCTTTGCCCCAGGAACTTGCCTGATTTCTCGGCCAGATACAGCAGGATCGCGCCGCTTTCGAACAGGGCAAGCGGTTCACCGTCCGGACCGTTGGGATCGAGGATGGCGGGGATCTTGTTATTCGGGTTCAGCGACAGAAACTCGGGGCTTTTGACATCCGCATCCGACAGCGTCACCAGATGAGCCTCATAGGGCAGGCCAGTTTCCTCCAGCATGATCGACGCCTTTACGCCGTTTGGAGTCGGATAGGAATACAATTGGATCTTGTCCGGGGATTGCGCGGGCCAGCGGGCCGTTATCGGATGTGGTTTGTTGTCCAGCATTGGGGGGCTCCTGTTTGGCTGTTCCGTCAAAACTAGGGACCAAGGCGCATTTATTTAAGCCCTGTGCGATGTGCATTTCCGGTCAGGCCGTGTTTTCTGGCGAACAGAGGGGAATTCCAGTGAAACTGGCACCTAGACCGGATGGCAAATTTGGCTCACAATCTGGTGACCCCCGCGAAAACCTCGCGGGTTTCTTGCTGTTGAAAGGAGATGGGCGTGGATGAGGTAGTAACACAGGTGGGAGCATATGCCCCGCTGATCATGAGTGCCGTCAAGGCGCTTGTCGTTCTGATCTTGGGCTGGATTGTGGCTGGCGCAATCGGGGGTATGGTTCGCCGCCGGATCAATTCGACGCCGCATATTGATCCGACACTGGGGAACTTTTCGGCAAGCTTGGTCAAATGGGCCATTCTCGCCATGGTTCTGGTTGCTGTTCTGGGTATCTTCGGAATTGAAGCCACCAGCATCGTCGCCATTCTGGGTGCCGCATCGCTGGCCATCGGTCTGGCCCTTCAAGGCACGCTCAGCGATCTGGCGGCCGGTGTGATGCTGGTTGTCTTCCGGCCCTACAAGCTGGGTCAATTTGTTGATATCGGGGGCACGTCGGGCACCGTAAAGGACCTGAACCTGTTCACCACCGAGCTGGTGACGCCTGATAACGTGCAGATCATCGTTCCGAACGGTCAGGCATGGGGCTCGATCATCACGAACTACTCTGCCCATGACACGCGCCGTGTCGATCTGGTGTTCGGGATTGATTACGGCGACAGCGCGGACAAAGCCATGCAGATCATTCTGGATGTGGCGAAAGCGGACAGCCGCATTCACAGCGACCCGGAAGCATGGGTTCGGGTTACGAACCTGGGTGACAGCTCGGTGGATCTGACGGCACGGCTGTGGTGCTCGGCACCAGACTATTGGGATGTCAAATTCGAGCTGACGAAAACGATCAAGGAAGCCTTTGACGACAAGGGTATTTCGATCCCTTATCCCCATTCTGTGGAGATCCAGAAACAGGGGTGACGGCTCCCGCCCGTCGATCGGGCATTCGAAGATGCCCTCCTCCGTTGGGTCCGGCACCGCGCCCTTGCGCGGTGCCCTTATCTTTGTTCAAACCGTCGCGTTTGATACTGACCGCGCCACGCCGAGGGCGTGGCGCTATGCCCAACGCTGTAAATCGTTTCTCAAAAGCGATTTCAGGGGCGGGAGTGTTTACGACTTGACGATCACGTTAGGTGAAACAACGTCGATACCAAGGGCCTTGCCGACCGCATAGTAAGTCAGCTTGCCTGCGTGAACGTTCAGGCCTTCCAGCAGATGCGGATCGTCCTGACACGCCTGTTTCCAGCCTTTATCCGCCAGAGACAGCATGAACGGCATCGTGGCGTTGCCCAGGGCGATGGTCGAGGTGCGCGCCACTGCGCCCGGCATGTTGGCAACGCAGTAATGCATGATGCCATCGACATCATAGATCGGATCGGCATGGGTGGTGGCTTTTGAAGTCTCGAAGCACCCGCCCTGGTCGATGGCAACATCGACAAGTACGGCACCGGGTTTCATCGTCGACAGCTGTTCGCGCGAGACAAGTTTCGGAGCTGCAGCACCGGGGATCAGAACGGCACCGATGACCATATCGGCATCCTGGATCAGCTCGGCCGTGGCGCCCGCCGTCGAATACTGGTTCTTGAAGGTTCCGCCAAAGACGTCATCCAGATAGCGCAGCCGCGGCAAGGAGCGATCCAGAACGGTGACATCCGCGCCCATTCCGGCAGCGATCTTTGCCGCATGGGTTCCTACGACGCCGCCGCCGATCACGACCACTTTGGCAGGGCCGACACCGGGTACGCCACCCATCAGAACGCCGCGCCCGCCATTGGCCTTTTGCAGTGTCCACGACCCGACCTGAGGGGCCAGGCGACCGGCGACTTCGGACATCGGTGCCAGCAGAGGCAGGCCGCCGTTCGCGTCGGTTACGGTCTCATAGGCGATGGCAGTACAACCTGATTCCAGCAGGTCATGCGTCTGATCCGGGTCCGGAGCCAGGTGCAGATAGGTGAACAGCAGCTGTCCTTCGCGCAGCATCTTGCGTTCCACAGCCTGGGGTTCCTTGACCTTCACGATCATGTCGGCGGTGGCAAATACTTCTTCCGCAGTGTCGATGATATGCGCGCCCGCCGCGACATAGGCGTCATTGTCGAAACCTGCGCCGATGCCTGCACCGGATTCGATAAGGACTTCGTGACCACGTGCAACAGCTTCCTGAGCAGCATTGGGCGTCATCCCGACGCGGAATTCCTGGGGTTTGATTTCCTTGGGGCAACCGATCTTCATGGGGGTCTCCGTTCATAAACTGCCTAAATTATGTGCATTTTCAGTGCAATTTCTGTGAAAGAAAACGTGTCAATACGTTTTTCTTTGGAAGAATTTCGCGTAGTTTACAAAAATCATGCAAAGGAATTGCAGCAATGAGCTTGGATGCGACTGATCGAAAGATTCTGGCGGCACTTCAGAAAAATGGTCGGATGTCGAATTCGGAATTGTCTGAACAGGTCAACCTGTCTCCGTCCGCTTGCCACCGGCGCGTGCAAAGGCTTGAGGTTGAAGGGTATATCCGCAACTACGTGGCTTTGCTGGATGCCCGGAAGATGAACGTGCCGACAACCGTCTTTGTCGAGATCACGCTGCAAGGTCAGGCCGAAGAGGTTCTGGATGCGTTTGAAAAGGCGGTGGCCCGGATACCGGATGTGTTGGAATGCCATCTGATGGCCGGTACGGCGGATTACATTTTGAAAGTCGTGGCGGAGAACACCGAAGATTTCGCACGCATTCATCGACAATACTTGTCGCGCCTGCCAGGGGTGGCCCAAATGCAAAGTTCGTTTGCTCTGCGTACCGTGTTCAAGACCACTGCCTTACCGGTCTGATTTTCATAAGGGGCCAGGATAGGTGAACAGAAACAGGTGCGTCAGGTTGAACCCAAAATGCATCGCAACGGGAACCCAGAGGCGCTTGGTTGCATAGTATCCCAATCCGCAGGCCAGCCCGAGAATAGAAGCAAAAGCCACGAGCGCCGGACCTCCGGCGAAATGGGCCAGCCCGAACAGCAGGCTGGCAGCGATCACGCTCCAAGCGTCCCCAAGACGTGCGGCGAAAGCCGATTGCAGATAGCCACGAAAAAAGGCTTCTTCCGTCAGGCAGGTCAGAAACGCGTTGGACAAGGCAAATACCAGCCACCAAGGGGGGACTGTAAACTCCGGCTGCACCGAGCCGAGGGAAAAACCGATGAGAAACAGGCCAGGAAGGATCAGTAACCCTACCAGCAAAGCTGTGGGTTTGATCTGCGTTTTTCCGCGCTGCATCCGGGGCCAGGCCAGAAGAATGGCAAAGAAGACCATCGGTTTGTCCAGGTTCAGATGCATGGTGAAACTGGCGCTTCCCGCACCCGCCTGCACCTGATCCAGAATTTTCAAATTGTTGAATCCTGGCAGCAGATGTGCACCCATGACCAGGCACCACAGGATCAATAACAGGTGCCCGGCGATAGCAGGCCAACCTTTCAGATGGGGTAGCAAAGCAGCTCCGACCAAACCAAAGACCACCGCAGCGATCGCCGTGGGTGACATCAATCCTATTGCCGAGGCAATGCTGATGAACAAAACCAGCAGAGAAAAGGCGATGCCAGTTCGCCGGGCCAGTGCCGCCAATTGCGCCGAGATCAGGACCAGCCATGGCCAGATGGAGGGCATCAGGGAAAGAAGGAATGTCACAATGGTCTCATCTGTTTTACGCGCCCCGTCATGCCGCACAAAAACAAGGCAATGCAAGCAGCCGTGGTGAAGTGCAGTGCGTTGCGTCAATTCAAACGCTTGTATCCTGCGGGTCAGACGTACAAATTCAGGGAAAAGACCGTATACCGCGCTGGACCTGATTTGCAGGTGTGACTACAGCCGCAGGACCCGTGACCCTCGTATCAATTTATCTGATGACATCAGGTGGTTATACGGGCCCGATATGGTCCGAACCCGAAGACCGAGAAGGAGCTGACCTTGGACAACGAAAACACTGGCGCCCCTAAAGACTGGCTGGAAGCCGAGCTGGAGGACACGCTCGATGAAGACTTCGAGATAGAATTCAGTGAGCCGATGCTGTCGATGGAAGTCCGGAAAATCTATCGGGAACAGCATCCGGACATGTTGGATCGCAAGGTTTACTTCCGCAACCTGCTGCGCCTGCAGGCCGAACTGATCAAGGTTCAGGACTGGGTGCAGCATACCGGGGCCAAGGTCTGTATCCTGTTTGAAGGCCGTGACAGTGCCGGCAAGGGCGGGGTGATCAAGCGGATCACCCAGCGTCTGAACCCGCGCGTGGCCCGCGTGGTCGCGTTGCCGGCACCCAGCCGCCGTGAGCAAAGCCAGTGGTATTTCCAGCGCTATGTACCGCATCTGCCGGCGGCGGGTGAAATCGTTCTATTCGACCGCTCGTGGTACAACCGGGCGGGGGTCGAGCGGGTAATGGGTTTTGCGTCCGAGGACCAGGTTGAACAGTTCTTTCAGGACGTTCCCGAATTCGAACGAATGCTGGTGCGGTCAGGGGTCATTCTGCTGAAATACTGGTTCTCGATCACGGATGAGGAACAGCAGTTGCGGTTCCTCATGCGTATTCATGATCCGATGAAACAGTGGAAGCTGTCGCCGATGGATCTGGAATCCCGCATCCGCTGGGAGTCCTACACAAAGGCAAAAGAGGACATGCTTTTCCGAACCAACATCCCCGAGGCCCCTTGGTACATTGTCGAAGGCAATGACAAAAAGCGTGAACGGCTGAACTGTATCGAGCATCTATTGACAAGAATCCCGTACGAGGACGTGCCTCAGGAAAAGGTCAATCTGCCCGACCGCAAGTACAACCCGGAATACGAGCGCCGCGTTTTGCCGGATGAGCTTTACGTACCAAAGATCTATTGAAGCAAAATCAGGCTCTGAGCCGGAACATGCGAGGCCGACACGGCCGGCCTCGCACAGGTTCAATTGATCAGGCTGCATCCATCATGCAGTCAAAGTTGAAGAAGTTGACCATTATGATGTCACAGTCATCGACGTCGGCTGTTTCGGTACCCGCAGGCTCGGATTCCGTTTCTGGCGTGGCGTCGGCGGTCGGCATCATGTCGACATCATCGGTGCCGGCCACGTCCGTGTCGCCGTTCATGTCGTCTTCCCAATCGAACTCGTCAAACTGCGCTTGCAGGTTTTCGAGGAAATTGGCGATTTCATCGAGGAAGGCCTGAACGTCAAAGCAGATTGCTTCGGGCTCACCGCCATCAACCACTTCGGTGTCCGGCATTTCAGGTTCCGGTTCCTCGGTTTCGGTGACGTCAGTATCCGGCGTTTCGGGTCCCGGCTCTTCAGTCTCGGTGACATCGGTGTCCGGTGTCTCGGGTGTAGGCTCTTCGGTTCCGGGCGTCTCAGTTCCTGGCTCTTCGGTTTCGGTGACGTCAGTATCCGGCGTTTCGACTTCCGGCTCTTCTGGTACGGCGACTTCGTCCGGCGTGGTTGGCGGAACTGGCGGTGTGTTTGTATTGCCGTTGTCCAGCATGACTGCCGCGTCGGTCGCGGCAAAGTTCTGGGTGACCATCACCGCATCAAAGCCCTGCATGTCACCGGTTTCGACGCCGATCCCGATATATTTGAAATCCGGGTTCAGGATATTGGCGCGGTGGCCCGGGCTGTTCATCAGGTTTTGGTGCAGCTGGGCCACGTCATCGCTGATGCCAGGCGCTCCGCGTTCTGACTGCCATGCGATGTTTTCGCCAGTACGCCAGCTTCCCTCAAGATCGAAACCGGCACCTTGCATCCGCTGGGTTGCACTGGAACCGCCAGAACCGGTGTGACTGAATGTGTCTGTATTCAACATCCAGGTGCTGTGATCTTCGGACGAGTCGTTTAGCTGCGTTTCAAGTTGCAGCGGGTTGAGCCCGCGGGATGTGCGTTCCTGGTTTATCAGCCCCAGCATCTCGCGTTCGAATGTACTTGCAGTCGACATGTTTGCCTCCGTTTGTGTTTGTGTCCTTTCAGACGGGCTCACTTAGAGGTGGGGGTGTCGACGGTGATAGGGGTTGGTTCAACTCAGGCGAGTTTTGGCGAGGCGATGCTACCAACACGAGATTCGCTGCGCTGCTAAATGCCGGGCAAAATGTTGCTGGTGAGGAAATGGCGGCTTGCCGCACAGCCCGTCCCACGAGTCGGCGGATTGTATCCGATCCCTGAAACGACAAACCCCCGGGCGATGCCTCGGGGGTCGTCAAATAGTGTCATCCAAAGCTGGACGAGCGAGGTTTTAGAGCAAACCTTCGCGCTGTGCTTTCTTACGTGCCAGTTTACGGGCACGACGGATCGCTTCAGCCTTCTCGCGCGCTTTTTTCTCGGACGGCTTCTCGAAATGTTGCTTAAGCTTCATTTCGCGGAATACGCCTTCGCGCTGCAGCTTTTTCTTCAGGGCACGAAGCGCCTGATCGACGTTATTGTCGCGAACACTAACCTGCATGTGGTTGTCACCACCTTTCTAGATAGAGTTGCAAGGAAATTGCAGGAGTTGGCGGTATAGCAAAGCCGTTCTAACTTGTCTAGTACTGGCCCCGACAACCGGAGAAACGTCATGACCACCACATATGAAGATGCAAAACACCAGCTTTTGGATGCAATGCTGAACCATGTTCCCTTCGATGGATGGTCGGAAACCAGTTTTCGTGCCTCCATTTCCGACTGTGGTCTGGATGACGGCCTGGCGCGCGCGATCTGTCCGCGCGGCGCAGTTGATCTGGCACTGGCCTATCATGCGCGCGGCGATCAGGCGATGCTGGACCGCATAAAGTCCGAAGACCTAAGTGGGCTGAAATTTCGGGACAAGATTGCCGCTTCGGTTCGGTTCCGTTTGCAAGCGGTCGAGGATAAAGAACTGGTGCGCCGGGGCATGACGCTGTTTTCCCTGCCAACTTACGCGGCAGACGGTGCCAGGGCAGTTTGGCAGACCTGCGATCTGATCTGGGATACGTTGGGCGATACCTCGGACGACGTGAACTGGTACACGAAACGGGCCACTTTGTCGGGTGTCTATTCCTCGACCTTGTTGTTCTGGCTGGGCGATGACAGCCCGGGTCATCAGCGCACGTGGGAGTTTCTGGATCGCCGGATCGCGAACGTCATGGAGTTCGAAAAGCTCAAGGCACAGATGCGCGACAACCCGGTGTTGAAACCGTTTCTGGCAGTTCCGAACTGGCTGGCGGGTCAGGTGAAAGCACCAGAGAAAATGCGAGCAGACCTTCCGGGAAAACTGAACCCCCGAAAGTAGCTCGTCTTGGTGCTGGGCCTTGACCCTGATGCCTGCTAGGCATTGGGCAAAGGAGGTGCCTATGACCCAGATGATGCGCGCTGTTGAGATCACCGAACCGGGTGGTCCTGATGTTTTGCAACTGACCGAGCGTTCTGTCCCCGAACCGGGTGCAGGGCAAGTGGTGCTGAAAGTGGCTTATGCCGGCGTGAACCGCCCGGATGCGTTGCAACGTGCGGGCGCTTACGATCCGCCGCCCGGTGCCAGTGACTTGCCGGGGCTTGAGGCTTCGGGCGAGGTTGTCTCGGTTGGGGCCGGGGTTCAGGGACTGTCCGTCGGCGATCAGGTCTGCGCGTTGCTGCCGGGCGGAGGCTATGCCGAATACGTCGCCACCCCTGCGGCCCACTGCCTGCCGGTGCCTGCCGGCATGGGAATGAAAGAGGCGGCTTGCCTGCCCGAGACCTTTTTCACCGTCTGGTCCAACGTGTTTACGCGGGGTGGGTTGAAGGCAGGCGAGAGATTTCTGGTCCATGGTGGCTCGAGTGGGATTGGTACGACAGCCATCCAGTTGGCCAACGCCTTTGGTGCCCGCGTTTTTGCCACCGCAGGTTCGGATGAGAAATGCGAAGCTTGCGTCAAATTGGGTGCGGAAAGGGCGATCAACTACCGCGATGAGGATTTTGTGGCCGTCATGCGGGCCGAAGGTGGGGCAAACCTGATCCTCGACATGGTCGGTGGCGACTATATTCCGCGTAACGTCAAAGCTCTGGCCGAGGATGGGCGGCTGGTCCAGATCGCCTTCCTGCAAGGACCGGTCGTGGAGCTGAACTTTGCCCTGATGATGGTCAAGCGCCTGACCCTGACCGGCAGCACCCTGCGCCCACAAAGCGATCTGGCCAAGGCCCGGATTGCGCAGGACCTGCGCGAAGCCGTCTGGCCTCTGCTTGAGGCTGGCAAGGTAGCGCCTGTTATGGATAGCGAATTTGATCTGGCCGAGGCTGCGGCTGCCCATGCACGCATGGAAAGCTCGGGCCATATTGGCAAGATCGTTCTGAAGGTCTCGGGCTGAGTATTGAAGGCGCGGGGTTGTCCCGCGCGTTCACGCAATCGCGCGGCGGTACAGGTGCCATGTGGCATGACCCAGAACCGGCATCACTACGATCAAACCCAACAGCATCGGCAGGGCACCCAGAAACAGAAGGGCAGCCACGATGAACCCCCAGGTCAAGATGACGCCGGGGTTGTGACGCAACACGCGAAACGACGTCACGACCGCCACCGGCAATCCGACTTTCCGGTCCAGAAGCAATGGAAAGCTGACGACACTGACCGCCAGAGCGCACAGAGCGAACACGAATCCAACGGTGAGTCCGACTGCCATCATCGTCCAGCCGGCAGTCGTAGAGAATACTTGCTGAGCAAAAGCGCCCAGTGACGCAGGGGCTTCTGGACCCATTGTATACGTGTAGATGCTTTGCGCCACCATCAGCCAGATCAGCAGAAGCATCACCAGATAAAACCCGAGTACCAGAATTGCGCCGAATGACGGCGAGCGAAAGACGCCGAACGCATCCAGCCAATGCGCCGTGCTGCCTTGCTCTCGTTTGCGGCTGATCTCGTACAAACCCACGGCTGCCACAGGACCGATCAAAGCAAAACCGGCAACGAGAGGAGCCAGAAGTGGAATCATACTGACGTTCAGGGCAAAGCCGAACATCAAAAGCCCTGCGATCGGGTAAATCAGTACAATGAATATGGCGTCCGCTCGTGTTTCGAGAAAGTCGTGATACCCCGCCCGCAGGCAAGCGCGCAGATCCTGCATCGTCAATGTCTGCACCATCGGCAGATGCTTGATATCTGCGCTTCCGAGTTGTGAAACGCTATCCGAGACATGATCACCGGCCGCACCCAGATTCTGGGCTGCCCAGCTGATCGGATTTCCGATTGTTTTTGCCATTTTCATCCCCTTCCCTGGCGAGAATTGCGCCGCGGAACGGATCCGGCAATTTGTTGTCCGTGGCCGGACCAGCCGACAACGCCTGACCTCATTATAGCACAGTTTGGCGAAATCCTGTTCAACACTGTGGCACCAGACGGATTGCCCTGCATCGCAGTCATGTTAGCTTGAGGTCAGGCAAGAGGAGGTCAGGATGCAGACAACAGCGAAAACGGTTGTAGTTCACGAATTCGGCGGGCCCGAGGTGTTGCGGATCGAAGACAGGCCAGTGGGCGACCCCGGACCGGGTGAAATACGTATTCGCCACCAGGCCTGCGGCCTAAATTTTATCGACGTATATCAACGTACTGGATTGTACCCCCTTGATCTTCCTCATGCTTTGGGCATGGAAGCGTCCGGCGTCATCGAGGCCGTCGGGGACGGGGTGACGCACCTGCAACCCGGCCAGCGGGCCGCATATGCGGCAGCCCCACCCGGAGCGTATTGCGAGGCCCGCGTAATGCCTGCGGCACAGGTGTGCCCTCTGCCGGACGGCATCACATTCGAAGCTGCTGCGGCAATGATGTTGAAGGGTTTGACGGTTGAATACCTGTTTCACCGAACCACTCCGCTGAAACGCGGGGATACGGTGCTGTTTCACGCAGCGGCCGGTGGGGTCGGACTGATCGCCTGCCAATGGGCGAAATCCGAGGGGATCACCCTGATTGGCACGGCGGGAACCGACGAGAAATGCAGCCTTGCCCGGTTCAACGGGGCTGCGCATTGCATCAACTACCGATCCGAGAATTTCACCGAACGGGTGGCCGAGATCACCAAGGGTCAGGGCGTGGACGTGGTGATGGATTCCGTCGGGGCGGATACGTTCCAAGGATCGCTGAATTGTTTGAGACCGTTAGGGATGATGATTTCCTTCGGCAACGCGTCCGGGCCGGTGCCGCCGTTCGATATCGGTGTTCTGGGTCAGAAAGGATCGCTCAAGATCACCCGACCCACCTTGTTCACCCATATTGCGGATCACTCCGTGTGTCAGGCAATGGCGCGCCGCTTGTTCGGCAAGGTCGAGGGCAGAGAGGTCAAGATTCACATCGATCAGCGTTTTGCGCTTGATCAGGTTGCCGATGCCCATCGCGCGCTTGAAGCGCGACAGACCACGGGCAGTACGATTCTGGACCTCTGAATCGAAGCCCGGCCGGACAGGCCGGGCCCATTTTTGTCTGGGATGCCATTCAGAACCGGTAAGAGGCGCGGATCTGCAATGTGGTTGCGTCGACATCCACATTGTTTCCGTTGAAGTTATCGAATTCGTGGTACAGCAGTTCTCCACCAATACTCACGTTTGGGGCCACGATCTGTTCGTAGCCTGCGCCAATGAACCACCCGTCATCGCTGCCCAAGGTGTCCGTACCAGCTTCGGCATAGCCTGCCGTGCCATATAGCAAACCTTGCGGGTTTATTTTGTAGCCAGCACGCGCCTTCAGCCGCCAGACATCTTCAACAGTTGCGGCGCCAGACAGATCCACGTCAGTCCAGTCATAGTCAAAACCGCCGCCAACGACCCAGTCGCCGAGATCATAATCGTAACCCAGGATGATACCACCGATTACGCCATCGCCGTCGACCCCGGACAGGCTGGTGTCCACATCGGCATAACCCAGTTGCAGACCGCCATAAAACCCGGTCCAGTTGCCCGAGGATTGTGCCATTGCCGATCCCGCGACCACGGTTGCGACAGTGGTGATGAGAGCCAATTTCAATGTCATCTCATTTCCTTTCGATTGTCACTCTGCTTCAGTGAAATTCAGTTCACTTATGCAGACCATTACGATCCGCTAGCGTCATCGGATCAGTGATACCTACGAATTCCAGCCCGTATTCTTGCGTTGAAACGTGACAAGACACGCCGTTGCCCTTTGAAAACGGGCACTTCTGATACTGATGAGATAGGAAGAAATGAGAGGTCTTCAAACGACGTGCGGCGGCGGAACGTTCCGCCGCCGACACGCCTGACAGTTTCAGCGGATTATTGCTTCTGCAATTCAGCAGGGGTCTTGTCCGCGATGTCTTCCCAGTTTGCGCTCGCGCTTTCGATAAAGCCCGGGATGTCGCCTTCCCAGCGTTCCTGGATGTCTTCCGACAGGTTCAGGTACAGCTTGTTGTCGACGATTTTCCAGTAGTTCGGGTCACCGTCGAACTTGAAGCCCATGGCTGTACCGAAGGCACAGTAGCCACCGTAGGCAGGCAGGTAGGCTTCCGGGTTGGCTTCGAAGGCGGCTTTGTTTTCTTCCGACGAGAAACGATACATTGCATCGTCGTACAGCGTGGTGATGCGGTAGTCACCTTTGGTGGCTTCACCAACGGTGAAATAGGCAACCGGGTCATAACCCTGCATGGCCAGACCAGTCGAGCTCGCGTTGATGTCCACACCCGCAGCCAGAGCGGATGTTGCCACTGCAACGGACAGAGCGACGCCACCGATCAGAGATTTAAACTTGTTCATTGTTCCACCTTTCGTGAAAGGAGCCTCGTCTGTGTGCGGATCGAAGGCCCCGGATTGTTGTCCTGTGTGGCCCGTAATTGACCGTCACGACAGCGATCTGGGGTGCAGTTGGATCACGTTCAAAACAATGAATCGTGATTGTGCGCCAGAGAATAACGCCTGTTCATAAATGCAGGCCCGGCATTACGCGTCCGGTTCAAAGTCCAGAACAAACGCAATGACTTTGCAGGCCGCCATTTCACACGGCCTCAGCAGTGCCCCGCTGAGGCACGTCTGATACAGGTTCATGCTTATATAGTCGGTTCCGCCCAGTTCGTGTGCAACCAGCTAGTGGGATTTTCCCTCTGCCATATGTTGACGCACAACGACGTAGCGCCGGTCCCCCGATATACCAGTGAAACTACCCTTGGGCAGCGCGAAAAAAGCGGAAATAAAAGCGTCCGGCGGTGTCACGACTTTCCGATTTTCGGTTCAGTTCCGGCCTTGATTCGCGCGACGTTGGTGCTGTGACGCCAGTAGATTAGAAGCGTCAGAATAACCCCCAGGATAAAAGATTGCCCGCTGGTCAGAACCAGCACCCAGGTTGTTGAAAGTGCAGCCGCGGCCAACGCGCCGACCGAGGATATCCGCCAGATCGCTGCCGCCACCAACCAGCTGAGACAGCAAGCGACACCGACGCGCCAGTCCAGCGCCAGCCAGAGGCCTAGAAAGGTGGCCACGCCTTTTCCGCCCTTAAACCCCAGCCAGATAGGAAAGCAATGGCCCAGAAAGGCAAAAAGGGCTGCGATTTGTGCGGCGTCTTCTCCGGCATAAGTACGGGCAATCAGAACCGCCACCGCGCCTTTGGCCGCGTCAAACAGCAATGTCAGCGCCGCTGCGGCTTTGTTGCCGGTGCGCAGGACGTTGGTTGCGCCGATATTTCCGGATCCGATTTCGCGCAGATTTCCCAACCCCATGACCTTGGCAAGCAAAAGGCCGAAGGGAATGGAGCCCATCAGATATCCAACCACCGCCCACTGGAGCAGTTCGCTAGTCGAGTTGTCGATCGGGGGCATTAGGAACTCCGGAACACTTCTTGACCTGCAACATAGGTCGAAATGACCTTACCTTGCATCCGCTGGCCGTCAAATGGAGTGTTCTGAGATTTGGATTTTAAGGCAAACCGATCAAGCACAAAAGGCACATCCGGGTCGAACAGAACCAGATCTGCCGGGGCACCTTCCGACAATCGGCCACTTTCCAGACCAAGCCGTTTGGCCGGGTTCAATGCCATCGCCCGGAACAGGGTCGGCAGGTCCAACTGGTCGGCATGATACAGGCGCAACGCCGCAGGCAACAGCGTTTCCAGCGCCACCGCACCCGAGGCGGCTTCTTCGAACGGCAGGCGTTTGCTTTCCTCGTCCTGCGGTGTGTGCATCGAACTGATCGTATCGATGAGGCCGGTGCGGACGGCCTCGATCACCGCCTGCCGGTCATCCTCGGACCGCAGCGGCGGCTTGACCTTGAAGAAGGTGCGATAGTCGGCCACGTCGAGCTCGTTCAGCGTCAGATGGTGAATCGACGTACCAGCGGTTATGTCCAGCCCGTTGCGCTTGGCCCGTTCCAGCGCGGGCAGGGCGCGAGCCGTGGTGATCTGGTCGGCGTGATAAGCTGCGCCCGTCATTTCGAGCAGCGCAATGTCACGGTCCAGCCCCATGCGCTCGGCCATGGGTGAAACGGCTGGCAATCCGCGCAGGGCGGCGAATTTGCCGCTGGTGACAGCAGCCCCGGCGCTGAGGCCCGGGTCCTGCGGATGGGCAATCACCAGCGCGCCGCAGGATTTCGCATAGGTCAGTGCGCGGGAAAACACCTTGGTATTGGTGATGACGTGATCGCAATCGGTGAAGGCCACCGCACCCGCGTCCTGCAAGAACCCGATCTCGGTCATCTCACGCCCTTCGCGCCCCTTGGTCAGCGCGGCCATCGGCAGAACATTGACCGGCGCATCCGCCTGCGCGCGCCTTGTCGCAAATTCCAGCGTTTCCGGCGTATCGACCGCAGGCAGAGTATCCGGCCGGGTGACGATGGTTGTCACACCCCCGGCAGCCGCCGCAAGACCAGCGGATTTGTAGCTTTCCTTGTGCCGTTCCCCCGGCTCGCAGACCTTGACGCCGATATCGACGATGCCGGGAGCGAGGCACTTGCCGCCGCAGTCGATGACCTGAGCGTCAGTGACGGGCATGTCCCCGTTGCCCTTGCCCTGAATGAGGCCGTCGGCAATGTGCAGCCAGCCGAGACTGTCCGTGCCGGTTTCAGGGTCGATCAGGCGGGCATTGGTGAAGATCATGGTGTTCATGTCTGGGCCTCTCGGGCTTGGGTCAACGCCGCCAACGCGGCATCCGGATCGGGCAGATGGTCGAATCTGAAAAAGGGGTGGCGGTTAAAAACTACCGCTGAGGGCACAGTGCGGAAATTCAGGAACCGGTTGATTTCCAGTTTCTTAGGTTTCAGTTCTTTGTTGATTTGCCACGCGTTTTGCGAGGTCACAACGTAAACTCTTTGCGAGCGAACAAAGCGGTCCGCCCACATCACAAATGCCAACGCGCCCGTGCAACTGATCAGCTTCCAAATATCCCGCAGGGTGTCAGCAAACCAAGGGATAGCTAACCACGACAGAATGACAGAGCCGATCAAAATTCTGTAAGACCAACCCAGATGAGGCGGAAAAAAACCGTTATGCGGCCGCCCGAACCATAGAACCTGTTCGCCCTCTGGTATCTTCTCGCGCCACCATTCGTCGCTCATCCCATTGCCCTTTCAATCGCGGCTTTGGTGGCGGCCGGGTCTGACTGGTATTTGATCAGATGCTTGTCGCCGGTTTTGGTGACGATCTGGACGAAGCTGCCCATGATATTCACGGCGGTGATCTGGTTCAGCGGCACGCTGCGTCCGCCGGGACCGGTCAGTGTTGTGTCTGATATTTCCCAATTGGCGACCAGTTCTTCCGAGGACAGATACCAGGCGCGTATGCCGATGGCAGCAAGGCCGGCGGGGGCTCCGGTCCAGACGTAGGGATTGCCGATCAGCCAAAGAACGATCATCGCACCGGCCATGGCAACAGCAGCCAGCCATGCGTTGGTGCGGATATAGGCCCCTTTGTCCGGGGCGAAGATCACAGGATCAGCCATAAGATGCCCCCGATGACCAAAAGCGCGACCAGTGCCAGTATGGCTGATCCGACGAGGCGGGGGGTGTCACCCGCTGTGACGGTTTGCGGAGCGGAAAAGGGCTTGGCGCTTTCGGTTTCAATGGTCCCCCCGGTCCAGTTCGTGGCCTCTTCCGTGAACAGGCCGATCAGGCGCAGGCGCGGATCAGGGTTCAGCGTCGCCGGGTGTCCGTTGAAAGCCGCGCTGCGAAGGACCATGACCCAACCGTCGACAGAGGCCAGAGCGTTCCGGTCCAGCTGATCCGCAGACACGCCGCAGCCCTCGGTCAGATAGCCGTAAAGGCCGAGGTCCTCGAGGTCGGAGACCGGGAATACATCGATGTGGCTGGAATCCAGCCCGTCGACCCCAAGCACCTGATCGGCGGCACCCGGTTCGCGCAGGAACTTTGCCTCTTCCGGACGCATGTCCAGCGCGAACAGGCGCAAGACGCCGTGTTCGTTGGGGGAGATGGCCAGCTTGTTCACGCGGCCTCGCGCAGGTTGCGGGCCAGCAGTTCCATTGCTGCCATGCGAACGGCGACGCCCATTTCCACCTGTTCCTGAATGACGGACCGGTTGATGTCGTCCGCCAGTGTGCCGTCGATCTCGACCCCGCGGTTCATCGGACCGGGATGCATGACGATCGCGTCTGGCTTGGCCTGTGCCAGCTTCGCGGCGTCCAGACCATAGCGGTGGTAATACTCGCGTTCCGAGGGG
Source organism: Ruegeria sp. CDSC085 (assembly GCF_059610465.1). Classification (NCBI taxonomy): domain Bacteria; kingdom Pseudomonadati; phylum Pseudomonadota; class Alphaproteobacteria; order Rhodobacterales; family Roseobacteraceae; genus Ruegeria; species Ruegeria sp. CDSC085. The sequence continues at coordinate 205,425 of NZ_JBXWNR010000004.1, read as the reverse complement.
ATGAACCCGCCATCCATGCGTTCTTTCTGGAGGCGCAACATCATGACGACATCGACGTCTTTGAGGCCCTCGTTCATGTCATCGTATATTTCGGCGCCAAACTCGGCAAATTGCGCGGGCACCAGCGTCGGCGGCCCAATCAGGCGGATGCGGTTCTCCATCTTGCCCAGCAGGATCAGGTTCGAGCGGGCCACGCGGGAATGGGCCACGTCCCCGCAGATCGCGATGTTCAGCCGGTGCAGGCGACCCTTGGCGCGACGGATGGTCAAGGCGTCCAGCAGGGCTTGCGTTGGGTGCTCATGTTTACCGTCGCCCGCGTTCAAAACGGCGCAATTGACCTTTTGCGCCAGAAGATCGACCGCGCCGGAATGCGGGTGCCGCACAACCAGAAGATCGGGATGCATCGCGTTCAATGTCATCGCAGTGTCGATCAGGGTCTCGCCTTTTTTGATCGAGCTTGCCTGCATCGCCATGTTCATCACATCCGCGCCCAGCCGTTTGCCCGCCAGCTCGAAACTGGCCTGCGTCCGGGTCGAGTTTTCAAAGAACATGTTGATCTGGGTGAGACCCGACAGCACGTCCGAATGCTTGGTCGACTGGCGGTTCATGGCGACATAGGTCTCGGCCAGATCCAGAATTTCGGTGATATCGGATTGCGACAGATGCTCGATGCCAAGAAGGTGACGATGGGCGAAACGCATGGGCGGGCTCCTGTCTGACAATCGCGCCGCTTATAGGAAGCCGTGCGACGCAAGGCAACCTAAGGTTCCGTACCCTCAGGCAGTTTTTCGCAGCCGCCCTCGGGCAGGCATTGCTCACCCGGCTTGCACCACTTGCCGTAGCCGCAGTCGATCGCCTTGATCGGTACACAACCCTGATGGGCCGAACATTTGAAACCGGGACGGCATTGTGATCCGGTTTCCTCGCACAGGAACCATCCCGGACGAGAACATCCCCCGCCGGGCAGGCAGGACGAGCCGCGCGCGCAGGTTCTGCCATCAGCGCAAGTGGTTGGAGGCGTCGTATCCAACTCGGGTGCGCTCCGTTCACACTCACCACGACCATTGCAGAAACTGTCGCCCGGACAGTCCAGCCGCGAGGCGCATTTGTTCAGGCCTGCGGGCGCACATCTGAGTCCACCTGCGACGCAGCGTTCGAACGGACCGCAACTGCGCCCGCCGCCGCAATAGGTGCCGCCCAGCGGAATGCAGTGGCCATCAAAACTGCATCTTTGCCCGCCTGAGCAACAGGTGCTGCCGCATTTGAACTGACCAGCACGGCACTGCCCGTGTTTGTCGTGAAACGTGGCCACTGCCGGATCACCAGTGACTACCAGCACTAAACCCATGATGAGGAATCGCAGAAATCTGAGCATCGCACGCCGATGGTCGGCGCGACAGAGCGTCCGATCAAGTCCTATTCGCTTTCCCTCAGCCCTCAGGAAGGTAAGTTATCCCTATGGAATCGGGTTTGGACTATTATTCTGCGCGGGCGCTGCTGGAATGGCAGATCGAATTGGGCGCCACCGAGGCAATCGGTGATGTGCCGGTTGACCGGTACGCGTTGCCCGACACCACGGCCAAACCCAAGAAAGCAGAAGCGCGCCCCGCCGCCCCGGCGAAGCCACGGGATGTAGACCCAGTTGCAATAGCGGGATCTGTAGCACAGGGCGCGGGATCGCTGGATCAATTGCGCGCAGCGATGGACGCTTTCGAACACTGCGAGCTCAAACGCGGGGCGCGACAGTTGGTTTTTGCCGATGGTACCCCCGGCGCGCGCGTGATGATCATTGGCGAAGCTCCCGGGCGCGAAGAAGACCGTGAAGGCAAGCCCTTTGTTGGCCGTGCAGGTCAATTGCTGGACCGGATGCTGGCGGCAATTGATCTGGATCGCCGCGAAAGCGTCTATATCACCAATGTGCTGCCATGGCGGCCCCCGCAGAACCGCGATCCCAAGCCCGAAGAGATCGGGATGATGAAGCCGTTCTTGGAACGCCACGTGGCACTGGCCAGGCCCGAGGTTCTGGTTGTGATGGGGAATATCAGCTGTCAGGCGGTGCTGGGCAAACGCGGAATCACCCGCCTGCGCGGCAAATGGGATCAGGCAATGGATCTTCCAGTGATTCCGATGTTCCACCCGGCTTACCTGTTGCGACAACCGCAGATGAAACGGCAGGCCTGGGCGGATCTGCTGGAACTGAAAGCGCGGCTGCGAGGTGCAACATGAAGGTTCTGGCATTCTCTGATCTGCACATGGCGCGCAACCGGGCAGCCGATCTTGTCGCCGCCAGCGCCGAGGCTGATCTTGTCATTGGCGCCGGTGATTATTGCAACTCGCGTCAGGGGCTGGACGAGGCGATGCATATGCTGTCCGGCATTTCGGCCCCGCTGGTCCTGATCCCGGGAAACGCAGAAAGTGCGGAAGAACTGGGCGATGCCGCCCCGGAAGGTGTCCATGTCCTGCACGGGTCTGGTATGACGATAGACGGCGTGAGCCTGTTTGGCCTTGGCTACGGCGTACCACCGACTCCGTTCGGAAACTGGTCCTGTGACCTGACAGAAGGTGAGGCGTCCGAGATGCTCGACCGGTGTGAAACGGCTGATGTCCTGATCGTTCATTCTCCTCCCAAAGGGTATGGGGATCAGACATCGCAAGGTCTTTCGGTCGGATCAACTGCCATACGAGATGCGGTGGAACGCCTTCAGCCAAGATTTGCGTTCTTCGGTCATGTACATGAAAGCTGGGGCTATCGAGGGTCCTTGGGTCGAACGCATTTGGCCAATCTGGGCCCGACGCCGAGTTGGTTTGAAGTAGGCTCATGACCGAAACCTTTACCCTGTTGGCGCCCATTCCGCAGTTTGTGAACCCCGAGGCGGGATCATCGCCGTCGGAGTGTTTGCGGTGAACGGGCTTGTGGGCATCTTTGCCGGATGCGCGAGTGGGCTGCGTGTCGGCAATCCACACGCCTCACGTAATATTGGCCGGATTACGGGGGGTATTTTTCCCGCCCTCGCTATCCGACTTGCCATTCTGGAAAGGGTCTGACGCAAGATGTCACGCATTGACGAAACCATGGAGTTCATCCCCGTCAGAATTGCCGTTCTGACCGTTTCGGATACCAGATCGATGGACGAAGATCGCTCGGGGCAGACATTGGTGGACAGGATTGAAAAAGCGGGCCATGTGGTTGCGGATCGCCAGATCATTCGGGACGAGCGCGACCAGATCGCCGACCAGTTGCGTGCATGGGTGGCTGATGAGCAGATCGATGTCGTGATCTCGACCGGGGGAACGGGTCTGACCGGGCGGGACGTGACAGTCGAGGCGCACCGGGACGTGTACGAAAAAGAGATCGACGCATTCGGCACTGTCTTCACCATCATCTCGATGGAAAAAATCGGCACCTCGGCGGTGCAGTCCCGTGCAACCGGGGGCGTTGCGGGGGGAACATACCTGTTTGCATTGCCCGGCAGCCCGGGGGCCTGCAAGGATGCGTGGGATGGGATTTTGGAAAAACAGTTCGATTACCGGCATCGCCCCTGCAATTTTGTGGAAATAATGCCCAGATTGGACGAACATCTGCGACGGAAGTAGACTGGTCGTACGTTCAATTCCGTATAACCGCTTTGTGGCTTGGCATAATTCGTGATCCGGCTACATGTTGTGGACGGCAGTGTGGTGCAACCGGGGTAACTGTTTGATGCGATTTTTACGGCAGAGTCTTGTCGGTATCTTTCTGGCGTTCCTGACGCTGGCTTTGCTTTTTGTTGCTGCGCAGATCATCATGGGTGCTGTGCAGGATGTCCTGACGCGAGAAGAAGCGACGCCTCCCTCGCGCGAACGGGTTTTTGCAGTGTCCGTGCATCGAGCCGAGGCTGAAACAGTTACCCCTTATCTTGAGGCTTTCGGGGAGGTTCAGAGCCGTCGCAGGCTCGAGTTGCGGGCCGCATTGGGTGGACGCGTTATCGGGCTAGCCGAAGACTTTGAAGATGGCGGAGTGGTTTCGACAGGCGAGCTTCTGGTCGAGCTAGACCCGGCGGATGCGCAATCTGCTCTGGACCGGGCCAAATCCGATTTATTGGACGCACAGTTTGAAGAACGGGACGCCGAGCGGTCTTTGTTACTGGCTCAGGACGAGCTGAAATCGGCAGAAGCACAGGCAGACCTTCGCGAACGGGCGCTGCAACGTCAGCGCGATCTGCAATCTCGGGGTGTCGGTGCTGCCGCCAGTGTGGAAGAGGCTGAACTGGCCGCCACCTCGGCGCAACAAGCGGTATTGGCCCGTCGCATTGCGCTCGCGCAGGCGGAATCCCGCGTCGATCAGGCCACAACTTTGCAGGCCCGCGCCGTGATCGCTTTGGAAGCGGCAGAACGTGACCTTGAAGATATGACCATTCGGGCGGGCTTTGGTGGTACCTTGACCGACGTGACGTTGGTGGAAGGGCGGTTGGTTTCGGCCAATGAAAAGCTGGCCGAACTGGTCGATCCCAACGCCCTTGAGGTGGCGTTCCGGGTATCGACAGCACAATACGTCCGCCTGCTGGATGAAAACGATCGTTTGATCAATGCACCGGTTACGGTCTCGCTGGAAGTTACTGGAACCGATCTTACCGCCCCAGGCCGGATCAGCCGCGACAGCGGTTCGGCAGGTGAAGGCCAGACAGGTCGTTTGATCTATGCGCATTTGCAAGAAGCCTCGGGCTTCAAGCCCGGCGATTTCGTAACAGTCTCTGTTCAGGAGCAACCGGTTGCCAACGTCTTTCGCCTGCCATCCTCTGCACTCGATGCGGCGAGCACTGTTTTGGTGCTGGGCGCAGACGACCGTCTGGAAAGTCTGCCGGTACAGCTGATCCGCCGGCAGGGCGATGAGGTCCTGCTGCGGGGCAATGGGTTGGAAGGGCGCGATGTCGTCGTCGGACGTACGCCTTTGCTTGGTTCAGGTGTGAGGGTACGGCCTCTGCGGATCGACGCCAATGCGGACCCGGGCATGGTCGAGCTGAGCCCATCGAAACGGGCCGCTCTTGTGGCACAGGTCGAAGCGAGCGAGACCATGCCGCAAGACGAAAAATCGCAGCTTCTGGGTCAGTTGCAGGAAGCGCGCGTTCCGGCCTCGCTGATACGTCGCCTTGAAACCAAGGCTGGGGGCTGATCGCCATGATGCGCGAGATACCGGGCGCGGCTGGTGGCATCCTCAGCTATTTCACGCGCCATCGGACCGTAGCCAATCTTTTGCTGCTTGTGATGCTTGTTCTGGGTGCGGCGGCGATCCCCAACATGCGGGCGCAGTTCTTTCCCGATGTGGTACTGGAACGTGTGGATGTCACCGTCTCGTGGGATGATGGCGGACCGGAAGACATGGACACTGGGATTGTCCAACTTCTGGAACCTGCCTTGTTGGCCGTTGAAGGCGTGACCAGTACCGAGGCCAGCTCTTACCCCGGTTGGAGTCGAATCCGGCTGGAATTCGAACCCAACTGGGATGTATCCCGCGCGGTCGAGGATGTGAGAACCGCGGTTGATGGCGTCACCGATCTGCCTGAAGGCGCCGAGGAACCCAAAATTCAGCGCGGTGTTTGGCGCGACCGGGTGACGGATCTCATAATCAGCGGCCCAACCGATACCGCGCAATTGGCCAAACTAACCGATGAGTTGATCAACCGACTGTTCGCTGCCGGTGTCACGCGAACCAGTATCCGTGGCATCGCGGCACCGCAGATCGTTGTCGAGGTGACCACGGCGCAGTTGATCGCAAACGACATTACAATGGCCGAGATCGCTTCGGCCATTGGAGCTGAGGTTAACACGGATCCCGCAGGTGAAGTGGATGGCGCGGGTGCGCGCATTCGCGCCGGCACCGAAAAACGCACCCCCGAGCAGATTGAAGGTATTGCGCTTCGGACCAATGCAGATGGATCGAAGCTGCGCGTTGGTGATATTGCCCGCATTCGCGTCGAAGGGGTCACACGTGACCGTAGCTATTTTGTCGGCGACCACCCGGCTATGTCGATCAGGGTCGACCGGTCGAACCAGGGCGATGCCATAGACATCCAGCACACTGTCGAGGATGTTGCCCGCAACATGCAGGCAAGCGTACCTGAAGGTGTGAAGATCGAACTGATCCGTACCCGGGCCCAGGCGATCACTGACCGATTGAACATCCTTTTCGATAACGGTCTGATGGGCCTTGGCCTTGTGGTCTGTTTGTTGTTCCTGTTTCTAAACGCGCGTATCGCGTTTTGGGTTGCGGCCGGTATTCCTGTGGCAATGTCGGCGGCCATAGCGCTGATGTATCTGGGTGGCCTGTCGCTCAACATGGTTTCGCTATTCGGCCTGATCATCACGCTGGGTATCGTGGTGGACGACGCGATCGTCGTGGGTGAACATGCGGATTTTCGCGCCCGCCGGCTGGGAGAGGCACCTGTCGTGGCCGCCGAACGTGCCGCCCGGCGCATGGCGATGCCGGTTTTGGCTGCGACTGTAACGACGGTAATCGCATTCTTTGGATTGACGTTGGTAGGCGGTCGGTTTGGAGAACTGATCCGTGATATCCCATTTACGGTGATCGCAGTTCTGATCGCCTCATTGGTAGAGTGCTTTCTGATCCTGCCAAATCATATGGCGCACGCAATTGCCCATTCTGCAAAAGAACACTGGTACGACCTTCCCAATCGTGTCGTCAATCGGGGCTTCCGCTGGGTGCGTGACAACCTTTTCCGTCCGCTGGTCATCTGGGTGATCTGGGCGCGTTATGTTGTTGTGGCGCTTATGATCGCAGTTCTGGCAAGCCAGGTTGCCCTCTTCATCCGGGGGGATGTCAACTGGCGGTTCTTCAACGCACCCGAGCGCAGCTCGGTCAGTGGCGGGTTTATCATGCGTGAAGGTTCGACACGGGCCGACACGATTGAAATGATGCGCATGTTGCAACAAGCCACCGACGAACTGGGGCAGATCTACGAAGAGCGTTATGGCGAAAACCCAATCGAATTTGTTCTGGCCGAGGTCGGCGGCACCGCGGGCCGTGGGTTGGCGGCGGCAGATGGCAAAGATGGCAGCGTTCTGGGTGGCATCTCGATCGAATTGATAGACGCCGACCTGCGCCCCTATTCCAGTTTCGAGTTTGTGGGCGAGTTGCAGGACTTCGTGCCGCGCCATCCGAATGTCGAAGTGCTCACCTTTCGGGGCTGGCGGTCCGGACCCGGCGGTGAAGCCATTGATGTGCAATTCTATGGCTCGGACGTGAACGTCCTGAAATCGGCGTCAGAAGACCTTCAGACCGCACTGTCGAAATTTCCCGAAGTCTCGGCGCTCGAGGATACTCTGGCCTATGACAAGGAAGAGTTCATACTGGACCTGACTGCGCAGGGAGAGGCGCTGGGCTTTCGGATCGAAACGCTGGGGCGGGCTTTGCGCAACCGTTTGAACGGGATTGAGGCCGCAACCTTCCCCGACGGGCCGCGCAGTGCCGAGATCCGTGTGGAACTGCCTGAGGGCGAACTGACGGCAGATTTCCTCGAGCGTACGCTGATGCGGTCTCCTGACGGGGTTTACGTACCGCTGGCCGACATCGTTTCGGTCGAGCGTAAATCCGGTTTCTCGACGGTTCGGCGCGAAAACGGCCTGAGGGTTGTTTCGGTCTACGGCGACATCTCGGAAGATAATCCGGCACGCGCCACCGAAATCGAACGGGCGATGCAGGAAGAAATTCTGCCCGATATCGCAGCGGAACGGCAAGTTGAGTGGCGCATGTCGGGTCTGAGTGAACAGGAAAATGATTTCCTTGCCGAAGCGCGCACCGGTTTGATCCTGTGCCTGACAGGTATCTACCTTGTACTGGCCTGGGTGTTCGCCAGCTGGACACGGCCAGTGGTCGTTATGGCAATCATACCCTTCGGCCTCGTTGGTGCGATCTGGGGCCACTACATCTGGGAAGTGCCGCTCAGCATGTTCACGGTGGTCGGATTGCTGGGCATGACCGGAATCATCATCAACGACTCGATCGTTCTGGTGACCACGATAGATGCGTATCAAAAAGACCGTGGTCTGGTTCCGTCCATTGTCGAAGGTACCGCAGACAGGTTGCGGCCCGTGATGCTGACCACTTTGACCACGGTTCTCGGACTTGCGCCGTTGCTTTATGAAGGTTCGCAACAGGCGCAATTCCTCAAGCCGACCGTGATAACGCTGGTTTACGGGCTTGGGTTCGGGATGTTGCTGGTTCTGATTCTGGTGCCTGCTCTCCTGGCGATCGTCAATGATGTAGCGCGCCCGATGACAGCCATGCGCCGAGCTGCGCGGGCACCCGACCGGGTGGTTCGGGGCGCACTGGCGGCAACCGGGGCCGCATTGGCGGTTTGGTTCGGCCTGACAATGATTTGGCCCGCAGTTACCGGCGCACCGCTTGGCCTGCTGCAAGGCCTCTATGCAGGTGGAGATGGCATTGCGGTGCTGCAAATGGGGTTGGGTGCATTTCTGGCCGGTGCAATTCTGATCGTGATCCTGAGCGTGGTGCTGTCAGGTTTGCTTTATGGGCGGCTCACAAGATCGGCCGATGCCTGATCCGCGCGGATTGCGTGTTCCATGAGGTCGATGACCCGCGCGCTCATCGGCAAGTCGCCCCGGCGTATCTGCTCGATGGCAAACCAGCGGGCATCCAGCGCGTCATCACCGGCTTGTGGTGTGCCAGACTGATAGCGGCAGGCAACGCCGACCAACAGGTAATGGGACAGAACCTGTCCCGCCTTGTCGTGGCGCAGCAGATCCAGGTTTCTCAGGTAATGTGACGGTTCCGCAATCACCGAGGTTTCTTCCTGCAACTCGCGCTGCGCCGCCTGCAATACGGTTTCACCCCACTCCACGTGGCCGCCGGGGAATCCCCAAAGCCCCTTGTCCGGCTGTTTGCTGCGCTGAACCAGAAGAACCTTGTCCTGATGCAGAACAACCGCCAACGCACCGATCTTGGGGGATTGGCTCATGGATTCAACCCGCGATGCAGCCCAGAATATCGACTGCGTGATTGGAACCCAGAACGGTGATCCGGATCTCGGACCGGTCCAGTGCAAATGGTGCACCTGATGCGTTTATGATTTCTGCTTCGGCCACCAGAGTATCCCCTTGCCTCTGAGACACAGGTTGCGAGGCCCAAAGAGCAGGATTGCCGGGTTCGATAACAGCGACTTCGCGGCCACCCGCTGACGGCATCGTCATCCGAGCTTCAATCCGCATTCCGTCTTTCGTGGGCGTCAGATTGCAGGTGGTCTTGGTGACACGTGCTTCGCGCGCGGAATAGGGTCTTTGCGCCAGCGCTGCAGCAATCGCCGGGTTGCGATCAGCGTCGGCGTCGAGCGTGTGGTCGAAATCCAGGCGTTCCGGGATGCAAACGTCTTTGCAGACCCCCAGATCCATCCTGCCTTTCAGGTGGACCGGTTTTGCCGGATTGCGCGGAGTGACCTTAATGGGCAGGACCAGCTGGTTTTCATAGCCAATCGATTGCAGGCCATCCTGATCAAATAATTCGGGCGCGGGCCAGATGATTTCCACCTGGCCGATATTGCTGGATCGCTTCCAGTCGAACTCGGGCGGGATGCCGGAATCTCCCGGCGCGCGCCAGTAGGTCTTCCAGCCATCCTTGAGCGTCAGCTTCAAAGCGGACATGTAGGTGCCGTTGGCCGTCCGCCCGCCATCCAGAACATCCAACTGGACCACGTCATCCAGGCCTTGCGCGGCAACTGGAACGGACAGGCTCAGGCACGCGAGTGCGGCGACAGCGGTAGGTTTCATCGACATCTTCATACCCCATAAATGCGCGTCGTTGGCGCGGATTCCAAGTCACGATCCGGTCACTGCGATGAAATCCGTCGAAATACGGGTTCGTCTCTTGCAAACTATGGTGCGGCGGGGCCATTGTTGATGTGAACTGACAAAGAGATGACGGCCCATGGACCTGACCGGAAAACTGTTGATTGCGATGCCCGGAATGGGCGATCCGCGATTCGACCATTCGGTGGTGTATATGTGCAGCCATGGCGACGATGGCGCCATGGGATTGATCGTGAACAAGCCTTCGGATCTGCGAATCAAGACGTTGCTGGGGCAACTGAACATCGCCTGTCGTATCCCGGTCATCGGAGAGCGCCTTGTGCATTTCGGTGGCCCGGTCGAGATGTCGCGCGGATTTGTCCTGCATGGCTCCGATTATGAGGCCAATCTGCATTCGATGCATATTTCTGAGGATTTCAGCATGACGGCGACGCTGGATGTGCTTGAAGATCTGGCGTCTGGCAGCGGACCGCTGAATTCGATGCTGACGCTGGGCTATTCCGGCTGGGGGCCAGGCCAGCTTGAGGACGAAATTGCCATGAACGGCTGGCTGACCACCGAAGCCACGACGAAACTTGTCTTCGACGTGCCCGATGACGAAAAATGGGAAGCTGCGTTGGCGACGCTCGGTGTGGATCCTCTGACGTTATCCGCCAGCGCTGGCCGGGCCTGATCAGCTGTCGCGTGGCGCGGCGGCGCGGCGCAACCTGTCATTGATTGCAGCCCCCAATCCGGTGTTCGGGATCGGAGACACGGCAATTGGTCGCCCGGTCTCGTTCAACCTGTGAAGGGCCGCAAAGAGATTCGCGGCCGCTTCGGTCAGACGTCCTTCGACAGACAGGTTCAGGTCGCATTCTACTGGCCCGAAGCCCAGCAAAACCTCATCGCCCTGACGGGCCGTGACGTTCAGGCGCACAGGCGCATCCGGCGCATAATGCGACTGCAACTGTCCCGGAGCGGTCAGCAGATCGCCGGATTGATGCAGGTGCAGAGGTATGTTCAACACGCTTTCGATCCGGTCCAATGCAACGCCCCCCGGACGCAGCAATCTGGGCTCTCCGGCCAAACCGACTATGGTGGATTCCAGACCCACTCCGCAGGGACCGTCGTCCAGAACCGCCGCGATCCTTCCGCCAAGACCGGACCACACATGAGCTGCCGTCGTGGGGCTGATCTGACCCGAAGGATTTGCCGAGGGGGCCGCGACGGGCCCATCAACGTCGGCCAGCAGCGCACGCGCCGTCGGGTGCGCGGGCACGCGCACAGCCAAAGTGTCCAGCCCGGCGGTCACCAGTGAGGAAATCCCGTGTCCTTCGCGCAACGGCAAAACCAGGGTTACAGGACCGGGCCAGAAGGCCTGTGCCAGCTGCTCGGCATGATCCGACCATTGCACGAACCGCTGTGCCGCGCCCACCGAGGCGACATGGGCGATCAGCGGATTGAAGCTGGGCCGTCCCTTGGCCTCGTAGATCGACGCGACGGCCTGACCGTTGCGGGCGTCGCCGCCAAGGCCATAGACCGTTTCGGTCGGAAAAGCGACCAGAAGACCCTGACGCAACATATCGGCAGCCCGTGCGATGCCGCCGGGATCTGCCGTCAATTCCTGTGTGCCGGATGAGATCATATCTGATGACGCCGCGTTTTGGTTGCCTGGAACTTGAGGAAAGGTACGTAATCGGTTCAGGCCCACACGCTTACCGGCGCTTGAACTTGATTCCAAGCCCGCCGATGTATTCTGATCCGTTAGACCCCGAGAGAAATCATGCCATATCGCGCCCCAATCTCTGATTATCAATTTCTGCTGGACCATGTCGTCGGGTTCGACCAGGTCGCTGCCACCGAGACTTTCGCAGATGCCAGCGCCGATGTCGTCAGCGCCATCCTGACCGAAGCAGCCAAGATGAGCGAAGAGGTTCTGGCCCCGTTGCAGCGTGCCGGTGATCTGGAACCGGCACGGCTTGAGAATGGCGTGCTGCGCAGCTCTCCGGGCTATGCCGATGGCTGGAAGGCGATTGCCGAAGGCGGGTGGATCGGGATCAGCGCTGATCCTCAATTTGGCGGTATGGGCCTACCGATGGCCATCACTACTGCCGTGAACGAGATGATGAGCGCCGCTTGCCTGTCGCTGCAACTTGCTCCGCTGATGGCGCAGGGCCAGATCGAGGCGCTGGAACATCATGCCAGCGACGAACTGAAGTCGCTGTATCTGCCCAAAATGATTTCCGGTGAGTGGTCTGCCACCATGAACCTGACCGAAGCACAGGCCGGATCGGATGTCGGTGCGCTGACCTCGAAGGCCGAACCAAACGGTGATGGCACCTACTCAGTGACCGGGCAGAAGATCTTCATTTCCTGGGGCGACAACGACTTTGCTGAAAATGTCTGCCATCTGGTTCTGGCCCGTCTGCCGGACGGTGTGCCCGGCACCAAGGGCATTTCCTTGTTTCTGGTACCGAAATACATCCCCGATGCGGCTGGAAACCCCGGCGTGGCCAACGACCTGAAGGTTGTTTCTGTCGAACACAAGATGGGCCTGCATGGCTCACCCACCTGCGTGATGCAATATGACGGCGCCAAAGGATGGCTTGTCGGTAAGGAACATGGTGGTATGGCGGCCATGTTTACCATGATGAATAACGCCCGCCTGGGTGTGGGTGGCCAGGGTGTGGGCGTTGCGGAAGGTGCCTATCAGCACGCTTTGGCCTATGCGCTGGAGCGTAAGCAGGGCAGGACGCCTTCGGGTACGATCATCGATCATGCGGATGTGCGTCGCATGATCATGGATATGCGCGCCGATATCTTTGCTGCGCGTGCGATTCTCATGGCCAACGCAACGGCGATTGATATGGCGAAAGCCACCGGCGACACAGACTGGGTCGCGCGGGCCGCATTGTTAACGCCAATCGGCAAAAGCTTTGGGGCCCGGACCGGAATACGCGTGGCTGAAACCGGCGTGCAGGTGCATGGGGGCATGGGCTTTGTCGAAGAAACAGGTGCGGCGCAGTATTCCCGCGATGTTCGCGTGACCGCGATTTACGAGGGAACCGATGGCATTCAGGCCATGGACCTTGTTGCGCGCAAAATGATGGACGGCGGGGAGGCGGCGTCGAACCTTCTGGACGAGATCGAAGAACAGGCAGAACACGCGCGTACGACGATGCCCGATTTGGCCGGTCCTGTGTGGGAGGCAACAGAAACCCTGCGCGAGGCCACCGAATGGTTGGTGGCGCAGGACGACATGAACGATCGATTTGCAGGCGCAACGGCATATCTTCAGGCGTTTGCCCGGGTGCTTGGCGGGCACTATCACCTGTCCGCGGCACTGGCCGATCCGGAAGGACCACGGGCCAAGCTGGCGCGATACTACATCAACGCCTTGTTGCCCGAGCATTCCGGCCTTCTGGCGCGGGTGCAAAGCGGGGCGGATGATCTCTTTTCGCTCAGCCCAGACGAATTGGCGGCGTGATGGACGGGGATCGCGTTTCGGGGATCAGGTATCCGTGGGCTGAACCGCCTGCGCCGGGTGAGGCCGTCGAGGTTGCCGAGGGCGTTCTATGGATGCGCCTGCCTCTTCCGATGGCGCTGGATCACGTCAATATCTACGCACTGGACGATGGCGAAGGTTGGACGATGATTGATACCGGGCTGTCGTCGAACAAGACGCGGCGTATCTGGGAAACCCTGATGGGTGGGCCCCTCGGGGGCAAACCGATCACCCGTGTGGTGGTGACGCATCATCATCCTGACCATGTCGGCAATGCCGGGTGGTTTCAGTCGGAGCACGGGGCCGAGCTGGTCACAAGCCGCACCTCATGGCTGTTTGCGCGAATGCTGACGCTGGATGTGCAGGAAACATGGCCGCAGGAGACGCTTGATTTCTATCGCTGCGCCGGCATGGCACCCGAGGTTCTGAATGCGCGGATGAAGGATCGTCCGTTCAACTTTGCCGACACGGTCTATCCCATGCCGCTGGGCTTTACCCGGATCAAGCAGGGCGACGTGATCCGAATGGGTGGGCGCGACTGGGACGTTCATATGGGCAATGGCCACGCGCCGGAACACGCCACCTTCTGGAGCCGTGATGACAATCTGGTGTTGAGCGGCGATCAGATTCTCAGCTCGATCAGTCCCAATCTGGGCGTCTATGCCACCGAACCGATGGCCGATCCGGTTTCAGCGTGGCTGGAAGCCTGCGAGCGTTTGCAAACGCTTGCCCGGCCCGATCATCTGGTCCTGGGCGGGCACAAGCTGCCTTTTACGGGTCTGCCGCTTAGAATGAGGCAGCTTATCGACAACCACCACGGCGCTTTGGATCGCCTGTTGAAACATCTGGATCAGCCCAGAGCTGCCGCCGATTGTTTTCTGCCTCTGTTCAAGCGCACGATCCGTGAAGGTGAATATGGGCTTGCGCTTGTTGAGGCGGTTGCGCATGTGAATCATCTCTACCACATTGGTGCAGTAACCCGGACGCAACGCGCCGACGGGGCATGGCTGTATCAGCGCAAAGGGTAGAAGAATGCAGGACCAGATCGAAACCTCGGCCGAGGCCGCCGAAGCCGCTGCTTTGCCGCGGTGTCATGAGGTGCACGCAGATCCCAACGCTCAATCCGGTGCCAAGGACCTGCCCGAGAGCTTAAAGAAGCCGGTCAAGAACAAAAGCTCTGCGCAATGGGCTTACGAACGCTTGATCATGTACATCCAGAACTTCGAAAAGACGCTGGACGGTGATCACGAAGTCGCCATGGGCTTCACCGGTGGCGATGCCGGCGTAATGCGGATCGAGGGGATGGGGTATTTCGACCCCGACATGATTACTTTTTATGGATCGGGCGGGGCCGGGGCCCGCACGCAACTGGTGCAGCATGTCAGTCAGTTGAATGTGATGCTGCGCGCTTTGCCTAAATCCGTCGAGGATAAACCTGCCAACCGTATCGGGTTCCGTCTGGCTGCGGATCTGAATGACAGCTGACTTGCAATTCACGCGTGCGCGCCTTTGAATGACTGCATCAGTCCGGAGGCCGCCACGTGACAACATTTTTTCAAGCAGTAACACATGCCTACGCCGAAGCTTGGGCCCGGCGTTGGGTCTTTGTGCCAATCTATGTCGCTGTGCGTTTGCTGTTGGTGGCGTTGATCGCACCGGGTGTGGCCGTGGCCGTCAATCTAGCGGTCTCTCTGTCAGATCAGACCGCTCTGACCGACCAGGACATTGCGATGTTCCTGCTGTCTCCGGCAGGGTTCATCGCGGGTGTCGCGGTGCTCAGCCTGTTTTTGCTGGCCGAGGTCTTTGTGTTCTCGGTCATGGCCGGGTCCTTGCGCATGGGGGAAGGCGACCCCTGGCGCGCAGGGGGCGCGGCGCTGGCACTGAACCTGTCCCGCTTTCCGGCACTGTTTGGGTTTGCCGTTCGGTTCATCCTGCGTGTCTTGCTGCTTGCCCTGCCGTTTGTGGCCATCGCGGGGTTGATCGCATGGTGGACGCTGACGGAATATGACATCAATTATTACCTGACGTTCCACCCTCCGGCCTTTCAGGTGGCCGTGGTTCTTATTGGACTTGTCGGTCTTGCGTTGGCATGGGTGTTGATTCGTCGTCTGTCCGGATGGGCACTGGCCCTGCACTTGGTCCTGTTTGAAGGTGCTTCACCACGCGGAGCATTCGCCAAAAGCGAACAAAAGATGGAAGGCAAGCGCGGGCGCTTGAAGATCGAACTTGCCCTTTGGCTGGGAATGCGGCTTGTGATTGCGGCGTTGATAGCTGCAATGGCAAGTTTGTTGTTTGCGCTTGTGCCGGTGCAGGAAGGCGGCAGCCTCAGACTGGCATTGATCCTCAGCCTGATCATCGCAGGGCTTTGGTCCTTGGCGGGGTTGGTTCTGGCGGCAACAGCGCTGGGCGCGCTGGCGGTTGTGCTGGACGCGTTTTTCGAAGCTGAGACAAAAGAAGTTCCCCATCCCGAACCCCGAAGGGTCCGCGTACCTGTACTTGTGACTGTCGCAGCGGCCCTGGCGGCATTGGGCATTGGCCTTTGGTTCGGTCAAGGCCTGCTGGAACGGGTGCAGGCGCCGGATCATGCTGAGGTCATCGGTCACCGGGGCGCTGCGGCTTTACGACCGGAAAACACAATGGCCTCGGTCTTGAAAGCGATCGAGGATGGTGCGGACTGGGTTGAGATAGACGTTCAGGAAACGGCGGATGATGTGATTATCGTGGCCCATGACAGCGATTTCATGAAGTTGGCCGGCGTCAACCTGAAGGTCTGGGATGCTACGATACAGGATGTGGCTGATATCGACATTGGAAGCTGGTTCGGGCCGGAATACGCCGCAGAGCGGACCCCGACCCTGCGAGAGGTTCTGGAAGCGGCCAGGGGCAAGTCCAAGGTCCTTATCGAACTGAAATACTATGGTCATGACGTTGATTTGGAAAACCGGGTGATCCACCTTGTCGAAGAGCTCGGGATGCAGGGCGACATTGCTACCATGTCGCTGAAGTACCCGGCTGTGCAAAAGATGAAAAAGTTGCGCCCCGACTGGCGCTCCGGCGTGCTGGCGGCCACGGCTGTCGGGGATCTGTCGGGGCTTGAAGGCGAATTTGTTGCGGTCAATGCAGGCATGGTGACACCGGGACTGATCCGCAAGGTGCAGGACGCGGGCAAGGATATCTACGTCTGGACTGTGAATGATCCGTTGCAGATGTCCAGAATGGCCTCGATGGGGGTGGATGGTCTGATCACAGACCGCCCGGCCATGGCCAATGAGGTTTTGCGCGTGCGCGCTGAAATGGGGCCGGGTGAGCGGCTGTTGCTGTGGCTGGCCACTACGTTTGGATTGCAGGTCGATACAGAGGCTATGCGCGATGAAAGCCCTTAAACTGGCGCTGATTCTGGCTCTGCCGCCACTGTCGGCATGGGCCCAGGATTTGATGCGAGGATTTGAAATGCCGGGCCACCGAGCGCTGATCGAACAAAGCGAGGGCGCCGAACTGACCTCGTTTGAAACTGACGGCTGTTCAGGCGGGTTGTCAGCCAGTTGGCGCTGGGTGGCAAAGCAGTTTCCGCAAGTTGGCGAACTGTATCAAGAGCACCCGCCATGGGAGTACTGCTGCGTGACCCATGACCGGGCTTATCACAATGCAGGAGGAGCGGAGACGACCGAGGAAAGCTATGACGCACGTCTGGCTGCGGATGACGCCTTGCACGCCTGTGTGGTAGAGCACGGAGACCGCCATGCAGAAGATTATGCCGACCGGTACGACATGACACCTGACCAGATTCGCAGCGTGCACGCGATCACTGCGGATGCAATGTATGGGGCGGTGCGATTCGGTGGCGGGCCCTGTAGCGGCCTGCCCTGGCGGTGGGGTTTCGGGTATCCCGGTTGCTCGGTTCTCAAGTAAGCGCATCTTGCGCGTGAAAGACGTGGTGACAGGCGTTGTATTTTCTATTATCCAACAGATCAAACACGCGAATTGGGAATCTGAGACTCATGGCTGAATACAAGCACGGCGAAATGGACATCACGGTCCAAACCAAAACTTTCAATGGTTTCATCAAAGCCACCACGTGGTGTGTAGTCGCCATTGCCTTCCTGTGCCTGTTTCTGGCGGTTTTCGCCTCCTGATAGTATTGGGGGCTAAATTGCTCAGGATTTTGATTGCCTGCTTGTTGGCAGCGACGCTGGCAGGCTGTGCCAATTCAAGCCGTCCTCAGGCGGATCAGAATGAAGTCGTATCCCGGTCCTACCGTGATCCGGGGCTATCGACGCTAACGCTTTACACGATGATCAGCACCCGCACCGGATCGGGTGCACATACGTCGCTGATGATCTCGGGTAGCGAGCGGGTGATCTTTGACCCTGCCGGTTCGTTCCGGGCGGATGTTGTTCCTGTGAAGGATGACGTGCTCTATGGCATTACCCCGGCGGTCGAGCGGGCCTATCGCAGCTCGCACGCGCGCGAAACGCATTATGCCCGTATACAGACCATACAGGTGAGCCCGCAACAGGCTGAAATCGCCTTGCAACTGGCAAAGCAGTCCGGTCCGGTCGCCGGCGCATTCTGCACCAACGCGACTTCGCAACTGTTGAAGCAGGTGCCGGGATTCGAGCAGATCGATGTGACGTTCTATCCGGTGAAATTGTCGGAACAGTTCGCACAGATTCCGGGCGTCGTGACCGAAGAGTACCGGGAAAACGACGATGCGGATCTGCAAAAAGGGTTGGCGGCGAACAATGCGCGTCTCAACCAGCTGAACGCTGTCTCAACTCAGTAGATAAAGCAGACCATAGAGCGTGGCGGCCCCGGAAAAGATGGCCGCCAGCACGTTTTTGCTGATCACTCCCACTATCAGGGCAACAGCCGCCGCCGACATACGGGGCAGATCGGGCTGTCCTTCGGTGGCCGATGGCCAGACAACCAGCGGTGCGATCAATGCAGGAAGGATGGCCACCGCTGTATACCGCAGGTGACGCAGCAGCCAGGGCGGCATCGTGCGATCACCTACAAAACCGATAAAGACAAAGCGAAGCGCATAACTGCCGATGGCAAGCCCGATGATAATGGCCCAGATGGTAACGGACTCCGGCTGCGTCATGACTGCGTCTTTCTACGTTCAAGGATCAGTTCCGCTTGCGCTCCGGCAATCATTCCAGCGCATCCGGCGATCAACAGACCTAGATTGAACGGGATTGCGACCGTCAGCAACGAAACCGTGATGGCCACAAGTGCTGCGACCACATGTGCAAAGGTCCGCATCATCGGCCCTATCATGGCCAGAAAGGTAATAGGCAGGGCAAAATCCAGCGCCCAGCTTTCCGGTATTTGTGCACCCAGCACTGCGCCCAGATAGGTGCCCAGAATCCAGAGCGGCGTGACCGGCGTGACAGAGCCCACGAAATAGGCCATGCGTTGTGGCACTGACAGGTCAGGCTCTTTCTCGAACCGCACGATGGAGCAGGCATAAGATTGATCCACGGTCAGATATGCCGCAAAGGCACGCTGCCACATGGGCGCGGAACCCAGGTAAGGTGTCAGTGATGCGGAATACATCGCCATACGCAGATTCACGGCCAGCGCCGAGATTACGATGATCACGGTCGGGGTGTTGTCCTGCAACAGTTGCAGGGCCGCGAATTGCGCTGCTCCGGCAAAAACGGTCGATGTAAAGGCCATCGTCTGAACAAGGGTCAGCCCGGCTTCGGTCGCGAAAACACCAAACAGAAGGCCAAAGGGCACGGCGACGAAGATGAACGGCGTCCCGTCCCGAAAACCTTTCCAGAAGTATGACTTGGATGTGGCAGAGGCCATGGCTAAATCCTATGGTGATGCGTGCAGCAGTAACTGTCTTGGGAAGGGGTTGCAATTGGCCACGGAATTCGATCTGTCGGACTATCTTATCGCCCCTGATCCGGGCGCGACACGCCTGACCCGCGCGGTTGAGGGCGTGGACCAGAACGGCGAAATCAACCAGATTTCGGTGGTCGAAGAGCGCCCGTTGACGATATTCCTCAACGCGCAGGAAATCGTGACAGCGATGACCATTGGCGATTACCCCGAATATCTGGCGCTGGGCTTTCTGCGCAATCAGGGGATGCTACTGGCGGATGACGAAATCACGCGCGTGGAATATGATGACGATCTTGAAACCGTGATCGTCCGCACCGCGCGCCAGACGTCTTACGAGGATAAGCTGAAGAAAAAGACGCGCACCAGCGGGTGTGCCGTAGGTACGGTGTTTGGCGACATGATGGAGGGTCTTGAGGACGTGCAACTGCCGCAGGTTCAGGTGCGTACTTCGTGGCTGTACGAACTGGCCTCGAAGATCAACCGCACCCCGTCGCTGTATCTCGAGGCCGGGGCAATCCACGGCACTGTCCTGTGCCGTGAAAACCGCCCGCTGGTGTATATGGAAGACGTGGGCCGCCATAACGCTGTCGACAAGATTGCAGGCTGGATGCTGTCCGAGAATGAGGCGGCGGAGGACAAGATTCTCTATACCACCGGTCGCCTGACATCCGAGATGGTGATCAAGACGGCAATGATGGGCATTCCGGTTCTGGCCTCCCGCTCAGGCTTCACCGCATGGGGTGTCGAGATCGCGCGCGAAGTCGGGCTGACGCTGATCGGCAGGATGCGCGGGCAGCGCTTTGTCTGCCTCTCGGGTGACGACCGTCTGCTGCGCGACGTAGACCCGTCTACCGTGTCAGGCGAGGACAAGAAACACCGCCGCAAAAGTGCAGGATGATTTTGGAAACTCTCAGACTCTTTTTCTTGATTGTTGTGACGGTCAGTATCTTACCGCTGAGCATTCTTGCTGCCCGAAACTACGCACGCAGCAAACGGACCATCGTAGACGGGATGGCACGGTTGGACGAGGAAACTCTGAATCGATTGGGATGGGACGCAAGAGACTATATCGGTACATTTGACCTGTTTGCCCCATTCCGGATGGGGTGGACAGCTTGGGGATTGGCGGTGAAAAAACAAAGCGCTGTATTGCAACGTATCCTCCTTCAAGGTTTGCCGGACTCAGTCGTATTACCCGACGAAATCCGACGATCACTCCGCAGGTATCGGTGCTATTTCTGGTCGTTTTTCGCGCCTATGGCGGTTTTGGTGCTGTTTCTCGCTTCCATTCGCTTCAGCCATGTTTTGGCCGACTTTTCCGGACTTCCTTTGAGCCTGTGTTTCATTTTGCTTGGTGCGGGCAATGGGGTTTGGATTTTTACACCGCTGGAGAAATTTCGAAAATGGCCGGATATCGAAGACCCATCATGACCAAGCCGTTTGGCATAATTCTCGCAGGCGGGCAGGCCACACGTATGGGCGGTGGCGACAAAGGTCTGCTGCAGATTGGAAGGCAGAGCCTGCTGTCCCATGTTATCGAACGTATCGCTCCACAGGTGAGTGGCCTGGCGTTGAACGCCAATGGAGACCCCGAGCGTTTCGCCGACCTGAACCTGCCCGTCCTGCCTGATACGATCAACGGATTTGCGGGCCCTCTGGCCGGTGTGCTGGCCGGGCTCGACTGGGCGGCAGGGCAGGGGGCAGACAGCATCGTGACGGTTGCCGCAGACACGCCATTCTTCCCGCGCGACCTGGTGGCGCGACTGACACAGGCTGCGGAAGGGCAGGTGCACCCTCTGGTGTTGGCCACCACGCCGCGTACGGGCGACGAGGCGCTGAAATCCGGCGGGGGCAAGCGGGTCAACCGACACCCGACCTTTGGGATCTGGCCCGTGGCGCTGCGCGATGATCTGCGGGGGGCGCTGATGGACGGGTTGCGCAAGGTGGTGATGTGGACTGACAAACATGACGGGCGCGAGGCTTTGTTCAACGCCGACCCGTTCGATCCGTTCTTCAACGTCAACACGCCTGAAGATCTGGACCGTGCCCGAACTTTGTTGGAGCAGGCATGAGGATCTATGGCGTCACGGGCTGGAAGAATGCCGGCAAAACCGGGCTGATGGAACGGCTGGTGGCCGAGATCACCAGCCGGGGTTTCTCGGTCTCTACGGTCAAACACGCGCATCACAGCGTCGATGTGGATCAGCCGGGCACGGACAGTCACCGGCACCGCGTGGCAGGGGCCAGCGAGGTATTGCTTGCCTCGGGGCAACGCATTGCTCTGATGCAGGAATTGCGGCGCGCGCCTGAACCGCCCCTCGCCGAACTGCTGGCGCGGCTCTCGCCGGTCGATCTGGTGCTGGTCGAAGGGTTCAAGCGCGAGGACCACCCCAAGATCGAAGCGTATCGCGCCGCGGCGGGTAACGCGCTGATGGCACCTGAAAACGGCACCATCCGCGCGGTGGCCAGTGACACCGCGCTGGATCTGGATCGCCCGGTTTTTGATCTGAACGACACGGCCGGCGTCACGGATTTCATACTGAAAGAGGTCGGATTGTGAGCCTGTTCCAAACCTTTGCAATGGTGGATTGGTCTGGAGGGAACGACACCGGGCCGACCCCGCGCAAGGATGCGATCTGGGCCTGCATTGTACGTAATGGAAAAGTGCTTGACCCCGAATACCTGCGTAACAGGCTGGTTGCAGAGCAATGGTTGGATACTCTGATCCGAGCCGAACTGAAGGCCGGTCGCCGTCTGCTTCTTGGGTTCGATTTTCCTTTTGGATATCCTTGCGGATTCGCCCGCGCGATGACCGGTACGGACGATCCGCTGGCTTTGTGGGACTGGTTCGACCAACATATCGAGGATTCCCCGAAGGCCAACAATCGCTTTGATCTGGCGGGTCGGATCAACTTGCGGTTTGGTGGTCTCGGCCCGTTCTGGATGAACGGATTGCGCCGAGATATTGACGGTCTGCCACGTACCAAAACGGGCTATTCAAACCCGTTCCCGGACCGCCGTGTCGTTGAGACTCTGGCAAAAGGCAGCTTCACTTGCTGGCAGATGGCAGGGGCAGGCGCGGTTGGCGGACAAGTTATGATGGGATTGCCGGTTCTGAACCGGCTTCGCCACCGGTTTACCGGGCAAGTCTCTGTCTGGCCGTTCGAGCCGTGGGATAAACCCGTCGCCTTCGTGGAAATCTGGCCGTCTTTATCCCTTGGCGCAGCACCGGATGGACGGATCAAGGACGCTTGGCAGGTTGAACAGGTTGCCTTGACTCTGTCGCGTCTGACAGAGCAGGAGTTGGATGCGCAATTGAACGTCTCAGCGGCAGAGGAAGGTTGGATATTGGGTGTGCCTCAGGACAAGCCGAACATAGCCCCGCCTCCGTTGCGGAACGATTGTTTTGCATTGCCTGCCGGGGTCAACTGGACACCGGTCGATGACGCTCTGGCCTATTTGCGCGACAGGCTGCACCCGATCACGTCAGTTGAGACGGTTGCGCTGAACAACACGAGCGGGCGCATTCTGGCCGGGGATGTGGTCGCCCGACGCTCGAACCCGCCGTTACCGAATACGGCTGTGGATGGGTTCGGGTTTGCTGGCCCCGCCCCCGATGGCCCACAGATCATGCCATTGATTGACGGGCGTGCGGCGGCGGGAATTCCGTTCGACGGTGACGTGCCTCAAGGCCGGGCATTGCGCGTGCTGACGGGTGCGGCGCTGCCTGACGGGGTGGATACGGTTATTCTGGAAGAGGATGTCACGGTCAAAGACGGCCACATTGCTTTCCACGGCCCGCTTAAAAAAGGCGCAAATACACGGCGCGCGGGAGAGGATGTGACCGCAGGCGATATCGCTCTTCCTGCCGGGCGCAGGCTGACCCCCGCCGATCTTGCGCTGCTGTCTGCCGTGGGGATTGCCGAAGTCAACGTACGTAAACCGCTTCGCGTGGCTGTAGTGTCCACGGGCGATGAACTGGTCGAAGCCGGAGAGCGCGCTGGTCCGGGTCAGATTTTTGACGCCAACCGCCCGTTACTGCTGTCATTGATCGATCGGATGGGGTTCGTGCCCGTGGATATGGGCCGTGTTTCGGATGATCGGGACGCCTTGCGGGATCGATTGGACCAGTCCGCAGAACAGGCGGATGTGATTTTGACCAGTGGTGGCGCGTCAGCAGGCGACGAGGACCACGTCTCAGCCTTGTTGCGTCAGGCTGGGGCGATGCAGCACTGGCGCATTGCGTTGAAGCCCGGGCGGCCGCTGGCTCTGGGCTTGTGGTCCGGCGTGCCGGTGTTTGGCCTGCCCGGAAACCCGGTTGCGGCCATGGTCTGTACTTTGATCTTCGCGCGCCCGGCTTTGGGGTTGATGTCCGGCGAAGGCTGGGCTGAACCGCAGGGTTTCGAAGTGCCTGCCGCCTTTGAAAAGCGTAAAAAGCCGGGTCGCCGGGAATATCTGCGCGCCAGAATGCGCGATGGGCGGGCCGAAGTCTTCCACTCAGAAGGGTCAGGCCGGATCAGTGGTCTCAGCTGGGCTGAAGGGTTGATCGAAATCGAGGACGGTGCGCGTCACGTCAAACCGGGCGATATGGTCCGTTTCCTCCCGTATGGAAGTTTCGGGTTGTGACGGTCACGATTTCTAGAGAGTTCGCCGATCAGGAACGCGCGCAAGCGGCGGCCCTGTTCTGGCAGGCATTTTCGGCCAAGCTGGGCAAAGTCATGGGTCCGGACGAAAAAGGATTGGCTTTCTTTGAAATCGCATTGAACCCGGATTTCGCGCTGGTTGCGCGGGATGAAACGGGCCGGGTGCTGGGTCTGGCGGGTTTCAAGACACGTGACGGCTCTTTTGCGGGGGGCAATATGTCCGACCTGGCGCGGGTCTATGGCTGGTTCGGGGCTATCTGGCGCGCTTTGGTTCTGAGCGTGCTGGAGCGCGAGCTGAAACCGGGCGTGTTCCAGATGGATGGTATTTTTGTCGCTGCCGAGGCGCGCGGCAAAGGAGTGGGCACGGCATTGCTGAATGCCATCAAGTGCGAGGCCCGCAACCACAACATGTCAGAGGTTCAGCTTGATGTCATCGACACAAACCCCCGGGCCCGTAGCTTGTACGAGCGCGAGGGATTTCTGCCTTTGGGTCAAGAAAAAACCGGACCGCTGAAGTATCTGTTCAATTTCAGCAGTGCGACCAAAATGTCGTGGGTTGTCAGGCCGGATTAATCAAACGTGCCTGCCACGCGACCCAGCAACATGAATGCGCGTGCCGTTCGGGTTTCACCCAATTCACTCAGTTCCGCATCGCTTGCCGTGGGTTCAAACTCGGCCATCATCTTGTCAAACCGACGCAGGAAATGGTGAGCGGCGTCGCGGAAAATCGGGTCCTGTTTCATTCGGGCTGCCGTCAGTGCAAGTGAAGATCTGTCGCGTACACCCCCCAGCGCCGCCACAGCGCGCCCGCGTGTGCCCTGGGCGAACTGGCGCCAGATTTCTGGCCGGGCCATGTCGGGGCGCAGGTCATCCATATAGATGCCTTCCTGGCTGAGCAGCGTCAGAACATCCTGCGAAGCTTGCACAAGCTGTGCCGTCTTGCGGTCCTTCAATGCAACACGCAGTGCATTGAACCCCTCGTTGTCGTCCTGCGTTTCGGGGAAATTCAGTGCGCGGATGAAAACCTCGGTACTCAGTGGTGAAGTGATCTCTTCCGCAGGTGTCCCAAGTTCCAACGAGGTCTGGTCGCCCTGAGTGGAAGGCTGCGCCGCTGCGGCAGAGCGCGCGGTGCGTTTGCTCGAGAATGTTGCCAAGGCGTCTTCGGTTTTCCGTGTGGCCGCAGCGATTTCGTCCAGCTTTTTGGTTACCGCGGGTTCATAAGCGCTGGAGGCGCGTTGCTGCTGCGCCACATAGGCTTGTCGGATCGCGTCAATTGCTGTTTGCAGGCGTTCGCTTTCCTCTCGCATCACCCGACTGGTGCGCATCGCGGTGGCCGCAACCCAGATCATCGCCACGGGCATGAACACGGCCAGAAAGGCGACGACAAAGCCACCGTTCTGCCCCTGGCCGGGCAGCACGAGAAAGACGACCGACACCACCAGCCAGATCAGGCTGAGCACCAATGCGGCAATCTCGATTTCGGTGACAGCCGGAGTCTTCGGGCGATCATAGATGCCCAGCGACGTCGGCTTTTCGGTTTCCGGGTCAGGTTTTGGCCCCGACATTACATGCGCTCCGGTCAGGCGTACTCGATACTCAGGATTTCGTAAGAGCGCACGCCGCCGGGTGTACGCACTTCGACACTGTCCCCTTCATCTTTGCCGATCAGGGCGCGGGCGATTGGGGATTTGATGTTCAGCAGGCCGTTTTCGATATTGGCCTCGTATTCACCAACGATCTGCCAGGTCTTTTCTTCCTCGGTATCTTCGTCGACCAATGTAACCTTTGCGCCAAATTTGACTGCGCCGGTCAACTTGGACGGGTCAATGACGTCGGCAAGCGACAGGATACCTTCCAGTTCCTTGATGCGACCTTCGATGAAGCCCTGTTTTTCGCGGGCAGAATGATATTCGGCGTTTTCCTTCAGGTCGCCCAGTTCCCGCGCCGATGCGATCGCTTCGATGATCGCCGGGCGTTCAACGGATTTGAGATTCTTCAGCTCAGCCGCGAGCGCGGCATTGCCCGCAGGCGTCATCGGGATCTTTTCCATACTCTCTACGTCCACGCATAAATTGAGTCGCCCCGCCGCACAGGAGCGTCGGGGCGAGTGTTAGGTTGGCAGTTACCTGACCCAAATGCCACGTGAATTGCAAGAGGTGTCAGCGCCAGCAGCGATCAATTCGCGACTTCGCGCCGTTTTGATTTAGGATGGGGCCTGTGCCGATGATCGGGATGCCGCGACCTGCGCCAACGCTGCGACGGGGTGCAAAGCCAAATCATCTCAATCATATTGCACCACTTCGAACTCGATGCCGTTATCATCCCTGAAATAGAATCGACGTCCAGGTTCGTAATCGGCGTGGTTGTGGGGTTCGAACCCCATGTCGCGTACTTTGGCTTCGGTCGCATCGATGTCTTCGACCAGCACGCCAACATGGTTCAGCCCTCCGATCACATCGTAGCTGCTTTCATCCGACTGTTTCGGGTCGTCAGGTTTATACAGCGCCAGATACGTATGGGCCGAGCCGACATGCACAGTGTAGCCACCGGCAATTGCAGGGCCTTCCCAACGGGTTTTCCAGCCAAAGACTTTTTGCATCCAACCGGCTGAGGCCTGCGGGTCGCGGACTGTGAAATTGGTGTGTTCAAGCGTCGCCATCATGGGATCTCCTGTGTTTTTTGGCTTGTCCCGACTCACCGTAATTTCTAAACCTAACTTTAGGTCAAGGTGATTTTTGTGAGCGTGTGATGGCTGTTTTAGAGGGGCTGGCGATTGGTGCATTGGCCCGGCGCACAGGGCTGGCCGTGTCGGCCATCCGGTATTACGAAGCACAGGGTCTGATTTCGCCTTGGCGCAACGCGGGCGGGCAGCGACGTTACCAACGGGCCGATATTCGGCGGCTGAGCTTTGTCATGATTGCGCAGCAGTTTGGCCTGACCCTGCCTGAAATCCGTGAGGTGTTGTCGGGCCTGCCGGGAAATCGCACACCGACGCCGCAGGACTGGAAGGCCATTAGTGTACAGCTTCGGGCCCATCTGGATCAGCGAATCGATACCCTGACGCGGTTGCGCGACAACCTCGATGGCTGCATCGGGTGTGGGTGTCTGAGCTTGCCGAAATGTGCGCTCTATAATCCCGATGACCGCGCAAAATCGAATGGTAGCGGTCCCAGATACCTGATGGGGGACACACCGGAAGGTTGATGTGTCGAATAGCCCTCTTGTTACGCCGTGTTTCGATTGACCAATGTCTTTGAGACCATGTAATCAGCCGTGAAACAAAATTGCGCAGATCATGCGGTGACAGCGCCAATTCGGAAAGTTAGCTAAGGAGCCCGCGATGGCCGAGATTGAACGCGAAGCGATGGAATATGACGTGGTGATCGTGGGTGCAGGTCCTGCGGGCCTGTCTGCGGCCATCCGTTTGAAACAGCTGGATGCCGACCTGAACGTTGTGGTTCTGGAAAAAGGTTCGGAGGTTGGCGCGCATATCCTGTCGGGCGCGGTTCTCGACCCGTGTGGTCTGGATGCTCTGATCCCGGACTGGAAGGAAAAAGGCGCGCCGCTGAATGTACCGGTCAAGGACGACAAGTTCTACATGCTGGGAGAGGCGGGTCAGGTCCGTATCCCGAACTTCCCGATGCCGCCCCTGATGCACAACCACGGCAACTACATCGTGTCGATGGGCAATGTCTGCCGCTGGATGGCCGAACAGGCCGAGGAACTGGGTGTCGAGATCTTTCCGGGCATGGCGTGCTCGGAAATGGTCTATGGCGAAAATGGCGAGGTCAAAGGCGTGGTTGCCGGTGTCTTCGGTCTGGAACCAGACGGTTCCTATGGCCCCAACACCGAACCGGGGATGGAGCTGCACGGCAAATACGTGTTCCTGTCGGAAGGCGTCCGGGGTTCTCTTTCCAAGGAAGTGATTGCCAAATACGATCTGTCTGCCGGCAAAGAGCCGCAGAAATACGGTGTCGGCATGAAAGAGATCTGGGAAATCGACCCGGCCAAGCACAAGGAAGGCAGCGTCACGCACACAATGGGCTGGCCGTTGGGCAGCAACGCAGGCGGCGGTTCGTTCATCTACCATCTTGAAAACAATCAAGTTTACGTCGGCTTCGTTGTTCACCTGAATTACAAGAACCCGCACCTGTATCCCTACATGGAATTCCAGCGGTTCAAGCACCACCCGATGGTTGCTGATCTGCTGAAAGGTGGCAAGCGCGTCGCCTACGGGGCCCGTGCGATCACTGAAGGCGGCTATCAGTCAATGCCAAAGCTGGTTGCTCCGGGCGTGGCGCTGTTGGGCTGTTCGGCGGGCATGGTCAACGTGCCGCGCATCAAAGGCAACCACAACGCGATGCTGTCGGGCAAAGCTGCGGCCGAAGCTGCTTATGACGCCATCAAGGCCGAGCGTTCGGGCGATGAACTGACGGCTTACGAGACTGAAGTTCGTAATGGTGCGATTGGTTCCGACCTGAAAAAGGTTCGCAATGTCAAGCCGATGTGGTCGAAGTGGGGCCTGACCGCCAGCCTGATGTTGGGTGGTCTGGACATGTGGACCAACACATTTGGCTTTTCACTGTTCGGTACTCTGGGTCACGGCAAAAACGATGCAGAATCGACTGAAGAAGCCAGTAAGCACCAGCCAATCGATTATCCGAAGCCGGATGGAACGCTGTCTTTCGATCGTTTGACGAATGTGTCGTTCGCAGCGACCAACCACGAGGAAAGCCAGCCCTGCCATTTGCGTCTGACCAATCCTGATATCCCGGTAAAGGTCAACCTGCCCAAGTTCGACGAACCGGCGCAGCGTTATTGCCCGGCAGGTGTATATGAGATGGTCGAAGACGAAGACGGTCCGCGATTCGTGATCAATTTCCAGAACTGTGTTCACTGCAAAACCTGCGACATCAAGGATCCCAGTCAGAACATCACCTGGACCACTCCGCAGGGCGGTGACGGACCAAACTATCCGAACATGTAAGCAAAAAACGGGCAATGGCAGCGTCATGAAGGCTCTGCCATTGCCTCTTGCCTGCCGAAGCCCTAGCTTAAACTTCAGTCAACGATAGCAAGGCAGGATTTCGGTGGTTTCCCTGGTTCGTCGCACGGCTTTGTCCGTGCTTCTCATGTCGTCGGTCGCAGTCCCGGCCTATTCGGAATCGAGTGCCGGATCATATCTGGCCGGGCGACAGGCGATTTACGAAAGCGACTATTCTGCCGCTGAACGGTACTACGCTCAGGCCCTCAGGTTTGATCCCCAAAATGCGCTGCTGCTGGAAAGTGTTGTAGTTGCCCGCATCGCTTTGGGGGAAGTGGCCCGCGCGCTGCCTGTCGCCCAGCAGATCGAGAAAGCCAACTTGCCCAGCCAGGCTGCGCGGATGGTGATATCGGTCAATTTGATTGCCGAGGGAAAATTTGACGAACTACTGGCCCGTGACCCTGAAACACAGGGTGTCGGCCCTCTTGTTGATGGCCTGATGATCGCCTGGGCTTATCTGGGACAAGGTGAGATGACGAAGGCGATGGATCAGTTCGATTCTGTCGCCACTCAGGATGGCCTCAGGGAATTCGCGCTTTATCACAAGGCGATGGCATTGGCGTCTATCGGTGATTTCGAAGGCGCAGAGGCGATACTTGCGGACAATGATGGAACGGTTGCCCGGTTCTCGCGTCGGGCTGCGTTGGCCCGCACCGAGATTTTGTCGCAGCTTGATCGCAACGAGGACGCCATTCAGTTTCTGGACGAGGTGTTTGTGGCAGGCAGTGACCCGACCATCGAGACCTATTTGAGCCAATTGGAAGCAGGAGAAACCTTGCCGTTCACTCATGTCCGATCCGCTCAGGACGGCATGGCCGAAATATTCTTTACCGTCGGTGCCGCGTTGAACAGCGAAGCTTCAGCCGACTATGTTCTGCTGTACACACGCTTGGCCAGTTTCCTGCGACCCGATCATGTGGACGCCATTTTGCTGAGTGCAGATCTGCTGGAAAACTTGCAGCAATATGATTTGGCGGTTGAGGCGTACCGTCTGGTCCCAGCGGACAGCAACGATCACCACGCGGCCGAATTGGGCCGGGCCGAAGTTTTGGACCGTTCTGGAAAAACCGATGCCGCCGTCGAAGTGTTGCAAAACCTGGCTGCGCAAAACCCCGACTTGCCGGGTGTGCACGTCGCTTTGGCAGACCTGCAGCGGCGACAGGAAAACTATGCGGCCGCGGTGACCTCTTACGACACTGCGATTGCCCTGACGGATAGTGCAGCGGGTGGGAACTGGTTCCTGCATTACGCGCGTGGAATCAGCCATGAAAGGCTGAAGCATTGGGATCAGGCCGAAGCTGATTTCCGCCGGGCGCTGGAGCTGAACCCGGATCAGCCCCAGGTTCTGAACTATCTGGGTTATTCGCTGGTTGAGCGCAAAGAAAAGCTGGACGAAGCGCTGGACATGATCGAACGCGCTGTAGCTGCTCGTCCGGATAGCGGCTACATCGTGGACAGTCTGGGTTGGGTTCTGTTCCGTCTGGGGCGTTACGACGAGGCCGTCGAACACATGGAGCGTGCGGTTGAGCTGATGCCGGTCGATCCGGTGGTCAATGATCATCTGGGTGACGTCTATTGGGCTGTCGGGCGCGCACGTGAGGCCGAGTTCCAGTGGAGCCGCGCCTTGTCCTTTATCGACCCGGAAGATGCTGATGGCGAAGCTGATCCCGATCGCATCCGGCGCAAGATCGAAGTCGGGCTGGATGCCGTCTTGGCCGAAGAAGGTTCGGAGCCATTGAAAGTCGCCAATGGAAATTAAGGCGTTTGCGCCCGCCAAGATCAACCTGACCCTACATGTCACAGGCCATCGTGAGGACGGTTATCACCTGTTGGATTCGCTGGTGGTTTTCGCTGATCTGGGTGATCAGCTGACATTCAGACCCGGTCCAGAGCTGTCTTTGGACGTGCGTGGCGAGTTTGCCGATGGAGTACCCGCAGACCGCCGAAATCTGGTCTGGAAAGCAGCTGAGGGCGTTGGTTGGACCGGGCATATCGACCTGAGCAAATCTCTGCCGCATGGGGCGGGCATCGGGGGTGGCTCTTCGGATGCTGCCGCAACACTTGGGGCTTTGGCAGGGCAGGGTTGCGACATCCCGCCGGAGCTGCCGTTGACACTGGGGGCAGATGTACCCGTCTGCCTGAAGGGCCGGGCGATAAGAATGCAGGGCATTGGCGATCGGTTGGCGGCGGTGAACCTTCCGCACCTGCCCGCCCTTTTGGTCAACCCGAATGTACAGGTGCCGACAGGTGCCGTTTTCGACGCGCTATCGTCCAGAGACAATCCGCCGATGCCTGAGGTTATCCCGGATTTTGCAAGCGCTGACGATTGCGCCCAGTGGCTGGGCGAACAGCGCAATGATCTGCAAGTGCCTGCCATGGGTGTTGCGCGTGAGATTGAACAGGTGCTGGACGAGCTGAACATGACCAATCGCGCTCTGGTGGCGCGCATGTCAGGGTCAGGATCAACTTGCTTTGCGCTTTATCCGACGATGAAAGATGCGCATTTCGCGGCTTATGATATCGGCGCAGCCCATCCCGATTGGTGGTGCCGTGCCGCGCAGCTTAACTGAGGCGCGAAACCACGTAGTCGGCCAGTTGGCGCAGCAGACTGCGAACTTCGTGGTCAGGCAATACAGCCAAAGCGGTTTTGGCTTTATTTGCCCAACCTAAAGCGTCTTGCCGGGTTTCTTCGAGCGTGGCGTATTTGTTCATCAGACCCAGCGCGTGATCCAGATCACCGTCCTGCTGCCGGCCTTTTTCAATCGTACGCTCCCAAAAGGCGCGTTCTTCCGGCGTGGCTTGCGCCAGGGCCTTGATGACAGGCAGGGTCAGTTTCCGTTCACGGAAGTCATCGCCAACGTTTTTTCCGGTCGTTTTGCTGTCGCCCTGATAATCCAGCAGATCATCGGCAATCTGGAACGCGATGCCCAATGAATCGCCATAGTCGAAAAGCGCTTGGATCTGCTCTTCCGAGGCGCCTGCGATCACACCGCCCACCTCGGTTGCGGCCGAGAACAATGCCGCCGTCTTACCACGCACAACCTGTAGATAAACGTTTTCATCTGTACGCAGATCGGTTGCGGCTGTCATTTGCAGCACTTCGCCTTCGGCAATTGTTGCAGAGGCATTGGCAAGGATGTCCAGAACCCGAAGCGAACCCGTTTCGACCATAAGCTGGAAACTGCGTGAAAACAGGTAATCGCCAACCAGAACACTGGACTTGTTGTCCCACAGCAGATTGGCGGTCGGGCGGCCGCGTCGCTGCGCGCTCTCATCCACTACGTCGTCATGCAGCAGGGTGGCGGTGTGGATGAACTCGACCGTCGCCGCAAGGCGCAGGTGGTGGTCGCCGGAATAGCCAAACAGGCGTGCTGCGGCCAATGTCAGCATTGGGCGCAGGCGTTTTCCACCGGCTTCGACCAGGTGCTGCGTCACTTCCGGGATACGTGGCGCATGGTCCGACGCCATCCGCGTACGGATCAGCCCGTTCACGGCCTCCATCTCGCCCGCCAGAATTTCGGCCAGGCGCTCATGCGGTTTTGAGATCATGTCGACGATCATCACACTCCTGATACAAGGCTCGACTTCCGCCTCGCCTTGCCCTTACATCCATCCCCATGAAAGAACTATTGCGCAGTACCGATCCGACGATCCTAGCCTTTGCATCCGCTCTCCTTGAGGGCGAGGATATAGACTGCTTTCAGATGGACGTAAATATGAGCATCCTCGAAGGCGGTATCGGAATCTTTCCCCGACGTCTGATGGTTCGGACCGAAGACCTTACCCGAGCCGAGCGCGTGATGCGCGATAACGAGATCCCGCTGGGCCGATGACGCGCTTCAAAGACAGTGAACTGACGTGCAACGATTTCCTGGGTGGTCGGGTGCGATTGCTGCAACCTGCGTCAGGTTACCGCGCCGGGGTAGACCCTGTTTTGCTGGCTGCATCCGTCCCTGCCAAGGCCGGACAGTCCGTGCTGGAGCTGGGATGCGGCGCGGGGGCTGCCATTCTGTGCCTGTCCGCGCGGGTACCGGGGCTGCAAATGGTTGGGGTCGAATTGCAGCCTGCCTATGCAGATCTGGCGCGCCGAAATTCGGAAATCAACGGCTTTGATATGGACGTGATTGAGGCAGACCTGAACGCTTTGCCTGATGATGTTCGACAGCGCCACTTTGATCACGTTATTGCGAACCCGCCCTATTACCGTGCAGGGGCGCATAGCCCCGCCTGTGACACGGGGCGGAGCATTGCCCTGGGCGAAGAGACTCCGCTGATCGACTGGATCGCCGTGGCGGCCAAACGCCTTGCCCCTCGGGGGTTTCTGCACATGATCCAAAAAGCTGATCGTCTTCCCGATATGCTGACGGCCTGTCAGGGGAAGCTGGGTTCAATCGAGGTGCTACCGCTCAGCGCGCGGGCGGGCCGCCAGGCCGAGTTGGTCATCCTGAGCGCCCGCAAAGGGGGACGCGCGGCATTTAGCCTCCATGCGCCTTTGATTCTGCACGCAGGTGAGCGCCACGAAAAAGACGGTGAAAGCTATACCGAGGCGGTCTCTGCCGTGCTTCGGCAGGCCGCCCCTTTGCCTCGGATCTGATGCCATCGGCAATGACCAGCCGAATTTGTCGGATTTATTACAGATTCTGTGCGTCTGCAGCGTGACAGTGTGGAAACGATGTGGTCAAATTCTTACGTGACATACAGACACGTAAACAAGGAGGATCGCAATGAGCGTGAGCGCACATCTGACGGAACTGAAGAAAAAGCACGAATCTCTCGGTCTAGAAGTGGAACAAGCCCAACGCTCGCCAGGCATCGATGATCTCCACATAGCTCAGTTGAAAAAACAGAAGCTCAAGCTGAAAGAAGAGATCGAGCGCCTGTCTGCTTAAGTTTTCAGGCTTGCGCGGGCCGCTATCAAGGCCCCGCCGGTAATCAGGAAAGCCGCGATCGCAAGCCCCCAAGATGGGGCGGCGATCCCGGCCGCCACCAAAGCTAGGGTCGACAATAACGGGGCCGCATATGATGAGGTTCCGAGGATTTGTATGTCGCCTTGCTTTACACCAATATCCCAGACGTAAAACGCCAACCCGACTGGTCCAAGGCCGAGTGCCAGCACCGACGCCCAGCCCAGTGCCGTATCGGGCAATACAGTGTCTTCCACCGCCAGATGCAGCAGCCCCGAGGCGAGCGCAGCCGCAAGGCAGAATACCGCCACGGAACTTGTCGGCGTGCCCTCCAATTTGCGCGATCGAACCGAGTAGCCCGACCATGTCAGTGCGCAGAGCAAGGCCAACGCATACCCCGGCAGGTATTGGGCCTGAAAGCCTGCACCGCCGCCTCCGGCGATGATCACAGCGGCCCCGGAAAACCCAAGACAGGCGCCGATCAGGTGACCGATACGCAGGTGTTCACCTGGCAAAAGTCCCGACAAAAGCACAATGAGCAGAGGCCAGAGATAAGCGATCAGCCCAGCCTCGGCAGCCGGTGCCATGCGCAGAGCTGAAAAATACAGCGCGTGATAGCCAAATAAGCCCATTGCGCCAAAAAGGTAAGTTGTCCAGGGGACCTGCTTCAAACCGCTCAGACCACCTGTTGCCGCCGCCCAGATCAGTCCAAGCGCCCCGCCGATCGAAAAACAGATCGTGTTCAGCAGCAGCGGCGGCGTGGGTGCCGACCCAACAGTGAACAACGCCAGTAAGGCCCACAGCAAGACGGCCACGAAACCTATGGCCGTTGCACGCATTTTGGTCATGGGGAGGAAACCTCTTCAATCGGAACGATTTTGAACTCATCCGATATATGCGCGGTTTTTTCAATCTCGGCCAGGAACCAATCGCGAAACGCTGCGATCTGAGGTTTGTTTTCAGCCCCCGGCAGGCAAAGAAACCGGAACCGGCCTAGGGTTTCCAGGGCCACTTTGAAAGGCGCAACCAAGCGGCCTTCGGTCAAGTCCTTGAGAATCATGGCGCGCCGCCCCAGTGCGACGCCAACCCCGGCAACAGCCGCGTCAATCGCGTGATCAGCATTAGAAAAATGTGCGCCATGGGTCGGAGTAAAGTCCATTCCCACGGCACGGAACCAGGCGGGCCAATCGCAGGGCGGAGTCAGAAAACTGATCGAATCGTCATGGATCAACGGCGCCTCTTGAAGGCTTTCCGGCGTGGTGAATTGTTCCGCAAGTTCCGGGGTCATGACAGGGGTCAGCCATTCCTTTCTGACGGGAACGGAATACAGCCCGTCATCCGCCGAATTCCCGAACCGGATGGCGACGTCCACGTCGTCTCGCTCCAGATCCATGTTGCGCAGCGTGGCCGAGAATTTCAGATCGATCTCGGGATGCGCCCGAGCAAATTCGTAGAGCCGTGGCGCCAGCCACTTGGCGGTCAAAGCTGGACCTGCAGTGACGGTCAGGCTTGTGCCATCTTCCTGTCTGCGCACTGCGCGCCACGCGGATTGCAATGTGGCAAACCCTTCTGCCGCACCGGGCGCGAGGGCACGGCCCGCCTCGGTCAGTTCTACGGCGCGGTTCAGGCGGCGAAACAGCGGCCGTCCAAGGTGTTCTTCTAGCGATTTGATCTGAAAGGACAGGGCGGCTGGCGTCACATGCAGCTCTTCCGCCGCCCTCGCGAAAGACATGTGCCGGGCTGCGGCGTCAAAAGCGCGCAGCGCGGTCAGCGGTGGAAGATAGTCGCTCATAGTGAAGTAAATCTTAACGGAATATCCAAGAAAGCTCGTTTGTCTCTTTCTTTCGTAACCTTCATATTCACATCAGGTCAAATAAAACTGATTTAAAAAGGAGACTGCCATGATCGAGATGACGACAAATCCCGCCGCCCAAATGGCGATCCTGCGCGCCCATCAAGAGCGCAGCCGGGTGGTCTGGCAGTTTTGGGGATGGGTATTCGGTTCCCGCTGATCGCAGCGCGCGCGATCTTACGGGATTACAAAGGGCCGGCCCAAAGGGACCGGCCCGCTTTTTCTTTCCAAGTCTGGATCAGACGAAGAATTGCGCACCGTTGGCCGAAATCGTCGAGCCGTTGATGAACTGCGAATCATCCGAGGCCAGGAAAGCCACACAACGCGCAATTTCCTCTGGCTCACCCAGACGTCCGGCCGGGATCTGGCCGATGATGGACTCGCGCACTTTCTCAGGCACAGCCATGACCATTTCAGTTGCGATATAGCCGGGGCAGATTGCGTTGGCAGTGATGCCCGCTCGCGCGCCTTCCTGCGCCAGAGACTTCACGATGCCCAGATCGCCCGCCTTGGTCGCAGCATAGTTCACCTGAGCGAATTGGCCTTTCTGACCGTTGATCGAGCTGATGACGATGACACGACCGAACTTGCGCTCGCGCATGCCGGGCCAGACGGGGTGTACGGTGTTGAACACACCGGTCAGGTTGGTGTCGATCACGTCCTTCCACTGGTCGGGGGTCATTTTGTGGAACGGAGCATCGCGGGTGATGCCTGCGTTGGCGACAACGATATCGATGGGGCCAACCTCGGCTTCGACCTGTTCGATGCCTGCTTTGGATTCGTCGTAATCGGCGACATTCCACTTGTAGGTCTTTATACCGGTTTCTTCGGTGAATTTTGCGGCGGCTTCGTCATTCCCTGCATAGGTGGCCGCAACGCTATACCCTTCGGCTTTGAGCGCCTTGGAAATTGCTGCGCCAATGCCGCGGGAACCGCCGGTTACGAGTGCTGTTCGTGCCATTTATGACTCCTTCAATTTTAGTCGTCTTGGTAATGCTGTTACTCTGAGATATGATCGTGCGCAATATTGTTTCGTCATGAATTTCGGATTCCGGGCGGCAATATCGTCGCATCCAAGAGGTAGAACCTCAATGTAACAAAAAAGGCGCCCAACTGGGCGCCTATTTCTATTTGATTGTCAAAGCGCTTAGTCGCGCTCCACACACAGGGCAACGCCCATGCCGCCGCCGATGCACAAGGTCGCCAGACCCTTTTTTGCATCGCGACGCTTCATTTCGAACAGCAAAGTGTTCAAAACACGGCAGCCCGAAGCGCCGATCGGGTGACCGATGGCAATCGCGCCACCGTTTACGTTCACGATCGACGGATCCCAGCCCATATCCTTGTTCACGGCGCAAGCCTGTGCGGCAAAGGCTTCGTTGGCTTCTACCAGATCCAGATCGTCAACCGACCAGCCTGCTTTTTCCAGCGCTTTGCGCGACGCGTAGATCGGGCCGACGCCCATGATCGATGGGTCCAGACCGGCGGTCGCGTAGGATGCGATGCGTCCCAGAGGTTCGATTCCACGCTTTCCGGCGTTTTCGGCTGACATCAGCAACGTGGCCGCAGCGCCGTCATTCAGGCCGGATGCGTTGGCCGCGGTGACAGAGCCGTCCTTGGTAAAGGCCGGGCGAAGCTTAGTCATGGCCTCCATTGTTGCGCCGTGGCGAATGTATTCGTCCTTGTCCATCACGATGTCGCCTTTACGGGTCTTGATGGTGAAGGGCACGATTTCGTCTGCGAATTTTCCGGCTTTCTGAGCAGCTTCTGCCTTGTTCTGCGAGGCGACGGCGAATTCATCCTGCATCTCGCGGCTGATCTGCCATTTTTCAGCAACGTTCTCGGCAGTCTGACCCATGTGATAGCCGTTGAAAGCATCCCACAGACCATCGCGGATCATCGTGTCGATGTACTTCATGTCGCCCATCTTGTGACCGGCGCGCAGGGCGGCAGCGTGGGGTGACAGAGACATGTTTTCCTGGCCACCTGCAGCGACGATTTCCGCGTCGCCCAACTGGATATGTTGAGCGCCCAATGCAACGGCGCGCAGGCCCGAGCCGCAAACCTGATTGATACCCCATGCGGCGCTTTCCTGTGGCAGGCCGGCATTGATATGCGCCTGACGCGCGGGGTTCTGGCCTTGGGCGGCAGTCAGAACCTGACCCATAATGGTTTCGCTGACTTCGCCTTTTTCTACTCCGGCGCGCTCGACAACTGCTTCCAGGACGGCAGCGCCCAGATCATGGGCAGGGGTGTTCGCAAACGAACCACTGAAGCTGCCGACACCTGTTCGTGCGGCGGATGCGATTACTACGTTGGTCATATGATCAGTCCTTTACCGTCATGGGCCAGCGGAATTTCTGACGGCGCAGGTCAAGAGGTGTCCTCTCGAAACAAGAGCGCCCCGTGATCCCCCGCTCAAGTACTCTTGCAATAGCGTAATGCTGCACATGCAGCAACGGGCAGCTTGTCTCAGTGTCTGAAAAGACATTAAAATGTCGGTCAAAAGGCGTTCAACTGCCTGTTTTTGATTTGTTTTCCTGCTTCCAGGGTTCCGCGACACTGGGTGCGCCAAACAAGAACCCTTGCAGGCAATCCACACCACTTGCGACCAAAAACGCGGCATCCTCCTGCGTTTCAACCGATTCGGCTGTGACCAGAATTTCAAATTCACGGGCCACCGCGATCAGGGCCCGCACCAATGTCTGGTTGTCAGGATTGTTGCTGATACCCCGCACAAACTGGCCATCGATTTTCGCCGCGTCGAACAGAAATTCGCGAAGATGGCGGAAGCTGAAGTTGCTGGCACCAAAGTCATCCAGCGCAAAAGCGATGCCGCGATCCTGCAATCGGTCCATGAAATCGACAACCAGCTCAGGTACCTGCATGGCCGAGCTTTCGGAAATCTCGAGAATCAACCGTTCGCCCAAGCCGGCATCTCGTTTCAGAAACCTGTCCAGTATTCTGGACCAGTTGGAATAACCGATTGAGCGAGCAGACATGTTGATCGACAGACGAATATCCGGGTTCTTTGCCAAGGTACGCAGCCCGAGTTCCAGCGCCACGCAGTCGAGTTCGCGGCCGATAGGTGTGTTTTCAACCTGAGGCATGAACTCGCGCGCCGGGATGACGCGACCGGTTTCGTCCAGAACCCGAATGAATCCTTCGTAAAACGCGACGCCACGTGGGGCGTGCGCTTGGATCACGGGCTGAAAGGCCAGCTTGCACTGCTTATGCTTCACTGCATCGGTTGCCATCTGCACGACCGAACGATCCCGTGTCGATACTGCCGCGTTCAACGGGCTGTCCGACCCCTCAGGCAGATGTGCCAGTTTTTTGTTTCCCATAAGCGCGGATTCCCATGTGACCGGGACAGGTGTCCGGTCACAATCTCGGGGCAAAGAGATGAATCTGGGGTTAAAGGTTCAGAAAAAAATCTGCGGCGCGGTCTCAGCGGGCGGATTGCCACGCGCGCGCCAGTGAGGCTGCTGCACCAAGTATCGCGCCCATTGCGCCAAGGGCCATCATTGCAAAACCAAGCGCAATCAGGGTTGCAACAGCGCCGCCAAGGGCTGCGAGCATGGCAATCATCAAGCCGAACAACCCAACAAAGGTTGAAATGGTTGCCAAACGGTTCATGCCGACCCTCGCTCACTCTTACACTACGCCTATCGACCGATATGGCGCACAAAGACCAGATTTCAAGGTACAAGCAGGCTTTAGTCAGCAGGTTCAGGCCTTTTCTGCTTGTCCGCTGGGCAACTTTCGGTCCAGATTCTCAAAACCGGGCGTTCCGCGATCTTCTGGATGGCGCGTCAGATGCTTGGCCTTGATCTGTTCCGAATTGTCCCGGCTGCCATCGTGGCTGTACCCCGGTGGCGCGAAGCAATAGGCCAACCGCTGGCGCAGGGTCAGCCCGGGCTGCGTGGCATCGTTCCAGATGCCGACCCATTCGTGAAACGCAACGCGCAGCGGGTTGAAGGTGCCGATATTGTGAACCAACCCGTAATCTACCCGGTCGTTTTCCTGTTCTGGCACAAAAGTGCCAAACATCTTGTCCCAGATGATGAACACCCCGGCATAGTTGCAATCCAGATAGCGCGCGTTGCGGCCATGATGGGCGCGGTGATGGCTGGGCGTGTTCATTACTGCCTCGAACCAGCGGGGCATCTTGCCGATGGCTTCTGTGTGAATCCAGAACTGATAGATCAGATTGAGGCCACCGACGAACAAAACCATCGCCGGATGGAACCCAAGCAGGATCAGTGGAGCGCGTACGACCATCATGAAGGTGAATGTATAGGTCCATGTCTGCCGCAGTGCGGTCGTTAGGTTATAGTGCTGTGAGCTGTGATGGTTTACGTGGCTGGCCCAGACCCAGCGGATGCGATGGCCAAAGCGGTGGACCCAGTAATAACGCAGATCATCCAGGACAAAGCACAGGATGATAACGGGAATTGATGTACCCAGGTTCATCGGAGTGATCTGCCACAGCCACATGAAAAACGCATAGGCGATAAAGCCCAGCAAAAAGCCCGACGCGATGTTTCCAGCGCCCATTATCAATGAGGTCACCGCATCGCGTGTTTCATAACGCCCGCCTTTGCCTTTGACTGCGATCCACAGAAACTCAGCCAGAATCGCTGCGATGAAAAAAGGAACGGCCCATTGTACCGCATCGGGAAAACTAATCTGGTTTGTCATGCGGGCTCCATCAGGTAACGCCAGTGATGGCGTTCGAATTCGTCCAGTCGAATGAGTGTTTTGGGTGCCGAGAATTCGTGAAACAGAATCTCATAACCTTCCGGATGATCCAGAAGGTCATAGTCCAGCAGATGCCGGGCAACGGTGTCGACCCCGAAGGACCAAAGCAACCCATTGCCCGTACTGGTGCGCACCACCGCGGCGTGGCCATCATGGGAAACCGTGACGTCGACCACATCATCGTCCGGAAAGTGACGTGCCCATTGTGAGCGTGCCGTGTCGGGCGTCAGCATCACCTGCTGCGACCTGCCGGTGAGATGCAATAACAGGCTGACGCCAGCTATGCCGCCGACGACCAGCGCCAATAGAATTTCAAGTGGCATTCCATCCTCCTGAGCGTAGAGTGCAAAGGAGCTGAAACTCTGTCAAAGGTGGCGTGACGTCAGCTGTTTTCCAGCCGTTCCAGTATCTCGTGTTGCACCACACGTTCGACGAAAGGTACCAGCCCCTCGGGGCCGGATGCCCGGTCCTTCAGGTGGATGCAGATATCCGGGCGGCGGGCGGCAATTATGCCCACCATTTCACCGCGGATCGTGTCGTCAAGTCCCGCGCCCAACATGGCGCAGGCAATCCGGGGCTCGGCATCCAGCTGTTTTCGAACCTCGTCGGTGTCATGTGCACCCAGCCACTCTATCGGCAGGTGATCCAGTTGCCGCGCCACATCTCCGATCACATTTGGCAACCGTCCGATCAGCAGTACGACGGGTTTCATCATTGCCTCCATTCCAAACAATATGCCTGCCCTGCCCGGCAGGGCAGGAACAGTATACCATGAGATTGATTGGGGGTGATGCCTTTAGTTGTTGATCGAATAAATGGTTGTTTTGCCCTTGCCTTTTTCACGGGTCATTCGGGCAGTGTCCCCGTCAGTTTCCCAAAGCTGACAATCCGTGCCCAGTGCCTTGCCGTCCAATACCCCGTTTCGGCACCAGAATTTTTTGTTCCAGACCCAGGTTCCACTGAACTTTTTCCCGCTTTTGAGTTTGGCTGAAATCGTGCCATCGGCATTCGCGACAAAAACATTGCCTTGTTCGTCGGTCAGCTTTTTTCCAACAATATCTGAATTGAACTGCTTTGCGGTCTTGACCCGTTTGTAGTCGGCATGTGCGGCGCCAGCGATTGCCAATGTGCCTGCAACAGCAAGGAATAGAATCGTTTGTTTCATAAAAAAACCTCCCACTCTTAATACGTGGGAGGATACCACAACTCCGCGAATTTTTCTAAATGCGTTAACTTTCAGCGCCAACGAGCGTCGAGATAATCGCCTTCGCACTGTCCGAGTTCCATTCCGCGTCGCCGATCAGCCGGGCGATTTCCTGCCCTTCGGGGTTCAGGATGACTGTGATCGGCAACGCGATCACGCCAAACTCACGCGCAGCTGCCGAACTGGGGTCTTGATGACGGGGCAGGTTGGCGATGCCGTTTTCTTCAAAGAACTTTTTGATACCGGCAGGTGAATTGCGACCCGTGGCCAACGTCAGAACCTGAAACTTGTCGCCGCCGAATTCTTCCTGAAGCTCGGCAATCTGAGGCATTTCCTTGCGGCAGGGCGCACACCAGGTGGCCCAGAAATTCAGCAACACATACTTGCCCTCGTAATCAGCAAGTGTTCCGACACCGCTGTCATCTTCCAGCTGAAACTCAATCAGTTTGGCCGGTTTGGGCTCTTTATGCAGGATCAGGCGTTTCAGGCTGTCTTCCCGCAGAGGGGCGAGCGTCTCGGCATCGGTCGCCAAAGCGGCGTTTGCACCCAGCGCAAGGGCCATATAAAGGGGGATCAGACGAAATAGGCGCATATCAACTCCGGGTTTTCTTACATGACCGATCAATC
Source organism: Ruegeria sp. CDSC085 (assembly GCF_059610465.1). Classification (NCBI taxonomy): domain Bacteria; kingdom Pseudomonadati; phylum Pseudomonadota; class Alphaproteobacteria; order Rhodobacterales; family Roseobacteraceae; genus Ruegeria; species Ruegeria sp. CDSC085. Next base: position 163,231 of record NZ_JBXWNR010000004.1, on the reverse strand, counting down.
CTCGAACCAGATGTGGGGCGGCCGCTTTGCCGCCGGTCCAGACGCGATCATGGAGGCGATCAACGCCTCGATCGGGTTCGATCAGCGGATGGCAGCCCAGGACATCGCAGGCTCGCGCGCCCATGCGGCCATGTTGGCTGCCACAGGCGTCATAAGTGATAGTGACGCTGAAGCCATTCGGGAAGGGCTGCTCACCGTTTTGTCAGAAATCCAGAACGGAGAGTTTCAGTTTTCGACTGCGCTGGAAGACATCCACATGAATGTCGAGGCGCGCCTGAAAGAGATCATTGGCGAGCCCGCAGGCCGTTTGCACACAGGCCGGTCGCGCAACGATCAGGTCGCAACCGATTTCAAGCTGTGGGTCCGCGATCAGCTGGACGCGGCTGAATCCGGCCTGTTGGCCCTGATCCGCGCGCTTTTGGCGCAGGCCGAGGCCGGGGCCGATTGGGTCATGCCGGGTTTTACCCACCTGCAAACGGCGCAGCCTGTGACATGGGGCCATCACATGATGGCCTATGTCGAGATGTTTGGCCGTGATTTGTCCCGCGTTCGTGACGCCCGCGCCCGGATGAACGAATCCCCGCTGGGCGCAGCTGCGCTGGCTGGCACGTCGTTTCCGATCGACCGTCATATGACGGCTGAGGCGCTGGGCTTTGACCGCCCCGCTGCCAACTCGCTGGACGCCGTTAGTGACCGGGATTTCGCGCTGGAGTTCCTGTCGGTGGCCTCGATCTGCGCCATTCACCTGTCGCGCTTTGCCGAAGAGCTGGTGATCTGGTCCTCGGCGCAATTCCGCTTTGTCACGTTGTCAGATCGCTTCTCGACCGGATCATCGATCATGCCGCAGAAAAAGAACCCCGACGCGGCCGAACTGATTCGCGCCAAGGTGGGACGGATTTTTGGGGCCAACACGGCGCTGATGATGGTGATGAAAGGCCTGCCACTGGCCTATTCCAAGGACATGCAGGAAGACAAGGAACAGGTCTTTGACGCCGCCGACAACTGGATGCTGGCGCTGGCGGCGATGGAAGGCATGATCAGGGACATGACCGCCAACCGCGACAGCCTAGCCGCTGCGGCGGGTTCGGGTTTCTCGACGGCGACCGATCTGGCCGACTGGTTGGTGCGCGTACTGGGCCTGCCGTTCCGTGATGCGCATCATGTGACTGGATCTCTGGTGGCAATGGCCGAGAACAAGGGCTGTGACCTGCCGGATCTGACGCTGGATGACATGCAGTCGGTCCATACCGAGATCACAAAGGACGTCTACTCTGTCCTTGGTGTCGATAATTCTGTAAACTCACGCCAGTCCTATGGTGGCACGGCCCCGGATCAGGTCCGTGCTCAGGTTGAACGATGGAAGGCAATCGTGTGATGATCGCGCTGCGTGCGAGCTTGTTTATAGTTTTCGGCCTAATACTGGCCGGATGCGGAGCCGATGGCGAGCCCGTTCAGCCCGCGCCCGCACAGCCAACTGTCAGTGCGACAGTTGGGGTTGGCTCAAGCGGAGCGTATGTTGGCGGCGGTGTGGGTCTGAGCCGTGGACCGCTGGGTATTTACCTGGGATTCTGAGCCATTTTCATGTTGCGCATCGGTTTTTGATCTACCAACGCGAGGTGGCATGTCGATGCGCGTGTCATCCAAAGAAAAGATACTGAAATGAGAACACTAGGACTGTTTCTGGTATTTGCGGTTTTGACGGCTTGCGAACCTACATCGGCAAGACGCCCGGAACCTGCGGCCGAACCCAAGCAATCGGGCACCGGAGTTTCGATCTCGGGCTATGGCCGGGTTGGAGTTTCAACCCGAAATTAAACCTGGTGGATGGGTTCGGAATCCATTGATTCGAAGCCATCTTCTGGTCTAAGCGCGCAGGTATGGATCATTTTCTCTACCGCGACGGCGCGCTTTTCGCCGAGGATGTCCCTGTCTCCGAAATCGCTGCTGCGGTCGGAACGCCGTTCTATGTCTATTCCACCGCAACCTTGCTGCGGCATTTCCAGCTGTTTGACGATGCGCTTGACGGCACGGACCACCTTGTCTGCTACGCGATGAAAGCGGCCAGCAATCAGGCGATCCTGAAGACCCTGGCGCAGGCAGGCGCGGGGATGGACGTGGTCTCGGGCGGTGAGTACCTGCGGGCCAAGGCGGCGGGAGTTCCGGGAGAAAAAATCGTGTTTTCGGGTGTAGGTAAAACGGCGGAAGAGATACGTACGGCGCTGACCGGCGGCATTCGTCAGTTCAACGTCGAATCCGAGCCCGAGATGGAAGTGATCAACGCCATTGCACTGGAATTGGGTGTGGTTGCTCCGATCACTGTCCGGGTGAATCCTGATGTGGATGCCAAGACCCATGCCAAGATTGCGACCGGCAAGTCCGAGAACAAGTTTGGAATACCGATTTCCCGCGCCTCGGAAGTCTATGCGCATGCGGCCAGCCTGCCCGGGCTGGAGGTGATCGGCATCGACGTCCACATAGGCTCGCAACTGACCGAACTGGAGCCGTTCGAGCTGGCCTACACGAAAGTGGCCGAACTGACCGAGCAGTTGCGGGCTGAAGGCCACAACATCCGCCGTCTTGATCTGGGCGGTGGATTGGGGATTCCTTATACCCGCTCGAATGACGCGCCGCCGCTGCCGGTGGAATATGGCGCTTTGATCAAGAAGACACTGGGCCATCTGGGCTGTGAGATCGAGATAGAGCCGGGTCGCCTGATCGCAGGCAATGCAGGGCTGATGGTCAGCAAGGTGATCTATGTGAAGTCGGGCGAAGGCCGTGACTTCCTGATTGTCGACGCCGCCATGAATGACCTGATCCGTCCGGCAATGTACGAAGCGCATCACGATATTGTCGCGGTACAGGAGCCGGCGGCAGGCGTGGAACAGCAAGCCTATGACATCGTCGGCCCGGTTTGCGAATCCGGTGACACTTTTGCCAAGCAGCGCAACATGCCGCCGCTGAAATCGAGAGACCTGATCGCCTTCCGCAGCGCGGGTGCCTATGGCGCGGTGATGGCCAGCGAGTACAATACCCGCCCGCTGATCCCCGAGGTTCTGGTCAATGGCGATCAATTTGCAGTCATTCGTGAACGCCCAAGCTTTGACGAAATCATAAACCGCGATACCATACCTACGTGGCTTTGACGCGATAACCGCGCGGGCCAAACCCCGGAGGCCCGTCTTGTCCGACCGTTCCAACCTGCCCATTCCGCGCCTGTCCCTGTGGCTGACCCATGTCGGCATGGTGGCCGAACAGGTGCTGAGCGCATTCTGGCCGGTGTTCTCGATTGTACTGGTTCTGCTTGCGGCATTGATGCTGGGGCTGCAAGATCACGTTTCGGTGGAAATCGTCTGGGGTGCCGGTGCGCTGGCTTTGGTGTCGCTTGTGGTGGCGGTTGCTCTTGGCCTGCGAAAGTTCAATCTACCCTCGCGTGCGGACGCTCTGACACGTCTGGATGAGACCCTTCCAGGCCGGCCGATTCAGGCCTTGATGGATGATCAGGCCATCGGTGCGGCCGATCGGGATTCCGTGGTGCTATGGCAAGCGCATAAAGCCCGGATGGCGCAACGGGTCGCGACGGCCGAGCCTGTCAAACCAGACCTTCGGTTGGCATCGCGAGATCCGTATGCGCTGCGCTACGCGGCATTGCTGGCTTTTGTCGTAGCGCTGGTTTTCGGCTCTTTGTGGCGCGTGGGGTCGGTGGTGGATATGGCACCGGGTACTGCAGCCGCCGGGCAAGGACCGACTTGGGAAGGATGGGTTGAACCACCCCGTTACACGGGCCTTCCGACGCTGTACCTCGCGGATCAAACGGACGCGGAGCTTTCCGTGCCCAAAGGCAGCCGCATTACCTTACGGCTTTACGGTGAGGTTGGCGCACATAGCCTGACCGAAAACAGCTCGGCCCTGGGCGTCGAAGCTGCGACCGACCCAGAGCAGGAATTCGTGGCCGAACGCTCTGGTCAATTGCGCATCGACGGGCCTTCGGGGCGGGAATGGGCCGTTGATATCATTGACGACACGGCACCACAGATAGCCGTGGCCGGATCGGCTGAGGCCGAGGCGGGCGGGCAGATGAAGCTGCCATTCGTCGCAGGAGATGACTATGGTGTGGTTTCAGGTTCAGCCCGGATTGAACTGGATCTGGCTGCCGTTGATCGCCGTTATGGTCTGGCAGCAGAGCCCGAACCACGGGAAGCGATCGAGATTGAACTGCCGATGCCGATCACGGGCGACCGGGCGGACTTTGCCGAAGATCTGATCGAGGACTTCTCGCAACACCCCTGGGCGCATTTGCCGGTCCGGATTACTTTGATGGCTACGGACGCGGCGGATCAGCAATCTTCCTCCGAACCATATGTGACCGACCTGCCGGCCCGACGGTTTTTTGATCCGTTGGCTGCTGCGGTGGTCGAACAACGGCGTGATCTGCTCTGGTCGCGCTCCAACGCGCCTCGCATCGCGCAACTACTGCGGGCTGTATCTCATCTGCCAGAGGACCTGTTTCGTTCGGACACTGCCTATTTGCGCTTGAGGGTCGTACTGCGGCGGCTTGAGACCTTTGATCAATACGGGTTGAAACCTGAACAGCAGGCAGAGATCGCTCAGGCCCTCTGGGATCTTGCCGTGTTGATCGAGGATGGCACGCTGGCGGATGCGCTGGAACGAATGCGCCGCGCGCAGGAACGTCTGACCGAAGCGATGCAGAACGGGGCCAGCGACGAAGAAATCGCGGAACTGATGCAGGAATTGCGCGAAGCGACGCAGGATTACCTCCAGCAGTTGCAGCGGCTGGCTCAGCCCAATGGTGAAGATGGCGAGCGTCAGCCCGGCCAGAACGGCGAATCCCTGCAAATGACGCAGGATGACCTGCAACGAATGATGGACCGCATTCAGGAACTTATGGAACAGGGCCGGATGGCCGAGGCCCAGCAGGCATTGGAAGAGTTCCAGCAGATGATGGAAAACATGCGTGTGACCCAGGGACAGGGTCAGGGCCAGCAGTCCGAGGGTCAGCAGGCCATGGAAGGATTGGCGGAAACCCTGCGCGAACAGCAAGGTCTGAGCGATCAGGCCTTCCGTGATTTGCAGGAACAGTTCAACCCCGGCGCCCAATCCGGTGAAAGCCAGGGCAATGAGGGGCGCAACGGCGGGCAGGGCCGGGGGCAAAGCCACGAAGGTCAGGGCGGTCAGGGGGAAGGCTCGGATCAGGCTGGCGAAGGCCAGCAGGGTCAAGGTTCACTCGCGGATCGTCAGCAGGCTCTGAGAGATGAGCTGGGCCGCCAGCAACAGGGGCTGCCCGGCGCAGGCACACCCGAAGGCGACGCCGCGCGTGAGGCGCTGGACCGGGCCGGGCGCGCGATGGACGAGGCGGAACAAGCCCTGCGCGGTGACGATCTGGCGGAAGCCATCGATCAGCAATCCGAAGCCATGGAAGCGTTGCGTGAAGGCATGCGGTCGCTGGGCGAGGCGATGGCGCAGAACCAGCAAAACCAACCGGGTCAGGGAACGCAGGATGGCGATATGCAAGCCAATAACCGCGATCCACTGGGCCGAAACCCGGGTGCCGCCGGTTCGATTTCAACGGATGAGAATCTGCTGCAAGGCGAAGACGTGTACCGCCGGGCGCGGGAACTGCTGGATGAAATCCGACGCAGAACCGGGGAATCGGACCGCCCCCAGATCGAACTGGAATACCTGAAACGTTTGTTGGAGCGGTTCTAGACCTTAGTTCTGGGTGCCCGACCCAACCTGTGCTTCAAGCCAGATTCGCGCCTGATCCAAAAGTGACACATATGAACTGAGCAACGGTTCGGTCTGGGGGATCACCTCGCTGATCTGTTGGGCATTTCCATAGATCAGATACAGAATCACGCCGATGATCAGCATCAGCGCAAAACCGCGTAAGAACCCTCCCGATTTGCGCGGTGTTTGCGCGGCCTCTTCCGGCTCATCTGATCGCATAGAGGAATTGATTGCCTCGACATCCGGTAACGCGTCTGTCTGCCCGGCATCAACTGCGGTTTCCGAAGCCGAAGGCCGTTTGGGTCGCACCTTGGGCTCTGACGGCGTATCCAGCCCCAGATCGGGCTGGCTCTCAAGGCTACTGCCTTCCTGCGACCGAAGTTCCGCTTCGCGAGCAGCTTCTTCTTTCAGAATGCTGGCAACGGAAGGATCGACATTTCCGGTGGACGCAACGGGTTCGTCAACTTCGGGCTCATCTTCGGATACCACCTCTTCAACGGGTTCCGGTTCTGCATCCTGCTGAGCTTCGACTACGTCGGACGATGCGTCATCCGGTTCAGGCGCTTCTGCTTTGTCGTCTGGTGTGCTTGCGGGCTCCGTGGGGTGCTTCGCTTGAAACCAGGTCTGATCGCAGTTGGAACACTGCACGTCGCGGCCTTCCTCGGGGATGACCTCGTCAGGAACCTCGTACTGCGCACTGCAATTCGGACATGTAAGACGCATGCTGCCTCCTCAGCCGGGTGAAGGGCCGATAATAGTTTTTTCAGGAATGATATTCCGTTAAGACCCAACAGCAAAGAGCGTTTTCGGTTTCACGGGTCAAGTGTCACCAATTGGACTCGGTAGAGCCATTGAAACCAAGACCATGCTCGGGCAAGAAGAGCGGCAAAATAATGGGGGCACGTGTGATCGAGCTGGAAAATGTCAGCTACACCTACGGTGGCGGTGAGTTGCTGAGCGATGTCTCGGTGCAATTGCAGCCGGGTTCGTTTCACTTTCTGACTGGGCCTTCCGGGACGGGTAAGACCACGCTGCTCAAGCTGTGTTATGGCGCCTTGCTACCAACTTCTGGGCGGTTGAGCGTGTTTGATCAGGATATTTCAGCCCTTGATCGCGACCAGCTGGCGGTACTGCGCCGCCGCGTGGGTGTCGTGCATCAGGATTGTCAGTTCCTTGACCACATGACGCTCGCCGAAAACGTCGCGTTGCCACTGATGGTGTCCGGGCGCGCGGAATCATCCGAGCAGGACAACCTGAGCGAATTGCTCAGCTGGGTGGGTCTTGGAGTCAGGCTTGAAGCCCGTCCACCCGAACTGTCCGGAGGCGAACGCCAAAGGGCTGCTCTGGCGCGCGCCGTTATCCTGTCGCCTGATGTGGTTTTGGCGGATGAGCCGACAGGCAACGTTGACTGGGAGATGTCGCAACGGCTGCTGCGTCTTCTGATTGAGTTGAATCGGATGGGCAAAACCGTCCTGATCGCAACCCATGACCTGAGCCTGATCCGCGCGGCCAAAAGCCAGGTGCAGGCGCGTGTCTTGCGTATTTCGCAGCGCAAGCTGCAACTGGCGGGGGCGGATTTATGATCAGCCCTGACCTGCGAAATCTGTTGCGTGGCGACAAGCGGGCAGACCGGGTTGTTCCCCCAACGGGATACACGGCGCACCTGACCCTGTTTGTCGCGGGTGCGATGGCGTTTCTTGCAGTATTCGCTTTGGCACTGTCTCTGGCGTCGGGGCGCATTGCAGATCGTTGGGCTTCGGAGCTGGCCGGAGCCGCAACCCTGCGCATCAACGCGCCCGCGGAACAGCGCGCAGCCCAGACCGAGGCTGCGTTGACGGTTCTTAGCCAAACGCCCGGCGTGGCCTCGGCCCGTGCTTTGACGCAGGAAGAGCAGGCGGCGTTGCTTGCCCCGTGGTTCGGGCCGGATCTGCCGCTGGATACGCTGCCCGTGCCGCAACTTATCGAGATCATTGAAACCGAACCGGGCATGGATGTGGCCGGGTTGCGTTTGCGGTTGGGGGCAGAGGTGCCGGGCGCCGTACTGGATGATCATTCGCGATGGCGGGAACCTCTGGTTGATGCGGCGATGTCCCTGCGTCGTCTGGGGTGGATTTCGATCCTGCTGATCGGCGGTGCGACCGCGGCCATGATTACCCTTGCCGCCAATGCCTCGCTTGCCGCCAATGCCCAGATCATCGAAGTGCTGCGTCTGGTCGGCGCACGCGACGGGTTCATAGCGGGGGCATTCGTAAGGCGGTTCACATACCGCGCGTTTTTCGGGGCTTCGGTCGGTACATTGCTGGGGATGACAGGTGTTCTGTTGTTGCCCGAAGCCTCGGACACGGGCGGTTTTCTGACCGGCGTGGGCTTTCAGGGCAAAGACTGGGTGTTGCCGGTACTTATCCCGATCCTTGGTGCCATGGTCGCGTTTTTTGCCACCTGGGCTGCGGCCCGACGCAAATTGAAGGAGCTTTCCTGATGTTGATGGCTGTTCAATGGGTCCGGTCGTTGATCTTCATGATCTTGATCTACGCCTGGATGCTGATCCTTGGCATTGTTTTCCTGCCCTACGCGCTGTTTTCCAAGGCTGGCGCCCTGAAGGCGTGCAAGACCTACGCGCGCAGTACGATGTGGCTGGCCCGCTGGATGGTTGGCATCCGGTGTGAAGTGCGAGGTACAGCCCCAACGAATGAGGTGGTCATAGCGGCAAAACACCAGTCATTTCTTGATATCATCATGATTTTCGATGCCATTCCGCACGGCAAGTTCATTATGAAGCGTGAGCTCTTGTTTACGCCCGTCATTGGCATGTATGCACGACGTCTCGGCTGCATTCCGGTCAATCGTGGCAAGCGCGGTGCCGCCGTGGCCAAGATGGTCAAGGATGTATCGAAGGAGTTCTCGGAACCCGGTCAGCTTGTGATTTACCCGCAAGGAACACGCGTGGCGCCCGGTGCAAAGAAGCCTTACAAGGTTGGAACCGCAGTTCTCTACGAAGGGCTCGGTTTTCCCTGCGTTCCGGTCGCAACGAATGCCGGCGTCTTCTGGCCCCGCACAGGTGTCATGCGCAAACCGGGCCTTGCGATCGTGGATTTCCTGGACCCGATCGAGCCGGGCGTTGGTCGGGACGACTTCCTTGCCCGGCTGGAAGAGGTGATCGAAACACGTTCTAACGAGTTGATGCGGGAAGTGGGGTTTGATCCGGATGGAGCACATTAGTGACATTGAAACGCTTGAAGCGTTGTATGGTCGGCCCGGCGCGCCGTCCTTGCGAAAGGTCGTTCGTCAACTGACGCCTCTCTATCGCAAGTGGATTCTCGCATCACGCCTCTGTGTGCTCAGCACCGTTGGTCCTGAAGGTGTGGATGGCAGCCCTCGGGGTGATGATGGCCCGGTGGTGAAAGAGTTGGATGAGAATACGCTGGCGCTACCGGACTGGCGCGGCAACAACCGTCTGGACAGTCTGCGCAATATCGTACGCGACCCACGTGTTTCGCTCATGTTCTTTGTTCCGGGGTCCAACAACGTCGTTCGGGTGAATGGGTTGGCGTTTGTAACGGTAGATGAGGGGCTGCGACATCAATTTGAAAAGGGCGGCAAACGCCCGGCGACTGTTATCGTCGTTAAAATCGCCGAGATTTACAGCCAATGTGCCCGTGCTCTGATCCGGGCGCGTATCTGGTCCAGCGGTGATGAAAGCGGCAATCTTCCCACGATAGGTCAGCTTCTGTCGGAGGCATCAGGTGGTGCGGAAGGCGGCGCGCAATATGACGAGGAATGGTCTGCACGCGCCGCAAAAACGATGTGGTAGATCTGGGTGGCGGCAGTGGTTCAAACCGCAGCGGCTCCGATCCTGGATACTTTTTCAATCCAGCGATCAACGTTGCCGGGCTTGGGATAACTTGCGCCAGCAAAATAGGTGAACCGCGTTGGTTTGAAGCCGACGAACCCAAGGATCTGGTCCCGTACCTGACGGATAAGCGCCTGCCGGTATATCAGGCGCATGAACCATCCCGGCGTGTCTGAGGTCAGGATGACGCGTGCAGTACGCCCAGTCAGCATGGGCGCCGGGAACCCGATCTTTGTCGTATTCCGGGTGTCGAAAGTCCGCCCGGGGATGAATGTCCGGTCGATCAGTCCCTTGAGTTTCGCGGGAAGGCCGCCCCACCACATCGGTGTGGTCAGAACCAGATGGTCGCTCCACTCAAAGTCTTGCAGCACTTGTTCCAGAACCGGCTCAAGCGGTTTGAAATCGTGGTAATTGCCCTGACCGAAATCAAAATCGAACTGCAGGTCGCTCAGATGGACCAACCGGACGTCATGGCCCTTTTTACGGGCGGCGTCTCCATACGTTTCGGCGAATATTCGTGACAGGCTGCTTTCTGCGGGGTGTCCGTCAAGGATGAGGATTTTCTTCGATTGCATTGTGATTCTCCTGAAAATGACCGTGGTCAGTTTGTAGGTAAAAAAATGACCACGGTCAATATAAATTTGACCACGGTCAAAAAATGTGCAATTGAGCGGTATGCAAAAGACGATCCAGAAACGTACGATCAAGACCCGCGCCAAGCTTCTCTCGGCTGCCGAAGAGGTTATCCTAAATGGCGGATATGAAGCTTTGCGGGTGGAAGACGTTGTGAAGGCTGCAGGTGTTGCGAAGGGCACCTTCTTTGCGCATTTTCGCGACAAGGATGCGCTTATGGAAATTCTGATCGCGGACAAGCTGAATGCGTGTCTGGATCAGGCCGAGGCCGGAACTTCACCCAAAACTGTTGCAGAGATCATCATGGCGCTGGAGCCGGTTAACAGTTTCATGACGTCCGAGCGGTATGTATTCGATCTGTTGATCAGGTATTCCGGTGCAACGGCTGTCGCTGAGATAGGACCGGTCGCCTATTGCTTTGAGAGATATTTCCGTGTCGTGATGCTGTGGCTCGAAGCTGCAGAGGTGCGAAAGGACGTGCCATGCGAGTTATTGGCCGAAGGTGTGCAGGCTTTCGCCATTCAGGCCATGTCACTGAAGTTTTGCGCGTTGCATTCAGCGACGACATTTACAGACAGGTTGGAGACCTATCTGGATGCTTGGTTGACCCCGACAGGCTGATCGCTGCCGGGGTCAAGGTTGTCAGCTGTGGATCGGGCCGTCGCCGCAAGCCAGTGCCGCTTCACGCACCGCTTCGGAATAGGTCGGGTGCGCGTGGCAGGTCAGGGCCAGATCCTCGGCGGATGCGCCGAATTCCATGGCGACGCAGACCTCGTGGATCAGATCGCCCGCAGCCGGACCGATGATATGGGCGCCAAGGATTCGGTCAGTCTCTTTGTCTGCCAGAATCTTTACGAAACCGTCAGAGGCAAAGTTGGCTTTGGCGCGACCATTGCCCATGAACATGAACTTGCCGACCTTGTAGGCACGACCCTGTTCCTTGAGCGTCGCCTCGGTCTCACCGACATTGGCGACTTCGGGCCACGTATAGATCACGCCCGGAATGACACCATAATTCACATGGCCATGCTTGCCGGCGACCACTTCGGCGGCGGCCATGCCTTCATCTTCGGCCTTGTGGGCCAACATCGGGCCTTCGATCACGTCGCCAATGGCATAAATGCCAGGTACGTTGGTTTGCCAATCCGCACCCACCTTGATCTGCCCGCGCGGGGTCATCTCGACTCCCAGCGCATCCAGCCCCAGCCCGTCGTAAAACGGTTTGCGGCCCGTGGCCACCAGCACGGTATCGGCGTCGATCACATGCTCGCTGTCGTCCTTGAGCAGCTTGTAGGTCACCTTGGCCTTGGTCTTGGTTGCTTCGGTTTTCTGCACCGCCGCACCCATGATGAAATTCAGCCCCTGTTTCTTGAGGATACGCTGGAATGTCTTCTGCACTTCCGGGTCCATGCCGGGGGTGATTTCCTTGAGAAACTCGATCACGGTTACTTCAGCACCCAAACGGCTGTAGACCGATCCCAGTTCAAGACCGATCACACCCGCGCCGATCACCACCATCTTTTTGGGGATCTTGCCCAGAGACAGCGCACCGGTGGACGTCACAACCACCTTCTCATCCACTTCGACACCAGGCAGCGAGGACGGTTCGGAGCCTGAAGCGATGATGATGCTCTTGGCCTCGTGCACCTCATCGCCCACTTTGACCTGACCGGCGGCAGGGATCGATCCCCAGCCTTTCAGCCAGTCGATCTTGTTCTTCTTGAACAGGAACTCAATGCCCTTGGTGTTGCCCTCGATCACCTCATCCTTGTAGGCTTGCATCTGCTTCCAATCGACCGAAGGGCTTTTGCCCTTCAGGCCCATCTTGGCAAAGTTGTGTTCGGCTTCGTGCAACTGATGGCTGGCATGCAGCAAAGCTTTCGAGGGGATGCAGCCCACGTTCAGGCAAGTACCACCCAGCGTTTCGCGCCCCTCGACAACAGCAGTCTTCAGACCCAGTTGAGCGCAGCGGATCGCGCAGACATAGCCGCCGGGTCCGGCGCCGATTACGATGACGTCATAATTTGCCATTAGATTCTCCTAAACCGACCGGACGATCCGGTGCTTCCCCGACCCGATTTGGTGGGTCAGGAATATCTTTTGTCAAACGGGTTCCAGCAGCTTGATCGAGATATGCGCAATGCCGCCTCGTTCGTGGTGCATTGCCAATTCCTCGGACCCGAAAAAGGCGCGCGCCTTTTCCAGATCCGTAACCTCGAACATCGCGATTGCATGGTCCTTCTGATCGGGATCGCGCCAGACATGCAGGTCGCGGATACCCGAGGCCTTGCGCATCGGCTTGTCCTCGCGGAACACTTTCAGCCAGGCGTCGAAATCCGCCACATCGGCCTGCCAGAGTACATGTGTCGCCATGGTTACAGATCCATCAGCAGGCGGCGGGGGTCTTCCAGCGCCTCTTTCACACGAACCAGGAACGTTACCGCGCCTTTGCCGTCAACGATCCGGTGGTCATAAGACAGGGCCAGATACATCATCGGGCGGATCTTGATCTCGCCATTGATGACCATCGGTCGTTCCTGGATCTTGTGCATGCCAAGAATGCCCGACTGCGGGGGGTTCAGGATCGGCGACGACATTAGCGACCCGTAAACACCACCGTTCGAGATGGTGAAGGTGCCGCCCTGCATCTCGGCCATTGAAAGCTTGCCATCGCGGGCGCGCTTGCCCTTTTCGGCGATGGCTTTTTCGATGGCTGCAAAGGACATGCTGTCCGCGTCGCGAATGACCGGTACGACCAGACCCTGCGGCGTGCCAGCAGCAACGCCCATGTGAACGAAGTTCTTGTAGACGATGTCGGTGCCATCGATCTCGGCATTGACCTCGGGCACTTCTTTCAGGGCATGGCAGCAGGCCTTGGTGAAGAAGGACATGAAGCCCAGGCGCACGCCGTGCTTCTTCTCGAACTGGTCCTTGTACTGATTGCGCAGGGCCATCACCTCGGTCATGTCCACCTCGTTATAGGTGGTCAGGATCGCGGCGGTGTTCTGCGCATCCTTCAGGCGCTTGGCAATTGTCTGACGCAGACGGGTCATCCGTACGCGTTCTTCGCGGGCCGCATCTTCGGCAGCAACCGGTGCGCGTGGAGCCTGAGCCGCTGGTGCAGACGCAGAAGCCGCAGGTGCCGGAGCAGAAGCGGCTGCAACCGCCTTGGCAACGTCTTCCTTCATGATGCGGCCATCGCGACCGGTGCCGGTGACCTGATCGGCTGACAACCCGGCTTCTGCCATCGCCTTTTCAGCCGATGGTGCGTTTGCAACATCTTTGCCGGTGCTTGCCGCAGCAGAAGCTGCCGCCGCCGCAGGAGCTGGCGCTGCGCCAGCGGCCGCGCCAGAGATGACTGCCAGCTTTGCGGTTGCATCCACGGTTGCACCTTCCGGCGCGACAATCTCTGCCAGAACACCGGAAGCCGGGGCCGGTACTTCGACCGAGACTTTGTCGGTTTCCAACTCACACAACATCTCGTCCTGCGCGACGCTGTCGCCGACTTGCTTGAACCAGGTTGAAACAGTTGCTTCCGTCACGGATTCGCCAAGTGTCGGGACCATCACGTCAACCGACCCGCCAGATGCGGCAGGTGCGGCCTCCGGAGCTGCTGCGGCTGTTGCTGGGGCAGGCGTGGCTGCGCCTTCGCCGGCAGTAATCGTCGCCAGCAGAGCATCGACACCAACCGTTTCTCCTTCGGCGGCTACAATCTCACCCATCACACCAGCAGAGGGAGAGGGCACTTCGACCGTGACCTTGTCAGTCTCCAGCTCACACAGCATCTCATCCACGGCGACCGCATCACCGGGCTTTTTGAACCATGTTGCAACAGTGGCTTCGGTGACCGACTCGCCAAGCGTGGGAACACGAACTTCAATCGTCATCGCTTATTTTCCTTCGATGCTCAGCGCTTCGTTAACCAGCGCTTCTTGTTGGGCTTTGTGTTGGCTGGCCAGGCCCGTTGCGGGCGAAGCCGAGGTTGCGCGACCGACGTAAGCCGGACGGGTATGTTTCGCGCCGATCCGGGACAGAACCCATTCGATATTGGGCTCAATAAAGGTCCAGGCGCCTTGGTTTTTGGGCTCTTCCTGACACCAGACCATTTCGGCATTCTTGAATCGTTCAAGCTCGTTGATCAGCGAATGTGCCGGGAAGGGATAGAACTGTTCGATCCGCATCAGGTAGACGTCGTCAATGCCACGTGCATCGCGTTCCTCCAGCAGATCAAAATAGACTTTGCCGGAACACATCACCACGCGATTGATCTTGTCATCCGCCACCAGCTTGGTGTCGGAATTACCCTTCTGTGCATCATCCCACAGCACGCGGTGGAAGCTGGAGCCGGTGGTAAAATCCTCGGCCGTGCTGACCGCCAGCTTGTGGCGCAGCAACGATTTAGGCGTCACCAGAATCAACGGCTTGCGGAACGTCCGGTGCAGTTGGCGGCGCAGGATGTGGAAATAGTTCGCGGGCGTGGTGCAGTTCGCCACGATCCAGTTGTCCTGACCGCACATTTGCAGGAACCGCTCAAGCCGCGCGGATGAGTGTTCGGGGCCCTGTCCTTCAAACCCGTGCGGCAACAGCGTAACCAAACCGGACATCCGCAGCCATTTCGATTCACCAGAACTGATGAACTGGTCGAACATGATCTGCGCGCCGTTGGCGAAGTCCCCGAACTGGGCTTCCCATAGAACAAGTGCATTGGGTTCGGCCAGCGAGTATCCGTATTCGAACCCAAGCACTGCATATTCGGACAGCATCGAGTCGATCACTTCGTACTGCGACTGGCCTGCGCGAATGTTGTTCAGCGGGTAGTACCGCTCTTCGGTTTCCTGATGAATGAACCCCGAATGGCGCTGGCTGAAGGTGCCGCGCGTGGCGTCCTGGCCAGAAAGGCGTACCGGGTACCCCTCGGTCAGCAATGACCCGAAGGCCAGCGCCTCACCAGTGGCCCAGTCAAAGCCTTTACCGGTTTCAAACATCTGCTTCTTGTGCTCAAGCAGCCGACCGACCGTCTTGTGCATGGCAAATCCGCTCGGTACGCGGGTCAGGGTGCCACCCATTTCGGCCAGAGTGTCCGGCGCGATCGCCGTCTCGCCGCGCATGTATTCGTCTTTGTTCTTGTCCAGATGCGACCAGCGCCCGTCCAGCCAATCGGCCTTGTTGGGTTTATAGTCTTTACCTGCCTCGAATTCGTCGTTCAGATGGGCCTGGAAGGCCGCTTTCATATCCTCGATTTCACCTTCGGGGATCAGGCCATCCTTGACGAGGCGTTCTGTGTACAGAGACAGCGTGGTCTTATGCGTCTTGATCTTCTTGTACATGATCGGGTTGGTGAACATGGGCTCGTCGCCCTCGTTGTGACCAAACCTGCGGTAGCAGAAGATATCCAAAACCACATCCTTGTGGAATTTCTGGCGGAACTCGGTCGCCACTTTGGCTGCATGAACAACCGCTTCGGGGTCATCCCCGTTCACGTGGAAAATCGGTGCTTCGACCATCAGCGCGATATCCGTCGGATATGGGCTGGAACGTGAGAAATGCGGCGCGGTGGTAAAGCCGATCTGGTTGTTCACAACGATGTGCATTGTCCCGCCGGTGCGATGCCCGCGAAGACCGCTCAGGCCAAAGCCTTCGGCCACGACGCCCTGACCGGCAAAGGCCGCATCCCCATGCAGCAGAATGGCCATGACCTTGGTGCGATCAGTGTCGCCCAATTGATCCTGCTTGGCGCGGACCTTGCCCAGAACCACAGGATTCACCGCCTCAAGGTGCGACGGGTTTGCAGTCAGCGACAGGTGTACGCTATTGCCGTCGAACTCGCGGTCGCTTGAGGCACCCAGATGGTACTTCACATCACCTGAGCCATCCACGTCTTCGGGCTTATAGCTGCCGCCCTGGAATTCGTTGAAGATGGCGCGATAGGGCTTGCCCATTACGTTGGCTAGAACATTCAGACGACCGCGGTGCGGCATGCCGATGACGATATCGCTGAGACCCAGCGCGCCACCCCGTTTGATGATTTGCTCCATCGCCGGAATAAGCGCCTCACCGCCATCGAGACCAAAGCGCTTGGTGCCCATGTACTTGACGTGAAGGAATTTCTCAAAGCCTTCGGCCTCGACCATCTTGTTCAGAATGGCTTTGCGGCCTTCCTTGGTGAACTGGATTTCCTTGCCATAGCCCTCAATGCGCTCTTTCAGCCATGCGGCCTCTTCCGGGTTAGAGATATGCATATATTGCAGCGCAAAAGTGCCGCAATAGGTCCGCTTCACGATCTCGACGATCTGCCGCATCGAGGCGACCTGAAGCCCCAGAACGTTGTCGATAAAGATCGGGCGATCCATGTCGGCATCGGTGAAGCCGTAGGTTTTGGGATCCAGTTCCGGATGATTGCTGGCAGCGCGCATGCCAAGGGGGTCAAGGTTGGCGGCCAGATGGCCCCGGATCCGGTAGGCTCGGATCAGCATCAGCGCCCGCAGACTGTCCAGCACTGCGCGTTTGATCTGGTCATCGCTGACTTCGACACCTTTATCGGCAGCCTTGTCCTTGATCTTCTTGCCTGCGGCCTTGGCGTCAATCTCGGCCCACTCACCGGTCAACGCACCGGTCAGATCATCGGCCGGCATGGGCGGCCAGTCCGTGCGCGCCCACGAAGGCCCTTCGGCCTCACGCTGAACATCAGGCGCGGCGTCACCCATGGCCTTGAAGAACTCGACCCAGGCAGCGTCTACCGCAGCGGGGTTCTTGGTGTACTGCGCATAAAGCTGTTCCAGGTATTCGGCGTTGTGCCCCTGCATGAAGCTCGAGGCGTGAAAGGCAGTATTGGGCGAGTGTTCGGTCATTGGGCTACCTCATGTGGGTTGGGACCGTATTGATTGGTGCCTGGTTGGCTGGGACGAGCCAGCCACCACAGCACCAGAAGGGGCGACACAAACAGAACAAGCAGTGTCGGAAGGACGATGAGCAGCGTGGCGCGGGTGAACAGGATGTCCAGACTGCCGCCATGCTGGAAATGAGAGGCAAGGCCGATACCGAAGATCAAAACAGCAAAGGCCCCAAGGATCAGCAGGATCGGCAGCAAAGCATATAGCCCACTGCGCCCGCTATCATGCATCCGCCGCCACGCGACGGCCAGATGCGGGAAGAACACGATAAGACCGACGATGCTTTGAACCGGGCCTGTTGAGGTGGCCGTGACGGATTTGGACGTCTCGGTTTCGGTCACCGCGACCTGAGTGAAGAACTGCAAATCAATGAAACCTGCGATGATGCTCCAGATCACGATGAACAGGAAAAAGAACCAGTATTCGGACCGCGAGGCACGCCCCGAGAAAGTGAAGAACTTGCAGAAACAGGTGCGGATGGCGTCAGAGAAGGTCATTCCGATTTCTCCGGTCGTTTTTTGGTAAATGTTGAGAATACGGATGAAACGATAATTTCATTGTCCGACGCATTCGAAATACGTTCAGTATTTAGAACAGCACCATTTAAGCTCCGCTCGATCCCATCGCTTTCATATGACTTAGGGCGTAGATGATAAATCGGTGGAAGCGTTTTCGGGTCTTTCCCGGAATCACCAAGCAATTGCTGATACGTAACTGGAGAGTCTTTCTCTTTCAGTGCAATTACGCAATTAACATGGCCGTAGGCTTCGTGCTCAAAGCTATCTATTCGCAAAACGCTCCCCGTTTGCTCGAGAACAAACCAGCGATCTTTTTTTTGCGAGCCATCAATAATCTGCAGGTTTCGCACACCCGCAGCATTTTTGAGGGCCAACTCCCACGTACTTGCAATTCGTGTATCCGAATAGTCGCCATAACCAAGATGGTTCAAAAGATAAGTGGCGGCGTACGATTGTATTGCACGGTTATCTAGGCTCGCAGGTATGCTGGGCGTCCAGCCAATCTGGATGAGGGCGTCAGTTATCTCCGCCAGATCGATAGTGGAGTGGCAAGCAGCTACGGTGTCCGACGCCAGCTCCGTGTCGTCGGCAATAGCAGGGGCAGTTGTGGCTGCCGTAATGGCAGCCACTAGGCCATACAGAAATTTACGGCCATGTTTCACGACTTACCCAATCGCTTCCAGCACAGCCTCGCCCAGTTGCGCCGGGCTTTCGGCCACGACGATACCGGCACTGCGCATAGCTTCGATCTTGTCCTCGGCACCGCCTTTGCCGCCAGCGACAATCGCGCCTGCGTGGCCCATGCGGCGGCCCGGAGGGGCTGTGCGGCCAGCGATGAACCCTGCAGTCGGTTTCTTGCGGCCTTTCTTGGCCTCGTCCGCCAGGAACTGCGCGGCTTCTTCCTCGGCCGAGCCACCGATCTCACCGATCATGATGATCGACTCGGTCTCGTCATCGGCCAGGAACCATTCCAGCACATCGATATGCTCGGTGCCTTTGATCGGGTCACCGCCGATGCCCACGCAGGTGGACTGGCCCAGACCCACATCGGTGGTCTGCTTGACGGCCTCATAAGTCAGTGTGCCGGAACGGGACACAACACCGACCGAGCCGCGCTTGTGGATGTGGCCGGGCATGATGCCGATCTTGCAAGCATCCGGCGTGATGACACCGGGGCAGTTCGGGCCGATCAGGCGCGAGCTTGAGCCTTCCAGTGCGCGTTTGACCTTCATCATGTCCAGCACCGGGATGCCTTCTGTGATGCAGACGATCACTTCCATCTCGGCATCAATCGCTTCGAGGATCGAGTCAGCCGCAAAGGGCGGCGGCACATAGATCACCGAGGCGTTGGCTTCGGTCACGTGCTTGGCTTCGTGGACCGAGTTGAACACGGGCAGGCCCAGATGCTCCATCCCGCCTTTGCCGGGGGTTACGCCGCCGACCATTTTGGTGCCATAGGCAATGGCCTGTTCGCTGTGGAATGTACCCTGCGAGCCGGTAAAGCCCTGACAGATCACTTTGGTGTTTTCGTCGATGAGGACTGCCATTTTGTCCCTTTCTCTAGGCGGTGTTGGATTGATTGGGTTCAGTCGCCGGCAGAACCTGCGGCGCATAGGTAATCTTCTCGAGCGTGGCACGTCCCAAGGCAAGGTTGGCCGTCGTGCGAAGGCCGCTGCTGATTTCGGCGATGCCACGCCTAACTTTTTGCCGGATCAGGGGCCAGCCGTTGGGACGCGCGCGTGGCGCACCCATCTGGTATTCGCCGGGCGCTTCGTTGCCCTGTTCGACCATGGCCGGGATCACCTGATAGATGTTGATCTGACGCGCCGCCGGCGAGGCGGAAGGGTTGAACAACAAACCATCCAGCGTAATGTCAAAGGGTTTCTGTGCCAGAAAGTGCCGGGCCGCTTCGCGTGTCAGCGCATAAGCTGCACCACCGGGATGGCGCGAGCGCATCAGGCGTAGTTCCCGCCCCAAATGGGACAACCGCTTGCGTCCAAGTGCCACGTAAAGCTTCGTGCTGCGCCAACGTTCGAACCGAACGATGTCGGCATCCTCAGGCCACCAGGACGGATCGTTCAGCCAGCCTGCCAGTTCCGGTGTCAGGAAAACATCATCCTCAAGGATCAAGGCCTGTTCCGCGCCCGAGGCAATCACCGCCTCCCACGCTTTGGCGTGACTGAGGGTGCAAGCCATGTCCTTGGTATGGAAATAGCCCCAAGGTCCTTCCGCCCGGCATTCCCGCAGAAAGTCCTCACGGGTGGCGGCATCGCAGTCAACAGCGTTGACGCGCGTCGCCGACAGGCCTGCCTTTTGCAGCTCCTGCTCCATCAAGCGCGCCCGCCCTGTGGCGCGTTCGAGGCCTATGAGGAAGATGGGGATGGTCATCAGATCGATTGCTTCTTTCGGCCTTGCGCGGCAGTGATTTGCAGCTTGGTATTTGCCGCGATGGGGCGGGCCCGAGGCCAGCCCCACTCAAACAAGCTTACCCCTTAACTGCGTTCACAATCTTCTCGGCACCGTCTTTCAGGTTGTCTGCCGCGATCACGTCCAGGCCAGAGGTGTTGATGATCTCTTTGCCCTTCTCGACATTCGTGCCTTCCAGACGCACGACCAGCGGCACTTTCAGGCCGACCTCTTTCACTGCGGCGACAACGCCCTCGGCGATCACGTCGCAACGCATGATGCCGCCGAAGATGTTGACCAGAATGCCTTTGACCTGCGGGTCCGAGGTGATGATCTTGAACGCCTCGGTCACTTTCTCTTTGGTGGCGCCGCCACCCACGTCGAGGAAGTTGGCAGGCTCTGCCCCATACAGCTTGATGATGTCCATGGTCGCCATCGCCAGACCGGCACCGTTGACCATGCAACCGATCTCACCATCCAGCGCGATATAGTTCAGGTCGTATTTCGAGGCCTCCAGTTCCTTGGGATCTTCCTCGGTCGTGTCGCGCAACTCGGCGATGTCGGGGTGGCGGTAGACCGCGTTGCCGTCAAAACCGACCTTGGCGTCCAGCACTTTGAGGTCGCCCTTGTCGGACACGATCAGCGGGTTGATCTCCAGCATTTCCATGTCCTTCTCGACGAAGGCTTGATAGAGCTGACCCATCAGTTTGACGCATTGCTTGACCTGCGCGCCTTCCAGACCCAGCGAGAAGGCGATGCGGCGGCCGTGATAGGGCATGTAGCCGGTGGCCGGATCGACCGAGAAGGACAGGATTTTCTCGGGCGTCGCGGCGGCTACTTCTTCGATGTCCATGCCGCCCTCGGTCGAACAGACGAAGGAAATGCGGCTGGTCTGACGATCCACCAGCAGAGCCAGGTACAGTTCACGCTCGATGCCCGAGCCTGCTTCGATATAGATGCGGTTGACCTGCTTGCCCGCCGGACCGGTCTGATGAGTGACCAGCGTACGGCCCAGCATCTTTTTGGCTTCTTCAGCGGCTTCTTCAACCGATTTGGTCAGACGAACACCGCCTTTTTCACCGGCGTCCGCCTCTTTGAACGAACCCTTGCCGCGACCACCCGCGTGGATCTGTGCTTTGACAACCCAAAGCGGGCCGTCCAGCTCACCTGCTGCGGTTTTGGCTTCTTCGGCGCGCAACACTGCGCGACCATCGGACACCGGTGCGCCATAGCTGCGAAGGAGGGCTTTGGCCTGATATTCGTGAATGTTCATCGAAACTGTCCCGTCTGACTGCGTTTAAACGTTATAGGGGTGTTTAAACGTCAGATTTAAAGGGTTTTCTGACTCCTCGGGGCGATTAGCCAAAGATTTTCAACTTTTGTGATCACGGTTTTTTCGCGTGTGATCACAAATTCAGTGCGCTGCGACGCTTGATTCGACAATCCGAGGATTTGTGCAAAAAAACTCATTCTACGCTGCTCAGCTTACTGCTTACGCTAACAACATCGGTCACACTTGTGGAGCGTACACCGTATGCGAGCGCGGGAAAACGCAGCAGCGCTGACTGTCTCTGGCGTCGCTTGGGCTTGGCGGTCGTCAGTTGGTTGGATAGTGTCCCGACGCCGCAAGGTGCGGTAGATTGATAGCCAGAAGGGTCCAACAGGATGAATGCACAAGGCCACAGCCTTCCGGATGCCTTGACGCTTGTCTTTGATGGTGCGGGTCGGGCGACGACGGTAAACGACGACAGTTTTCCGGTTTGGTCACCGCCGGGAACCGGGGTTGGGTTCGCATGGCAGCACCTGCGACTGGAAGCGCCAGCCACTCAATCGCTTCTGCGCGCCAGCGGGTTGGACGAATTTGTGATTGACGCGCTGATGGCTGACGAAACCCGGCCTCGGTGTACCGTACACGGTGACGGCGTCATCCTGAACCTGAGAGGCGTAAACCTGCTGCCGGATCAACTACCCGAAGATATGATTTCGGTCCGGATGTGGCTGACGGAAGCCAAAGTGATAGGTGTCTGGCGTCGGCCACTGGACGCGGTTTCCGATTTGCTGGCGTCGATAGAACGGGGGCAAGGCCCAAGAACACCCGGTGATTTTGTCGCGCGCATGGCGCTTCGGCTGGCCGACCGGGCCGAGCCGGCGATCACAGATCTAAATGAGCGCGTGGATGATCTTGAGGAAATCCTTTTGGAACCGGATGCCGATATCTCGCGGACAGAGCTTTCAGCGATCCGTCGGTCGTCGATTGTTCTGCGCGGTTACCTCGTACCCCAACGCGATGCGCTGACCACCTTGGAAATCGAAGACCTGCCCTGGCTCCAGGCGCAAGATCGGTCACGTTTACGCGAAGCATCGGAACGCATCTACCGGATCGGCGAGGACCTTGCCGCGGTTCGCGAACGAGTCCAGATCATTCATGACCAATTGATGGATCAGCGCGCCGAACGCATGAACAGCCGGATGCTAGTTCTGTCGGTCGTGAGTGCGGTGTTTCTTCCGCTAAGTCTGGTCGCGGGGGTTCTTGGGATCAATGTCGGCGGCGTGCCTGGCGCAAGCAACCCAAGCGCCTTCTGGGAGGTGTGTGTCCTGTTAGTTGTTTTAGGGGGGCTGCTTCTGGCCGTAGCTAGATGGTTAGGCATGTTCCGGTAGGTTGGGTTTAGGTCGGGCAATGTAAGTCGGGCAATGTAAAAAGCCCTGCCACAATCTCGGGCAGGGCTCTATTCTGTCCTGGCTCTCCTGTCGCCAGATCCACAGGCGACAGGGGTAGGCTACTATGCCAGCGAGCTGTCGATACCCTTGCAAGCGTCGATCAGACCCTTCACTGCGTTCACAGAGTTGTCGAAACCTGCCTGCTCGTCTTCGTTCAGCTTGATGTCAACGATACGCTCGACACCACCAGCACCGATGACGGTCGGAACGCCGACATAGAGGCCATCGACACCCAGCTCGCCGTTGCAGTAGGCCGCGCATGGCAGAACGCGTTTCTGGTCTTTCAGATAGGCCTCGGCCATTTCGATCGCCGACGTGGCAGGCGCGTAATAGGCAGAACCGGTCTTCAACAGGCCAACAATTTCAGCGCCGCCGTCACGGGTGCGCTGCACGATGGCGTCCAGTTTCTCTTGCGTGGTCCAGCCCATCTCGACCAGATCAGGCAGCGGAATACCGGCAACCGTCGAGTAGCGTACCGACGGTACCATGGTGTCGCCGTGGCCGCCCAGCACGAATGCGGTGACGTCGCGCATCGAGACGTTGAATTCTTCCGACAGAAAATGTGCAAAGCGGGCCGAGTCAAGCACCCCAGCCATGCCACAAACCTTGTTGTACGGCAGGCCCGAGAATTCACGCAGGGCCCAGACCATGGCATCCAGCGGGTTGGTGATGCAGATCACGAACGCATCGGGTGCGTGGGCAGCGATGCCTTCACCGACCGACTTCATGACCTTCAGGTTGATGCCCAGCAAATCATCGCGGCTCATGCCCGGCTTGCGGGCCACGCCTGCGGTCACGATGCACACATCCGCACCAGCGATATCGGCATAGTCGCTGGTGCCTTTCATCGAGGCGTCGAACCCTTCCGAAGGGCCGGATTCAGCGATGTCGAGCGCCTTGCCCTGCGGCAGCCCGTCTGCGATGTCAAACAGGACAACGTCACCCAGTTCTTTGACAGCTGCGAGATGTGCAAGCGTGCCGCCGATGTTCCCCGCGCCGATCAGCGCAATCTTGGGTCTGGCCATTTGGAATATCTCCGGTCGGTATTGAAATCGCGGTTGTGCTAGTCGTTAAAACGTCAATAGGCAAGGGTTCTGCGACGTGGCATACAACCGCATACCGTTTGCAGACCCTGCTTTGATTGCGCTAAACGGCCTTTGAGACAAGCCAAAACCGGGACCGTCACATGTTCGAACTGAACCTGATGTTTTTTGCCGTGGCGATCCCGGCAGTGATCTTTGCCGGTATCTCAAAGGGTGGTTTCGGTTCTGGCGTGGCCTTTGCCTCTTCGTCGATTCTGGCCTTGATCCTGACGCCCGGGCAGGCTTTGGCCTTGATGCTGCCGATTCTGATGGTGATCGACGTGGCCACACTGGGTCCGTATTGGAGACGGTGGAGTTGGCCGGATTCACGTCTGCTGATTCTGGGCGCGGTACCCGGCGTGGCGATGGGTGCGTGGCTTTATCGTGCAACGGATGATGACCTGCTGCGCCTGCTGATCGGTGGCATCTCTGTCGGATTCGTGATTTGGCACATGGCGCAATCGCAAGGTTGGGTGTGCGGGTTTGCCAGGCGACTGCCGCCGTCTTCTGGTCTTTTTGCCGGGCTGGTCGCGGGTTTCACAAGCTTTGTCAGCCACGCCGGCGGCCCCCCGGCGGCTGTCTATCTTTTGTCTCAACGGCTGACCAAAACCGAGTTTCAGGCCAGCACGGTATTGGTTTTCTGGGTGATCAATATCGCGAAATTTGTACCCTACGCTTATCTGGGCATGTTCACATGGCAGACGTTGTGGGCGGACTTGTTGCTGACACCCTTTGCGATCTTGGGGGCATGGCTGGGCGTCCGGGCACATTTCATGTTGTCCGAACGCCTGTTCTTTGGTCTCGCCTATGTGCTGCTGACACTTACCGGCAGCAAGCTGATCTGGGACTCGTTTACCTGATCAGGCATTGGGGGGCAGCGCCTCGGCGACATCTTCAAAAGACTGACCCGAAGCCACAAGGCAGGTGATCCCGTTGGGCATGGTCACCGTGATGGTCCAGCTGCCGCTTTCGTTCGAGGCAAAAAGCTCCACTACTGCGCCTTTCCGGGCCAACCCCAAACCTCTGCGCGTTTCACCATAGGCCTCGAGCAACCGTTCCAGCACATCTTCTCGAGGCGCACAGTTTTGACCCTGAGCGTGCACGTGCTGCGCGGCCAGAACCATGATTCCAAGCCCCATTGTCATCTTGAACACCGTCTTTTGCATCCCGTACCCTTTTTCGGTTCCATTTGCCGATCAGGGTGGATGGCAAGGGACGGAATCCAGTTAAGGGAACGCACGTTGCGTCGGGCTTGCTGCAGTGCGGCGATTTTATGCTTGAACTTTACTGCAAAAAATGCCCCATTCCGCGCAACTTTATTTCAATGGGAGTGGTCCATGGATCCTCGTCAGCGTCCCTATCGTTCAGTTCTGTACATCCCTGGCTCGAAGGATAGAGCCCTGGACAAGGCCCGCACTCTGCCCGTGGATGCGATCATCTTTGATCTGGAGGATGCAGTTGCAGCGGACGAAAAAGAAAACGCGCGCGAAACGCTGAAAGGCGCCCTGTCCGATGGGGGCTATGGCGCACGGGTCAAGATCGTCCGGATCAATGGGCTGGACACCGAATGGGGGCGTGCCGACGCCGAGGCTGTGCGCGACATGGATGCCGACGTTGTTCTGTTGCCCAAGGTGAATTCGGCGACCGACGCAGATGCATTGGCGGCGATCACCGGAGAATTGCCGATCTGGGCCATGATGGAAACACCGCGCGGAATGCTCAACGCGGCGGAAATCGCTGCGCATCCGCTGATGGCCGGGTTCGTGATGGGCACAAACGATCTGGCCAAAGAGCTGCAAACCCGCTTCCGTCCTGATCGCTTGCCGATGATGACTTCGCTGGGCCTGTGCCTGTTGGCTGCCAAAGCCGAGGGGTTGATCATCGTCGATGGCGTGTACAACGCTTTCAAGGATGCCGAGGGTCTGGCCGATGAGTGCGCACAAGGCCGAGACATGGGCTTTGATGGCAAAACGCTGATCCATCCGGCCCAGGTCGATGTGGCCAATAAAGCCTTTGCGCCATCGGATGATGAGATCGACCTGGCCCGCCGTCAAATCTCGGCATTTGAGGAGACCGAAGCGCAAGGGCAGGGTGTTGCTGTCGTGGATGGCAAGATTGTTGAAAATCTGCACGTTGTAACTGCCCGCGAAATTCTGGCAAAAGCAGAGGCGATATCAGCTTTGCAAGCGGGGTAAGCCAGCATGGGCTTTTTTCTTCTGATCTTGGGCGTCGCCTTGTGGTGGGCAGCGCATCTATTCAAACGTGTGGCACCCGAACGCCGCGCCGCAATGGGCGACGGGGGCAAAGGGGCAGTTGCTCTGGCACTGGTCGCGTCGATCCTGCTGATGGTGTTCGGCTATCGTATGACCGACTTCATCTATGTCTGGGCGCCGCCGACCTTCCTGATTCACGTCAATAATCTGTTGGTTCTTATCGCGATCTACATGATGAGCCCTGCAGGTACCAAAGGTCGGGTGCTGAACAAGTTTCGCCATCCGATGCTCGGCGGGTTCAAGCTGTGGGCCTTTGCGCATTTGCTGGTGAACGGAGATCTGGCTTCGATCATCCTGTTCGGCGGTCTTCTGGCATGGGCTGTGGTCGAAGTCATTGTAATCAACAAGTCCGAACCTGACTGGGCGCCGGGTGAACCCGGGACTTACGGCAAGGATGCGATGTTCTTTGTGGCGTCGATCGTGCTGCTGGGGATTATCGGATATATCCACGGCCTGGTCGGTCCGTCTCCGTTCGGCTCATGAGGACCTGACCCCATGGCGAAACTCTATCGTTTGTTGACCGAAGAGGACACGTCAGCCTTCTGTCACAAGGTGTCGGATGCGCTGGCAAAGGGATGGGAGTTGTATGGCGACCCGTCCTATACGTTCGATCCGTCCACCAACAAGATGCGCTGTGCGCAGGCCGTGACCAAAGAGGTCGCGCCCGATTATTCCCCCGACATGAAACTGGGACAGCAGTAATGGTAAAAACAAATCCGGGCCGATATTTCGAGGATTATTCCGTAGGGCAGGTACTGCAACACGCTGTGCCACGCACAGTGACCGAGGGCGAACGCGGTTTGTATCACGCGCTTTATCCCGCACGCCACGCTCTTTATTCCTCGGACGAATTTGCCCGGGATTGTGGTTTGCCGGAAAGTCCGCTTGATGATCTGGCCGCGTTTCATCTGGTGTTCGGTAAAACAGTACCGGATGTCTCGCTGAACGCAGTTGCCAATCTTGGCTACGGCGAAGGTCGCTGGCTGAAGCCTGTCTATGCCGGTGATACTCTGCGATCCGTGTCCGAGGTGATTGGTCTCAAACAGAATTCCAACGGAAAAACAGGTGTCGTTTGGGTCCGCACCCGTGGATTGAACCAATTGGACGAAGTGGTCATAGAATATGTCCGTTGGGTCATGGTGCGCAAAGCAGACGTGAATGCGCCTGCGCCCGAAACGGTTGTTCCCGAATTGAAGAAGGCATTGACACCTCAGGACTTGATCGTGCCCGAAGGTCTCGACTTCTCGAATTACGACTTCGCTTTGGCCGGTGAAGCGCATCGTTGGGGCGATTATGAAATCGGTGAGAAAATCGACCACGTGGACGGCGTCACCGTGGAAGAGGCCGAACATATGCTGGCCACGCGATTGTGGCAGAACACCGCCAAGGTGCATTTCGACCTGACGTTCCGCCCGGAAGGCAGGTTGATCTATGGTGGGCACGTGATCTCGATGGCGCGGACCTTGTCGTTCAATGGACTTGCGAACGCGCAGATGATTGTTGGCCTGAATGGTGGCGCGCATGCCAACCCCTGTTTCGCGGGCGACACGATCAAGGCCTGGTCCGAAGTACTGGATAAAGCGGAAACCGGTGTTCCCGGCGTGGGTGCGATCCGTCTGCGCATGGTGGCGACCAAGGGCGGTGTTCCATTTGAGTTGAAGACCGACGAGGGGCGGTATTTGCCCGATGTGCTTCTGGACCTCGATTATTGGGCGCTCATGCCGCAATAGGAGAGCTGACGGTTATGTGAACCATTCGCGTGCAAGCCGTGCTAGGCTTGCACCATGCATCTTCTGCGCGCGATATTAGCCAGTATTTGTCTGGCCCCGTCGGCTCAGGCCTGCGATCTGGCATTGGCCCTGGCGGTGGACGTTTCCGGCTCGGTCGACAGCAACGAGTACCGCATACAGATGGACGGGTTGGCCGCCGGTCTGCGCGACCCGGTCGTGTCCGAGGCTTTGGTTCGTGGTCAGGCGCAGTTGATGCTGGTGCAATGGACCGGGTCATCGCGTCAGCAGGTCACGATCCCCTGGACCCGTATCGACAGTTTCTCTTCACTGGATCGTTTTGCCGATCAGGTTGCCGCAGATCCACGCATCTGGCGGAATTTCTCGACGGCGATAGGTGAGGCGTTGCACACGACTCTGGATGCTTTTGATGCCGTTTCAGATTGCAAACGACGTCTGATCGATCTGTCGGGGGACGGCGTATCCAATGAAGGGGTCGAACCAACGCAGGTTCATGCCGCTCTGCGGAACCGCGGCATTGTCGTAAATGCGTTGGCGATCGAAGAGAGTGAACCGGATCTGACGGCATATTTCTTTGAGAATGTCATTGTGGGCGAAGGTGCTTTTGTCGTTTCGGCCTCCGGGTTCGCCGACTACCCGGATAGAATTCGCAAAAAACTGCTGCGCGAAGTGACGCAGCAAACGGCTGGCCTTAAGTGACAGGCTGAGAGATTCGTGATCACATCGCTTTGGCCTTGAAATCGCTAACATTGATGAAGCAGAATGTAATATGTGATCACGAGAATATTTTGTGTGATCACATACCTGAATTATCCGTCAATTTGCACTGAATTTAGTGGTTTTTGCACCCGCAGCACGTGACAGTGTCGCAAAAACCAGTAAAACGTTCGGTAGCCAACCGAAAAGGAGCCGCCATGGCCGATGTAAATCGGGGCAACCGCCCACTTTCGCCGCATCTGTCGATCTATCGTCCGCAGCTAACGTCGATCACATCCATCCTGACACGCATCACAGGCAACGCGCTTCTACTGGCCGCGTTGTTGATTGTCTGGTGGTTTCTGGCCGCAGCAACTTCGCCCGAGGCTTTCGCCATGGCAAACGGCGTAATAACCTCGATGCTTGGGGATCTGGTGATGGCACTGTCTGTTTGGGGTCTTTGGTATCACACGCTGGCCGGTGTTCGGCACCTGATCTGGGACAATGCGGTTGGTCTGGACCTTCCCACAGCGACAAAGCTGGGCTGGGCGGTTGTCATCGGATCGGTCGTTCTGACCCTTCTGACCCTTGTCATCGTCGCGTGATTGGAGGCCTGACATGCGTTATCTGACCGACCGTAAGCGCGCCGCTGGCCTTGGCTCGGCGAAATCAGGCACAGCCCATTTCTGGGCGATGAAAGTCAGCTCGGTGGCTCTGCTGATACTTGTGCCATTGTTTGTCTTCACGTTTGGCCCGGTTCTGGGCCAGCCGTTCGATGTGGTACTTGAGTATTACTCGCGGCCTTTCCCAGCCATCGTGGCAGCACTGACGCTGGCGGTTGGCTTCAAACACTTCGCAGACGGTGCGCAGGTGATGCTTGAGGACTATGTTCACGGCACGCTTGAAAAGGTCCTGATCATCTTGGTCACCTGCCTGTCCTACGGTGCGGCTGCGGCCGGCATCTTCGCCATCGCGCGCATTGCCCTTTAATTCCCGGAGCTGAAAGAAATGGCTGCATACGAATACGAAACGCATGAATATGACGTGGTCGTTGTCGGCGCCGG
Organism: Ruegeria sp. CDSC085; assembly: GCF_059610465.1. Classification (NCBI taxonomy): domain Bacteria; kingdom Pseudomonadati; phylum Pseudomonadota; class Alphaproteobacteria; order Rhodobacterales; family Roseobacteraceae; genus Ruegeria; species Ruegeria sp. CDSC085. The sequence continues at coordinate 133,608 of NZ_JBXWNR010000004.1, read as the reverse complement.
TGGGGCCGGTCTGCGGGCGACATTGGGTATGGCAGAACAAGGTCTGCGCACGGCTTGCGTAACCAAAGTTTTCCCGACCCGTTCCCATACCGTGGCCGCACAGGGTGGCATTGCCGCGTCGCTGTCAAACATGGGCCCCGACCATTGGCAGTGGCACATGTACGACACCGTCAAGGGCTCGGACTGGTTGGGCGATACCGATGCGATGGAGTATCTCGCGCGGGAGGCACCCAAGGCAGTCTACGAGCTGGAGCACTATGGCGTTCCGTTCAGCCGGACGGAAGAGGGCAAGATTTATCAGCGCCCCTTCGGTGGGCACACCACTGAATTCGGAGAGGGTCCTGCGGTACAGCGCACCTGTGCGGCCGCCGACCGGACCGGCCACGCGATTTTGCATACTCTGTACGGGCAGTCGCTCAAGAATAACGCCGAGTTCTATATCGAATATTTCGCCATCGACCTGATCATGTCCGAGGACGGCCAGTGTCAGGGGGTCGTCTGCTGGAAACTGGACGACGGCACCATGCATGTCTTCAACGCCAAGATGGTGGTTCTGGCGACCGGCGGCTATGGCCGTGCCTATTTCAGCGCGACCTCGGCCCACACCTGCACTGGCGATGGTGGTGGCATGGTGGCCCGAGCAGGGCTGGCCTTGCAGGATATGGAGTTCGTTCAGTTCCACCCAACCGGCATCTATGGGTCCGGCTGCCTGATCACCGAAGGTGCGCGCGGCGAAGGCGGTTACCTGACAAACTCGGAAGGTGAACGGTTCATGGAGCGCTATGCGCCCCAGTACAAGGATCTCGCACCGCGCGACTACGTTTCGCGCTCGATGACCTTGGAAATCCGCGAGGGACGGGGCGTAGGGGCCGAAGGGGATCACATTCACCTGAACCTCAGCCACTTGCCTGCCGAGGCTCTGGCGGAACGCCTGCCTGGCATCTCGGAAAGCGCCAAGATTTTTGCGGGTGTGGATGTTACCAAGGAACCGATACCGGTTCTGCCCACCGTGCATTACAACATGGGCGGTATCCCCACGAACTATTGGGGTGAGGTTCTGAACCCGACCACCGATGACCCGACGGCGATTGTTCCTGGATTGATGGCCGTTGGCGAAGCCGGCTGTGCCTCGGTCCACGGGGCGAACCGACTGGGGTCGAACTCGTTGATTGACCTTGTGGTCTTTGGCCGGGCGGCAGCGATCCGGGCTGGCAAGGTTGTCGACGCCGAAGCCGCGAACCCGGTTCTGAACCAGGCGTCGGTAGACAAGGCGTTTGACCGTTTTGATGCTGTGCGTAATGCCAGCGGTTCAATCCCAACCGCTGATCTGCGACTTGAGATGCAAAAGACCATGCAGGCGGACGCGGCCGTGTTCCGAACCGCCAAGACCATGGCCGAAGGCGTCGAGAAGATGACAGCGATTGCCGCAAAGATGGACGACCTGAAAGTCACAGACCGTTCATTGGTCTGGAACAGCGATCTGATGGAAACCCTTGAACTGGCCAACCTGATGCCAAACGCGCTTGCCACCATCGTCGGCGCCGAGGCCCGCAAGGAATCCCGAGGGGCCCATGCGCATGAGGACTTCAGCGAGCGTGATGACGAAAACTGGCGCGTTCATACGGTCAGCCGGGTTGAGGGCAACAAGGTTGAGCTCAGCTACCGTCCGGTCATCGTTGATCCACTGACGACCGAAGACCAAGGCGGTATCAGCCTGCAGAAAATCGCGCCGAAGGCGCGGACGTTCTAAGGGCTGGTCAGGAATAGGGGCGAGATGGCTGAGTTTTCTTCGACTGATTATTGGCAACGCCGATATGAGCGCGGCAAGACCTCGGGTGCGGGGTCTTACGGGCGTCTTGCTGTCTACAAAGCGAATTTCATCAACACGATGGTCGAGATGGAAGGCCTGGAATCGGTTGTGGAATTGGGGTCGGGAGACGGAAATCAGGCGCAATTGTTTGATATCCCGAAATATACCGGTTTGGATGTCTCTGACCTTTGCGTTCGGCGCTGCAATGAAGTTTTTCGATCCCGGCCCAATTGGGTGTTCAAAAACGCTGATTCTGAGGTTGAGCCGCATGACGTATCTCTTTCGCTGGATGTAATTTATCATCTGACAGAAGACAGCGTTTTCGAAAACTACATGCGGCGGCTGTTCGGACTGGCAAAGCGTTTTGTCTGTATCTATTCGTCGGATTTTGACCAGAACCCTTCCAATCAACATGTTCGCCATCGCCCGTATTCCGCCTGGATTGAAGACTTCATGCCCGGCTGGCAACTCTATTGTGAAGAAGAAAACCCGTTTGCCGTCAAAGGGCATGCTCATGCCTCAAAGAACAGCTTTGCCGCGTTCAAAGTGTTCGAGCGGAGATGAACGAGTGACTGGCACAAGCACCATATCGACCCGGGAAGCCAAGCCTACCGCTTTTGGTCCTTTCAAATGCCGGAAGGACGTTCAAAAAAGCGCATGTAGTGCTGAGATCCCAGGCGGACGGCGGCGTATGTTTTGCTGGTGCTCTCAATGACAGTCGAGAAGCTCCAATCCGGGCAAAGCGATCCCAAGATAATCCTGATCGGCTTGAACCGATGTGCGACGACCTCGTTTCACAAGCTGTTTCAGAACAGTGGGATCCCTTCGGTGCATTGGGAAGATGATCAGGGAAAAAACCTTGCCCTTCGAATGGTTACAAACATTACCATGGGCCGCAGGCCACTGGATGGGTTCGGGGCAATCCGGGCCTTCACCGATATCGCCTTTGTCAATTCGCGTTTCATGCTGGACGGCGCGAGGTTCTTTCGAGAGCTGCACGCGGCTTACCCGGACGCCTTTTTCTTGCTGAACACGCGCAATCGCGATGACTGGATCGCATCCCGTGCCAATCATTCCGGCGGTAGGTACCTTGAGCGATGCTGCAAGGCCAATGGACAAACGGCCGATGAGGTGAAACGGGGTTGGGCACATATGTACGATGTGCACCATTCCGAGGTCGAAGCTTTCTTCGACGACAACCCACGCTTTTTGCGTTTTGATATCGATCAGGACGATCCGCAAAACCTTGCGGATTTGCTCTCTCCGGATTTCGACGTGAACATCGCCCATTGGGGGCATTATAACCGAGGGGCGTCTGACCGCGCCCGGACAGGCTGAAAGGCGGCCTTGTGCTGAATGGAGAATTGACATGGTTCAACTGACCCTGCCCAAGAATTCCCGGATTATCACCGGCAAGACCTGGCCAAAGCCGGACGGCGCCACGAACGTGCGCAAGTTCCAGATCTATCGTTGGAACCCCGATGACGGGCAGAACCCGCGTGTCGATACGTATTTCGTTGATATGGATACGTGCGGTCCGATGGTTCTGGACGCGCTGATCAAGATCAAAAACGAGATTGATCCGACCTTGACGTTCCGCCGGTCTTGCCGCGAAGGCATCTGTGGATCCTGCGCGATGAATATCGATGGGATCAACACGCTGGCCTGTATCTATGGCATGGATGAGATCAAGGGTGACGTGAAAATCTACCCGTTGCCGCACATGCCGGTGGTCAAGGACCTGATCCCTGATCTGACCCATTTCTATGCCCAGCATGCGTCCATCATGCCATGGCTGGAAACCAAGACCAATCGCCCTGCGAAGGAATGGAAGCAGTCCATCGAAGACCGCAAGAAGCTGGACGGTCTTTATGAATGTGTGATGTGCGCCAGCTGCTCGACTTCATGCCCCAGCTACTGGTGGAACGGCGATCGCTACCTTGGCCCCGCAGCCTTGCTGCACGCCTATCGCTGGATCATCGACAGCCGGGATGAGGCGACGGGTGAACGTCTGGATGAGCTGGAAGATCCGTTCAAGCTCTACCGCTGTCACACAATCATGAACTGTGCCAAGACCTGTCCGAAAGGTCTGAATCCAGCCAAGGCGATTGCCGAGATTAAGAAGATGATGGTTGAGCGCGCAGTTTAATCACGGGCGCGATTTGCGATTTTCGCATGTCCATCTTGCAAAATTAGGCGATGCAGCCCCGGCTGCATTGCTATATTTTTTTGGGCAGGGAGGAGTGATGAGCTTTAATCAGGATCACTCCAATGAGCAAAGACACATTCAAACAGAAAACCGACGCCCAAGAAGCGCTGTACCTGCTTGAACAGGCATGGGCCTATTACACGCCCGAACCTGCCAAGGCTGACAAGGAACCAGAGCTGTTCGAATACGCAAACGCAGCCTGATACGGGCGGCAAGACTTGAAAACTGACGGTTTATCGGCAAAGCAGAGGGATGCCTGTTCTTCTGCTTCTTCTGGTGGCCGGCGTGTTTGCCTATTTCCTCTGGCGCTCGCGCCATTCCGGGCTGACACGTGAGTGTAGGTGGCGGCAGGACAAGAGACACGGCATCTGGCGGTGCAGCTTCTGCGGTGCCGAAATCACTGCACTGGACCAACCTTTGCGGTGTTTGAGGGCGCGTGATCCCTGAAAGATAGTGCTTTTCGCGGGCTGAATAATGCGCCACTCTGCCCGGCATGACCGTTTCAGAAAACACTATCCATCCTCCCGAAGATGCCGAATCCCGTCGCGCGGTGGCCCCTGTCATCTGTTACCCGAACGAGGCATTGCCGCGACCCGATGTGCGCTGGATGAGGTCCCTTCGCGAACGTGCAAGCAAAACGGGCGAAGTGCTGGTTTCGCCACGTGATGCGCGTTGTTTTGAAGTGCCTGCCGGCCATTTCTTTCGCATCACTTCCGTCGAGGGGCCGCAGGTTGGCGATCTGAACGTCTGGAACCTAAACGACTTGTCGGAACGCTTCTATTCCGGAAAAACCCGGGCGCTGCATGGCACGCATCTGACCACCGGAGAGCGGATGTGGTCCAGTTTCCCTCATCTGCGCCCGATGGCCACGATTATTGCGGATACGCTGGAGTGGTACGGGATCGATACCTATGGGGGGTCGGTTCATGACGTCATCGGCACGCGATGCGATCCGTATACGGGCAACCTTTTGTCCGGCACGCAATACCACCATTGCTGCCACTCCAACCTGACCCGCGCGCTTGCTGATCACCTCAATATTCCGCTGATCGAAGCCGAGCCTGCGGTGCACGATGTTTTGAATGTCTTCATGTGCACTGGTTTCACCCGCGACACTGGTCAGTACTTCATGAAAGCCTCACCCGTACGTCCCGGAGATTTTCTGGAGTTCTTTGCCGAGATTGATCTGCTGGGCAATCTCAGCGCCTGTCCGGGTGGGGATTGTTCATCCGAGCATTCCTCGGACACAGCTGCGTGTTACCCCTTGCTGGTCGAGGTTTTTGCGCCGGCTAGAGGCGATTTGGAGGGGTGGGGAAGCCCCGCGAGCAACGGTTATGATCGCTCGCACGGGCGTTAGGATCGGCAGGCACCAATATTCGGTACCTGCGCTTTGTCAGCTGTTCGGGAATGCGGCCTGAAGTGCGATCTCGACCATATCGCCAAAGCTGCTTTCACGTTCTGATGATGGCAGAGCCTCTCCGGTCAACAAGTGATCCGAAATCGTAAGTACAGCCAACGCCCTGCACTTATGACGCGCGGCCAGAATATACAGTTCGGCTGCTTCCATCTCGACTCCCAGAATGCCGTGACGCACCATTTGTTCGTTGAGATCCGGACGCTCGTCATAAAAGACATCTGACGAGTAAATTCCACCAACATGGGTTGGCGTTCCTTTGGCGGCAGCCGCTGTGGCGGCAGCTTGCAGCAGCTCCCAATCGGCGCAGGGCGCAAAGTTGAGCTCTTTCATGATGCCGCGCGACGGTGTGCTCAGCGTGGTTGATGTCATGGCCAGAATAACGTCACGAATTTTGACGCTGTCCTGCATCCCCCCGCACGAGCCAATGCGGATCAGGGTTTTTGCATCGTAATCGCGGATCAACTCGTTCACGTAAATTGAAAGAGACGGCATTCCCATGCCACTTCCCTGTATTGTTACGGGATTTCCCTTCCAGTTTCCTGTAAAGCCAAGCATTCCTCGAACGTTATTGACCTGTTTAACATCGACCAAAAACGTCTCGGCCGCCCATTTTGCCCGGTACGGATCACCAGGCAAAAGAACGGTTTCAGCTATTTCGCCTTTTTCGGCGCCAATATGAATTGTCATTTTTCCAAAACACTCAGATTAAATTTCCAATTCCGAAATATCTGCTCCTGCCGTCAGCGCGTCATGCACCCATTGAGGTTTGCGGCCGCGGCCGGTCCAGGTTTGATCGGGATTTTCCGGATTGCGGTATTTAGCCTTTGTTTTTGTTGGCTTTAAACTGCGCGGTGCTTCTCCGGACAGTTCAGACAAAGAGAAGCCAAATTCTGCCGCGGCCTTTTCTGCGGCTTTCAATGCTTCGTGACGTTCGCGCTTTTCTGCCTTTATCAAAGCTTTTTCAACGTCATCACGCAAAGCCAAAAGGTCTTTACGTGACATTTGCTCAAGATTGATCCCCATCAGTCTTCTCCACTAGATAATAATTACGGTGCACATGAGCGCGCACCGTAATTCCAAAAATCAGCTTATTCCATCCCGAATATTTCAGGGACTGAAACAGGAGAAAAAGTGCCTTAAACCTTAATTACTCTGCTGCGAGGTTCTGAGGATCTGCCAGAGTAACAATATCGCCCATTATCGAATTGAGTTCGAAGTTTTTCGGGGTGTAGACCTTGGCAACACCCATGGTTTTCAGTTTTTCGGCATCTTCGTCCGGAATAATGCCACCAACCACGACTGGGATATGAGACAACCCCGCCTGTCGTAGACGTTCCATGACGTCTTTGACCAGCGGCAGGTGGCTGCCGGACAGGATCGACAATCCAATGACATGCGCGTCATCTTCGCGGGCGGCCGCAACGATTTCTTCGGGTGTCAGGCGAATGCCTTCATAGCTGATGTCCATACCGCAATCGCGGGCACGGAAGGCAATCTGTTCGGCACCATTGGAATGGCCGTCCAGTCCGGGTTTGCCTACCAGAAACTTCAGGCGGCGGCCCAGCTTGTCGCTGACGGCATCAACGGCGGCACGCAGGTCGTCCAGACCTTCGGTCTTGTTCGAAACGGACCCCGAAACGCCGGTTGGGCCGCGATAGGTTCCGTATACCTTTCGCATCTCTTCGGCCCATTCGCCCGTTGTCACGCCTGCCTTTGCGGCGGCGATGGAGGGTTCCATGATGTTTGCCCCGGTCCGTGCTGCTTCGCGCAGCGCAGCCAGGGTGGCCGCTACGGCCGTTTCGTCCCGCTCTGTGCGCCACGTATTCAGGCGGTCGATCTGTTCTTGTTCCACAGCAGGATCAACAACCATGATGCCACCGTCTTCGGTCTGCAGGGGCGATGCCTCGCCTTCGATCCATTTGTTCACACCAACAACAACGGTTTCGTTGCGCTCGATCCGGTTCAGGCGTTCAGCGTTGGAATCCACCAGTCGGGACTTCATGTATTCGATCGAAGCGACTGCGCCGCCCATCGAATCCAGGTTGGCCAATTCGGCCCGCGCGCCTTCTTTCAGCTCTTGCACCTTGGCATCGACAGCGGGGTTGCCATCGAACAGGTCATCGTATTCCAGCAGATCGGTTTCGTAGGCTAGGATCTGCTGCATCCGCATCGACCACTGCTGGTCCCATGGGCGCGGCAGACCCAGAGCCTCGTTCCAGGCGGGCAACTGCACTGCACGGGCGCGCGCATTTTTCGAAAGGGTTACGGCCAACATCTCGATCAGGATGCGGTAGACGTTGTTTTCCGGCTGTTGCTCGGTCAGCCCCAGAGAGTTCACCTGCACGCCATAGCGGAATCGACGGAATTTCGGATTCTCTACGCCATAACGCTGTTGCAGTATTTCATCCCAAAGATCAACGAACGCGCGCATTTTGCACATTTCGGTGACAAAGCGGATACCAGCATTCACAAAAAAGGAAATGCGGCCGCAGAGTGCGGGGAAATCCTCGGCAGGTACTCGTGGGCGCAATTCGTCCAGAACGGCGATGGCCGTGGCCAGCGCATAGGCCAGTTCCTGCTCTGGCGTCGCACCCGCCTCTTGCAGGTGATACGAGCACACGTTCATCGGGTTCCATTTCGGAACATTGGTGTAGCAATACCCGGCCACGTCCGCGATCATCTTAAGTGACGGCTTTGGTGGGCAAACATAAGTTCCGCGGCTCAGGTATTCCTTGATGAGGTCGTTTTGAACTGTGCCCTGCAGTTTCGACACATCCGCGCCTTGCTCTTCCGCGACGGCGATATACAGCGCCAAAAGCCATGGGGCAGTGGCATTGATGGTCATTGAGGTGTTCATCTGTTCCAAGGGTATCTGGTCGAACAGAACTCGCATGTCACCCAGATGGCAGACTGGTACACCCACCTTGCCGACTTCACCGCGCGCCAAAGTGTGGTCGCTGTCATAGCCTGTTTGTGTCGGCAGATCGAAGGCAACGGAGAGACCGGTTTGGCCTTTCGCAAGGTTTCCCCGATAGAGCGCGTTCGAGGCTTTGGCTGTGGAATGACCAGCATAGGTTCGGATGAGCCAGGGGCGATCTTTCTGCGTCTGCGTCATTGCGGGGCCTCGCGTTTCAGTGGGCAATAAAATTACGTCTTGAGGTTCTAAAGCGCAATTTTCGGGATATGTCAATTCGCTGCGTTGCGGCATGTCGCAATTGTTCAGATTGTGGGTCAGTGTGATTGGTGGCAATGTGCGGCTATGACGCAAACCGTGGAACTTCCGCTTTGGCTTTTCGTGCTGATCGTGGTCTTTGCCATGGTCACTTTCGCATCGCATTTCTTGTTCCCGTCTGTCCGCTGGTTTTTCCGCCGGAGGCTGGAGCGCGCGGTGGCACGTCTGAACCAGCGCCTTCAACGCCCGATCCAGCCCTTCAAGCTGGCGCGTCGACACGACATGATTCAGCAATTGATTTATGATCCGCAGGTCGGTCAGGCGGTTCAGCAACATGCCCGCGAAACTGGTATGCCCGAGGCTGTCGCCTCGGAGCAGGCGCGCCGCTATGCCCGTGAGATCGTGCCATCCTTTTCGGCCTTCGCCTATTTCAGCTTTGCGATTCGACTGGCCCGGCTGCTGAGCAACACATTCTACGAGGTGCGGCTTAGCTATCAAGACGAAGAAACCGTCAAGACCATCGACCCTGAAGCAACCGTTGTCTTTGTCATGAACCACCGGAGCAACATGGATTACGTATTGGTCACGTATCTTGCCGCCCATCACTCCGCTTTGTCCTATGCAGTAGGAGAATGGGCGCGTGTCTGGCCGCTGAGCCGATTGATTCGGGCGATGGGGGCTTACTTCATCCGGCGCAAGTCCGGCAACGAGCTCTATCGTCAGGTTCTGTCCACTTATGTGCGCCACGCAACCGAGGCCGGCGTGACCCAAGCCATGTTTCCAGAAGGCGGGCTGAGCCTGACCGGGGCCATTGCCCGCCCAAAGCTTGGGCTGCTCAAATATATTATGGATGGAGCATCGCCACAGGGACGTGATGTAGTGTTTGTTCCGGTGGCACTGAATTACGACCGTGTGTTGGAAGACACTATCCTGACCCGGGCGGCGCTTGGCACAGAACGGCGATTTCGCGCGCGGATCGGCGTCATCACGCGCTGGATATTGAAACAGTTTTGGCGTCGTTTGATCGGCCGATACAAGCGGTTCGGTCTGGCGTCCGTCCGGTACGGGGGGCCGATCTCTCTGAAGGACTTCCGGGCTGAGGGCAGCGACGACATGATGACTGATTTGGCTCGGGCGCTGATGCAGCGTATCCAGCATGCTATTCCGCTGGTGCCGGCACCAGCGGCCTGTTTGCTGGTGCGCGACAACGGGCCAATGCCCGAAGAAGACGTGCTGTCACGTATCCAACAGATGATGGAACGCGATGACCCGCAGACAGAGGATAATTCGCAGGCCATATCAATTGCTTTGGATCAATTGGTTGAACGCCGGATTCTGAGCCGACAGGGGAACATGCTGACGGTATCAGGTCAGCGAAGCGATCTTCTGGACTATTATGCAGCATCCGTTCCGGCTGGTTCGGGGAGCGATATTTCTGCATTCGCGAAATAACTTTCTGCACTCGCTGGGTCATAAAATTTCAAAGTGAAGCCAAAAACAGTTGCAATATTTCGCAGCGGCCAATATTTCATTCTGTGAAGCGCGCGATTCTGCGTCGCGGCAAAGGTACTGAAAAGAGGAGGCCAGCATGGCTTTGGACACCGAAAGTGGTATCGCGTCGTACGAGGCACCCGAAAAAGATTTGTATGAAATGGGTGAAATCCCACCCATGGGATATGTCCCAAAGAAAATGTATGCTTGGGCCATCCGTAAGGAACGTCATGGCGAGCCGAACACGGCCATGCAGCAGGAAGTTGTCGATGTTCCGGCCTTGGACAGCACCGAAGTTCTGGTTCTGGTTATGGCCGCTGGGGTCAACTATAACGGCGTCTGGGCTGCTCTGGGGCAGCCGATCAGCCCGTTTGATGGTCACAAGGCACCTTACCACATTGCCGGTTCGGATGCGTCGGGCATCGTTTGGGCCGTTGGTGACAAGGTAAAGCGCTGGAAAGTCGGCGATGAGGTCGTGATCCACTGCAACCAGGACGATGGTGACGACGAGGAATGCAACGGCGGCGATCCGATGTATTCGCCCAGCCAGCGGATTTGGGGTTATGAAACACCTGATGGCTCTTTCAGCCAGTTCACCCGCGTGCAGGCACAGCAGCTTATGCCGCGCCCCAAGCATCTGACATGGGAAGAAGCGGCGTGCTACACCCTGACGCTGGCAACCGCGTACCGGATGCTGTTTGGCCACGAGCCGCACGATCTGAAACCGGGTCAGAACGTCCTAGTCTGGGGCGCGTCGGGTGGCTTGGGCTCTTATGCGATTCAGTTGATCAATACCGCAGGCGCGAATGCGATCGGAGTGATCTCGGACGAAAGCAAACGTGATTTTGTTATGGGTCTGGGGGCCAAGGGTGTTCTGAACCGACGGGACTTCAACTGCTGGGGTCAGCTGCCCACAGTCAATACGCCGGAATACGCCGAGTGGTTCAAAGAGGCCCGCAAGTTCGGCAAGGCGATCTGGGACATAACCGGCAAGGGCAACAATGTTGATATGGTGTTCGAGCACCCAGGCGAAAGCACTTTCCCTGTGTCGACCTTCGTGGTCAAAAAAGGCGGTATGGTCGTGATTTGCGCCGGCACCTCGGGTTTCAACTGCACGTTTGACGTACGCTACATGTGGATGCACCAGAAGCGTTTGCAGGGCTCACACTTTGCCCACCTGAAACAGGCGGCAGCTGCGAACAAGCTGATGGTAGAACGTCGTCTGGACCCCTGCATGTCCGAGGTGTTCGCATGGAACGACCTGCCGGAGGCGCACATGAAAATGCTTCGGAACGAGCACAAGCCGGGCAACATGTCCGTTCTCGTGCAGGCGCCCCGCACCGGTCTGCGCACTCTCGAGGAAGTCCTGGACGCAGGGTGATCGCCCGTAAGGGTTGTAGACAAAAAACACCCGCGAATCGCCTGTTCGGTTCGCGGATGTTTTGCGCTGTTGAGCCTTTTGATGAGCTTTCAAATGCTTGTGTTTTTTTCCATCGCTATTTTTGGGGAGTAGAAACCGGTGAATAGGCCAAAAAAGATCATACATGTTATGGTTGTGTTAACCCTTCGTTAACTGTTTCAGAGAGACCCTGATGGCGCAAAATGAGTGGATATTGGACGTATTGTCGGACCTCAATGCTTTCGCCGTTGCGAATGGGTTGAGCGCGCTTGCAGAGCAGCTTGATGACACAAGACTGATCGCGGCGGCCGAGATTGCGTCCTTGAAGAACGAGGCACGGGCGCCCGCGGATGGCAACAAAGGTCGATTTGAGTCAGATCCTGCAGGATTTGGAAAACACCAACACGCTTGAAGAACTCAGTGCAGTAGCTGAGCGTCTGCGGGACGCATTGAAGGTCGAGCACCTGACGTATCACTGGGTTGACGGTGCCGGAGATCAATACGGCTACACCACCTATTCAGACGCCTGGGATGAGCGCTACAGAGAAAAAAACTATCACCGCATCGACCCCGTCATCTTGGGGTGCTTCCAGCGATTTCACCCGGTTGACTGGAAGTCGCTGGATTGGTCCAGCAAAGTGGCAAAATCCTTCCTTCTGGATGCGCAAAACCATAGCGTTGGCAATCAGGGGTATTCCATCCCAATTCGGGGTCCAAATGGTCAGTTCGCCCTGTTTACGGTCAACCACAGTTGTGATGATCCAACCTGGAAAAGCTTTATCTCGACTTACGGGCGTGATTTGATTCTTGTTGCGCATTACATAAATCGCAAGGCGCTGGAGTTTGAAAAAGACAGGCAACCGGACTGCCCACGCAGCTTGTCACCAAGGGAAATAGACGCGATCACACTTTTGGCGTTGGGGTACAGCCGGGCCCAAGTGGCCCATTCCCTGACGATTTCCGAACACACGTTACGCGTTTACATTGAAAGTGCGCGGTCGAAACTAGGCGCTCATAACACAACCCACGCAATCGCCACGGCACTAAGCCGAGGATTAATAGTGGTTTAAGGGCTGAACGGCCTCCAAACGCAAAATTAACCACGACTCTGTACTCCCTTCGTTCCTGCACAGGACGACAAGGGGAACAAGTCATGTTGCGTTATCTATATGCCGATGAGTTACACAGATTTCCGATTCTGGCAGAGGGGATGTTCAAAGATCGCGCGGATCAGTTCAAGACCCGGTTGGGGTGGGATGTCCACGTCAACGAGAAAGGGGAAGAGCGGGACGAATACGATGATCTCAATCCGCTTTATGTCATCTGGGAAGAGCCGGATGGCAGCCACGGAGGGTCGATGCGGGTATTGCCCACAACAGGTCGGGTCATGATCAATGAGGTTTTTGGCCATCTGAATGGCGGCAAGCCGATTTGCAGCCTTCTGATCTGGGAGGTGACCCGGTTCTGCCTGTCGCGAACAGCCAGCCCGCATACTGCCGGCGCCATCATGCTGAGCGGAGGCGAAATGATGGAAGGCTTCGGCCTGACTCATATTGCTGGCGTATTCGATGCCCGCATGATCAGAATCTATCGCCTGATCGGGTCGTCGCCCGAGGTTCTGGGAACCCAGGGCAGCGGGCGCGATCAGATTTCAGTCGGCTTGTGGCCCTATTCAGCGGGCGACTGCAACCGAGTGGCCGAGCGTGCGGGCATCCCGCGCGACCTGTCGCGGATGTGGTTCAGGACCGCATTTGGCCCCAGGAAACAGCACCGGTTCGCCCTGTCCGCTTAAGTGCCGGAAAACGCAAATTCACATCTGGTGATGGCTGGCGCGGCCCTGTAGGGTCGCGCCATGTCTTTGCCGAATGTGACTTTCTCTGAAGATCAGGCCGCCGCGTTTGACAGCATCGCCGAGATGTTGCGATCGGCAGGTGTTGATCTGGAAGATGATGCCCTTCTGAAACTGCCGGGCACAGGAAAATCCGGTGTGATGGCCGTTATCGGCAAAGCAGGTTCGGGCAAAACGCTTCTGTTGGCCGAGCTGTACAAGGCACTGGCAGAGACGGGTGTTCAGATCGTGTCCGGCGATTATGAAAGCCGCAAATCGAAAGACAAGCGCAGCCTTGCCATCCTGGCGCCGACGAACAAGGCTGCAAGCGTTCTGCGATTGCGCGGTGTGCCTGCGACCACGATTCACCGCATATTGTACACGCCGGTCTATGATCCGGAATACGAGCGTATTGCCGAATGGTTGGCCGGCAATGACGAACGCCCCAATATCGAAGGTTTGACAGATGAAGCCTTGGATCGTGCGGCTGCTTTTTATCAAAACAACAAATCGATCCCCGGGGCGTTGGCCGCCGCTGGATTGCGAGGATCGGATTTCATCACAGGGTGGAAGCGCCGTGATGAGCCGCTGGATATCGGGTTGGTCGATGAGGCGTCGATGCTGGATGACCGTCAGTTTGACGATCTCAAGGAGATTTTCCCGACCCTTCTGTTGTTTGGGGATCCGGCTCAGCTGGCTCCGGTTAATCAGTCCGGTAGCATGGTGTTCGAGGCTTTGCCCGAGCCCAGGAAGCTGACACTCCAGCGGGTGCACCGCCAGGATGCGGACAATCCAATTCTGGATCTTGCGCATGCGCTGGCCGATCCGGCAATGGGCTTCGAGGGTTTCGAACGACTGGTAGAAGAATCCGCTCGTCGGGATGACCGGGTTGTCTGGGGCCAGCGGGTTGAAGTGGATTTGATGGCTCGAAGCCCGGTTCTTGTCTGGCGCAACGCCACTCGCATTCGGTTGATACAGGCTTTCAGGCAAGTTTACGGTGCGCCGGATACGGAACTGCTGGCCGGTGAACCGCTCATTTGTGATGGGACTGAGTTGCCCATGAAACATCGCAAGAAACGGCTGGATCTTGAGGCGCGCGGGCTGATCAAAGGGGCCCAGGTCGTATATCTCGGGCCCGGTCGGAAACCGGGTTTTTCACGCCTGCATGTGATTGGGGCCGAAGACCCTCAGGTCAGTGCCGCCTCGATCGTTCAGATCGAAAAACCCGACGAGGAAGAGCCTTTTATTCCCTACGCTGCCCGCATGGGGGCGACCTTTTTGCACGGGGCGGCCGTTACGATCCACAAGGCGCAAGGGTCCCAATGGGATACGGTTCAGGTGTTCGCTCCGGATCTCTATGCCGCCGCTCGCATGGGCCGGACCGAGGCCGGTCAGCCATTGTGGAAACGTTTGGCATATGTCGCGATCACGCGCGCGCAGGAACGTTTGATCTGGGTGGTGCGCAATCGCCTGTCAAAACCTACGCACCCCCTGCGTGTGGACGATTTGCGGGCGATCCCGGCCGCTTCGCTGACATTGGAAGTGGAAGAGACATGAAATCCATCATCGTAACGGGTGCCAGTTCAGGTATTGGCCGTGCAACAGCCCAGCTGTTCTTGTCCGAAGGGTGGACGGTTGGGCTTTTGGCCCGCGGCAAGGAAAAGCTGGAAACTCTGGCAAAGGAGCATCAGGCGGTTGTTGTTCTGCCTGCGGATGTGACCGACCCGGATGCGGTCGAACGGGCTTTCCGGTCCTTCGTGGACCGCACGGGGCGGCTGGATGTTCTGTTCAACAACGCCGGGATATTTGCACCGGGCGGCACGATTGACGAGATCGCTTTGGACGATTGGTACCAAAGCGTCAACGTGAACCTGAACGGCATGTTCTTGTGCGCTCGCGAAGCCTTCAGATTCATGCGCTACCAAAACCCGCAAGGCGGGCGGATCATAAACAACGGCTCTATAGCCGCGCATGTTCCACGCCCGAATTCGGTGCACTATTCGGCCACAAAGAACGCCATTACAGGGCTGACGCGCAGCCTTTCGCTGGATGGGCGACCCTTTGGAATTGCCTGCGGGCAGATCGACATCGGAAACGCGCGCACGCAGATGGTGCAAGGCCTTGTGGATGCGGCGCAAGCCGCTGGCGAGACACCAGACCCGACGATGGCTGTGGAAGACGCCGCGCGCTCGGTCCTGCATATGGCAAGCCTGCCGCCCGAGGCCAACGTGCAATTCATGACCGTCATGGCCACGACCATGCCCTATATCGGCCGAGGTTGACCGTTATTTTTCACGCAACAGCCGGAAGGCTGTTGAGGCTCCCCAGCCTGCCGCAATCGCTATGACCAGCGACATCAGGCCGTACCAGACGGGCTGTTGGCGGGACATATTGTACAAAAAACGCTCCAGGCCAACTTTCCGGACATCAATGATCGCTTCATATTGCGAGACGACCTCTCCGCCCCGGGTCAGGAATATCCGGGCGGCATAATCGCCTTCCGTCAGGTCTGCAGGCATGTCGATTGAAGTACGGAACAAGGTCTGTTCATCCACTGCCACGGTCTCTTCGCGGATGGAATAAAGGTGTTCGTTCTCACGAATCCTAATCACGGCATCTGCAAAGTCCTGTGCGCCCCGGATGTGCATCGCGGCACCGACTGAGCGGATCGCGCGTTCGATGGAAATCCGGTAGCGCAGGTCCTCGGTGTCGGACAGGATTTCGTCGAAGGGCCCGCTGGTCGCAACAGCATAAAAGCTGGGTGCAAGGTCGACCAGAACGCTGTCGGTGTTCACCCAAATCCCAAGTTTGCGTTCCTTGCGTCGCACGGTGACAGGTTCGGACGGACCCGCAACTGCGACGATGACTTCAACTGGTGGGCCGGAAGGGATTGGGGTTTCCCGTTTGATGGCCCCAAAAATCAGAAGTTCCGATCCGTCGAATGTAGCGGTGATGGCAACCCGGTCCTGGCTGAGACCAAGGACAACCTGCTCTTCCGCTGCCAAAGCGGGCGTGCAGAACAAGCATAGGGCGGTAGTTAATGAACGCAGCATCCTCAGTGCCCTCCGCCATTGCCAAGCGAGTAGAGCTCGGCGGGTTCAAGAAGCAGATCAAGTGCCAGCTTGCCGCATACGACCAGAACCAGCGCAGCCAGCAACACGCGCAATTGTTCCGCCGGCATCCGCGCTCCGATCACGGTTCCGATCTGGGCGCCAATGACGCCGCCTACCAGCAACAAGACCGCCAGAACAACATCAACCGTATAGTTGGTGGTGGCGTGCAACATTGTGGTGAAGGCTGTCACAAAGATGATCTGAAACAGCGACGTGCCGACAACAACCTTGGTCGGCATACCGAGTAAATAGATCATGGCAGGGACCATGATGAAGCCACCGCCGACACCCATGATCGCGGACAAAACCCCAACGCACAGACCAACCAAAGCCGGTGGAATGACCGAGATATACAGGCCTGAAGTGCGGAAACGCATTTTGAAGGGCATGGCGTGAACCCAGCCACGCTGTCGGCGTTTGGCTGGGGCCGCGCCGCCCTTCTTGGCTTTGCGCAGCGCCCTGAGGCTTTCGATGAACATCAGGCTGCCAATGACGCCGAGAAAAACAACGTAACAAAGCGTCACCAGCAGATCGACTTGACCCAGGCTTTTGAGGTAGTTGAAAACAACCACACCCAAAGCGGCCCCGATCAAACCGCCGGTCAGCAGCACCGTTCCCATTTTGAAGTCCACGGTTTTTCGTCGAAAATGCGCCAGAACACCGGAAAAGGACGATGCGACAATCTGATTGGCCTCAGTTGCAACAGCCACTGCCGGGGGAATGCCGATGAAGAAAAGCAGCGGGGTCATCAAAAAGCCGCCACCGACACCGAACATTCCGGATAGGATGCCGACCATGCCGCCCAGACCAAGGAGTAGAAATGCGTTCACCGAGACTTCGGCTATGGGCAGGTAAATATACATGATACCGTCACTTTGCGTATGCGCGTGGCTTGCCTGTTAATGGTTGCGAGTTCAAGTGTGGTTATTGTCGTGTGCTACGGGTCAAACACATCATACCCCCCCGGGTTCTGCCAGGGAAAAGATCTCTCCCGGCGGTAACAGAAGGTCAAACCCGATCTTTCCCGCAACGCCCATAACAAGAAGCGCTAATAGAATACGCAACTGTTCGGCTTTCAGGCGTGCACCGATCTGAGTCCCGAATTGCGCACCCAGAACACCGCCGAGCAACAGGAACAGGGCGAGGACCACGTCGACACTGTAGTTGGTCGACGCATGTATCATCGTTGTGAACCCGGCGACGAAAATTATCTGGAACAGGGATGTCCCAATTACCACTTTTGTCGGGATACCAAGGACATAGATCATTGCGGGCACCATGATGAACCCACCGCCGACTCCCATGATCGCCGACAGAACACCAACGCCAAATCCGACCAGCGCCGGGGGTATGACCGAGATGTAAAGGCCCGATGCTGGGAACCGCGTCTTGAACGGGAGGGCATGAATCCAGGTTCGCTGGCGTCGCTTGGGGGCAGGTTCATTGCCTGACTGGCTGACCTTTCGGATCGCCGCCAGGCTTTCGATGAACATCAGGGTCCCGATGGCCCCCAAAAACACGACATAGCAAAGCTGTACCGCCAGATCGACCTGTCCGAGATGCTTGAGGAAATTGAAAACAACCATCCCAAGAGCCGCACCAAACAACCCTCCGGCCAGCAGAACGCTTCCCATTTTAAGGTCCACGGTCTTGCGTCTGAGATGCGCCAACAAACCCGAAATAGACGAGGCAACAACCTGATTGGCTGATGTTGCCACAGCAACCGCAGGGGGTATGCCGATAATGAACAGCAACGGAGTGATCAAAAATCCACCTCCGACCCCGAACATGCCGGACAGAATGCCGACAGCTCCGCCGATCCCCAAAAGCAGGAATGGGCTGACAGAAACTTCTGCTATGGGAAGGTATACGTGCATACCCTCTTAGAACGGTTGCGGCATGCAAAATCAACTCTGCATGCCGCTCTGCAGCGAACAGGACTGAAACTCAGTTCACAACTGGCCTTATCAGCGTTCTTTGACGTAGGGTTCTCCACCAGCCCGAGGTGGAATGGCTTTGCCGACAAAACCGGCCAGAATCACCACCGTCAGGATGTAGGGCAGGGCGTCCATCACCTGCACGGGAATCACAATACCACCCAGGTCGATGTTCTGGAACCGCAGCGCGACCGCTTGCAACAGACCAAACAGCAAGCAGGCCCACATGGCATGCCACGGGCGCCACTTGGCAAAGATCAGGGCAGCCAATGCGATAAAGCCACGACCGGCGGTCATTTCTTTGACGAACCCGGCCTGCAAGGCTGTGGCCAGATAGGCGCCTGCAATACCGCACAGCACGCCACAGATGGCGACAGCAGCGAACCGCAGGCCGACCACTGAGACACCAGCAGTGTCCACCGCCGCAGGGTTTTCACCTACGGCCCGCAGGCGCAGACCGAACCGGGTGCGATATAGAATCCACCAAGTGCCTGGAACCATCAGGAACGCGACATAAACCAGGATCGAGTGGCCCGAGAGCAATTCGGAATAGATGGGGCCGACAATCGGCACACCGCTGAGGGACTCGGCGAAGGGGAAGTTGATCGGTTCGAACCGCCCACCGCCAAACAGCGATGGTGTCCGCCCACCCTGCTGAAACCAGCTTTGGGCGACCAGAACAGTCAAACCCGAGGCAAGAAAGTTAATGGCCACACCCGATATCAGTTGGTTGCCCCGGAAGGTGATCGATGCCAGCCCATGCAGACCCGACAGCAACAACGAGGACGCGATACCAGCCAGCAGGCCCAGCCAAACCGACCCTGTGACAGCAGCGATGGCAGCAGAAAAGAACGCTGCCATCAACATCTTGCCTTCGAGGCCGATGTCGAAGATACCGGCTCGCTCCGAAAAAAGACCGGCCAGACAGGCAAGCAGCAGCGGCGTAGACAGGCGAATGGTCGAATCCAGAACCTGAATGAGGGTAACGAAGATTTCCATCACTCAGCCCTCTTCCGCATACCAAGAAACAGTTTTTCAAGCGGTATTCGCACCATGTTATCCAATGCACCGGTGAACAGGATGACCAGTGCCTGAATAACCACGATCAGTTCCCGCGGGATCGAAGCCCACAGCGCCAGCTCGGCGCCACCCTGATACAGAAACCCGAACAAGAGCGCGGCCAGAAACACACCGAACGGATGTGACCGCCCCATCAGTGCCACGGCGATGCCAATGAAACCCGCGCCCTCGGTCGAGTTCATTACCAGTCGCTCAGCTTCGCCCATGACATTGTTGATGGCCATCAGCCCCGCTAGCCCGCCGGAAATCAGCATCGCAACAATCGTGATACGCACAGGTGAAATACCGGCATAAACAGCGCCGGTCTCGGAATGGCCGTAAGCCCGGATTTCATAACCCAGACGCGTGCGCCAGATCAGTGCCCAGACAACGACGCAGGCAAGCAACGCGATGAAGAAGGTTATATTCGCCGGTGCACCTCGGAAAACAACGTTCTCTGCGGTTGAGAACATCTCCTGGAAAGACGGCAGATGCACGCTTTCAGAGAACCGCGCGGTGGCCGGATCCTGCGACCCTTGGGGGCGCATGACATTGACCAGCATGTAATTCAGGAAAGCAGCGGCGATGAAGTTGAACATGATCGTGGTGATCACGATGTGGCTGCCACGCTTTGCCTGAAGATAGGCCGGAATTGCCGCCCATAGCGCGCCGAACAGCATCGACGCTGCGCAGGCTGCAAGCAAGGCAATGCTCCAATGCGGCCAATCGACATACAGACAGACCATGGCCACGCCCAGCCCGCCCAGCATCGCCTGACCTTCGCCCCCGATGTTGAACATACGGGCGTGGAAGGCGACGGCCACTGCCAGACCGGTAAACATGAAGTTCGTTGCATAATAGAGCGTATAGCCCCAGCCATAGGTCGATCCCAGCGCACCAGTGACCATAAGTTTGACCGCTTCGACAGGGTTTTCGCCGATGGCGAGAATGACCAGCGCCGAAAGGATTGCGGCCAGTATCAAACTGATCAGCGGGATCAGAATGACATCCGCCCATTTAGGCATTTTTTCCATGTTACGCGGCCTCTCCCGCAACACCGGCCATCAGCAGGCCCAGCTCTTTTTCATCTGTTTCATGGGGCAGGCGTTCTCCCATGATATGTCCGTCAAACATCACCGCGATCCGGTCCGAGAGCGAGAAGATTTCTTCCAGTTCGACCGATACTAGCAGGATAGCCTTGCCCTGATCGCGCAGCGCAACAATCTGTTTGTGAATGAACTCGATGGCACCGATGTCCACGCCACGCGTGGGTTGGCCGACCAGCAGCAGGTCAGGGTTGCGTTCAATCTCGCGTGCAACAACGATTTTCTGCTGGTTGCCGCCCGAGAAACTCTTGGCTGCCAACCATGGATTGGGTGGACGGACGTCGAATTTCTCGATCTTGGCTTCGGTATCGGCACGCAACGCCGCGTTGTCCATAAAGATACCGCGTTTATAGGCCGGGTCGCGGTGATACCCGAAGGCCACGTTTTCCCATGCGTGGAAATCCATGATTAGGCCTTCCCGCTGCCGGTCTTCGGGCACGTGGGCGATGTGTTGCGCGCGACGGGCCTGACCATCTGATCCTGCACCACTCAGTGCCAGCGGCTCGCCGTTCAGTTTGATCGTGCCCTGTCCCGGACGCATTCCGCCAAGAACTTCCAGCAGTTCGGATTGACCATTGCCGGCCACGCCGGCGATGCCGACGATCTCACCTGCGCGTACGGTCAGGTCGATACTCTTGACCCGTTCAACGCCGGCCGAATCGAAAACGCTGAGATTTTCGATCTCGAGGATGGGTTTGCCGGGCGTCGCAGGTACCTTGTCGACTTGCAGCAGGACCTTGCGGCCGACCATCAGTTCTGCCAGCTCCTCGGGACTGGTCTCGGATGTTTTGACAGTCGCCGTCATTTGCCCGCGCCGCATAACCGACACCGTGTCGGTGTTTTCCATGATTTCGCGCAGTTTGTGGGTGATCACGATGACTGTTTTGCCCTCGGACCTCAGTCGGTCGAGGATGCGGAACAACTGATCGGCTTCGGCTGGGGTCAACACGCCGGTCGGTTCGTCCAGAATCAGAATTTCGGCCTTGCGGTACAGCGCCTTCAGGATTTCGACCCGCTGCTGCATCCCCACGCCGATCTCGTCGATGCGCTTGTCGGGATCGACGAACAGTTCGTATTCTTCCTCGAGCTCTTTCAGCTCTTTGCGGGCTTTTGCCAGTGACGGGGCCAGCAACCCGCCATCCTCGGCACCCAGAACGATGTTTTCCAGGACGGTGAAGTTTTCCACCAGTTTGAAATGCTGGAACACCATCCCGATGCCCGAGGCAATGGCCGCCTGGCTGTCAGGGATGTCGGTCTTGGTGCCATTGATCCAAATCTCACCTTTGTCGGCTTTGTAAAAGCCGAAGAGGATGCTCATCAACGTGGATTTGCCTGCGCCGTTTTCACCGATAATCCCATGGATCGTACCGGGTGCAACACTGATCGAGATGTCTTTGTTGGCCTGAACTGGCCCAAAGGCTTTGGATATCCCTTTGAGCTCAATGGCTGGGACGGTCATGTCTTGCCCTCAACTGCCGAGAAACCCATCCGGCTGTCCGCTCGGATGGCGAAGTGGGTGGCGAGGCGGAAGGCGTCCTCCCGCCCCGCAGGTAATCAGAACTGCAGTGCCGGGCAGCTGTCGTTCTCGTAGTAGCTTACAACATTGATATCGCCGTTGATGATACCCTTGCGGGCTTCGTCGACAGCGTCGCTCATGCGAACTGAAACAAGTTCCTTGTTGTTTTCGTCCATGGCAACGCCAACACCGTCTTCAGCCAGACCCATGATGAATACACCGGTTTCGACACCATCACCCGCCTTCATCGCTTCATAAACAGCAACGTCCACACGCTTCAGCATCGAAGTCAGCACTTTGCCGGGATGCAGGTGATTCTGGTTGCTGTCCACACCAATCGACAGGATGCCTTCGTCAGCCGCAGTCTGCAGAACGCCAACGCCGGTTCCGCCGGCCGCGGCGTAAATCACATCAGCGCCCTGGCTGATCTGTGCTTTTGTAAGCTCTGAGCCTTTTACCGGATCGTTCCAGGCAGCAGGAGTCGTGCCAGTCATGTTGGCGACAACGTTGATGTCCGGGTTCACAGCCTTTGCGCCCTGAGCATAGCCGCAGCCGAAATGGCGAATCAACGGGATGTCCATGCCTCCGATGAAACCAACGGTGCCGGTTTTCGACGCCATGGCAGCCATCATGCCGACCAGGTAAGATCCTTCGTGCTCGGCAAAGCCAATCTGGCGGATGTTTGGTGTGTCCAGCCAAGTCACGTCAACAGCGACGAATTTGGTGTCGGGGTAATCACTTGCAACAGCGGCCAGGGCGTCAGCGATTCCGAACCCCATGGTGATGATCGGATTTGCACCGGATTCCGCAAAACGGCGCAGAGCCTGTTCGCGCTGCGGTTCTGCCTGAATTTCGATTTCCAGATACTTGCCGCCGGTTTCATTGGCCCAGCGCTGCGCGCCGTTATAGGCGGCTTCGTTGAAGGACTTGTCGAACTTGCCACCCAGGTCAAAGATTACCGCCGGCTCGGCCAGAGCCGCTCCAGCTGACATTGCGACCGCAGCGGCAGCACCCATCAAGGATTTCATCAGGGTCATTTCAGTCTCCCAGTTTATTTTGTTGGCACAGGGTCAGATTAGCCCCGTTCACCCACTTTTAGCGAGCATAACTGTTGTGATGGCGGGTATTAAGGGGGTTTGCAACCACCATGGTCAACTGAATTCTGACCAAATGGTCTAAAAAATGGGCGATTGCCGTTGGGGCAGGCAGCATTCCATTACAAATGCATCAACTTTTTGGCCCTTTTCTCGCGCATAATAATCCTTGCGCAACCCGCACTGCCGATATCCGCATCGACTGTACAGGGAAATGGCCGCAATGTTGTCGGTTGCAACATCCAGAAAGGCACGTGTCGCCTGAAAATCGATCGCCTGATCATGCCATTCGTGCATGAGTCGAAGTGCCAGGCCCTGCCTTTGAAACGAGGGATGGGTCGCAATAGTCAGCAACTCGGCTTCGCCCGGAATCACCTGAAACAGGGCAAAACACCGAGAATCTCCGATGGAATGAGTAAAGCGGTTTTCGAGAAGAGCGGTGAATTCACCTTCTGTCCAGCCGCGCGATTGTGAGAACGCAGCGGCGTGAATCGTTGCCATCTCGTGCGGTGTCATTTGTCCAGCAGTACAGGGGGTGTATCGCGGGAAGGGGCCGCGTCCGCAGACCTCACGTACAAAGGTGCCGGAGGCGAACTGACACTGTCCCAGCGCTGCGCGGCCAGAAGGGCGATGGCTTGTGCCTGCAAGGCTGGGTCAGAGCAGGAAAACAACGGCCCGCCAAGTTCTGCTTCGGCCCTGGGCAAAAGACAAGGATCGGCACCGGGCATTTTCACATAAACCTGGTCGCGCGGGGCAGGGATCGCCGGTATCTGCCCTTCTTCCGCCAGCTCACGCAGGGCATCAAAACCGGAAACCCCGACCGCAGGGATTTCAAGCCCAAGCGCAAGACCCCGCGCGGCCGAGACCGAAATGCGGATGCCGGTGAAATTACCGGGCCCTATCCCAACGCCGATTGCGTCCAGACCAGCCCAATCACATCCGGTTTCTGCCAGAACGTCTTCCAACAGCGGAATCAATCGCTCGGCCTGGCCGCGAGACATTGCTTCGGCACGGGACGTCACGATCTTGCCATCGCGCAACAAAGCGGCCGCGCAATGCGCGGCCGATGTGTCAAACGCCAGAATCGTCGGGTTAGACGGCAACAGGGCGAACCTCGGTCACTTCCGGAATGTAATGGCGCAGAAGGTTTTCGATACCCATCTTCAGGGTCAATGTCGAAGACGGGCAGCCTGCGCAGGCCCCCTGCATGTGCAGATAGACCACGCCGCGATCAAAACCGTGGAACGTGATGTCTCCCCCATCCTGAGCCACCGCAGGGCGTACGCGACTGTCCAGCAAATCCTTGATCTGGTTTACGATTTCAGCGTCTTCGCCAGAGTGCTCGGCATGGCCTGATGCTCCGGCGGCATCTGCGCCCATAACGGGTTGGCCGGATTGATAATGCTCCATCACCGCACCAAGAATGGCCGGTTTAATGTGATCCCACTGAACGTCGTCCGTTTTGGTAACGGTGACAAAATCATTGCCAAAGAACACGCCGGTCACACCGTTGACTGCAAATATGCGCTTGGCCAGCGGGGATTTTTCGCCCGCTTCCGCAGTTGGGAAATCCGCTGTTCCAGCTTCCAGCACCGTTTGGCCGGGCAGGAATTTCAACGTGGCCGGATTGGGGGTGGATTCGGTCTGGATGAACATGAGGGCGCTCCGTCTGATGTGCTTCTGATATGCGCGCAGGCGTACTGGAAGTCAAGATTTGGAACGATTCTAAATTGTCGAGGCGTATTCAAGTGCGTCATCCAGACGGTCATCGCCCCAGAACAACTCCCCCCCGGCCAGAAAACTTGGTGCACCAAACAGGCCAAGCACCTTGGCACGGGCAGATTGTTCGAACAGGGCCTCTTTTATGTCCGTGTCCCCTGCGCGGTTCATCACGCTGCTGCACAACCCTGCCTCGCTGAGACAGGAGGTCAAAACGCTGTCCTCTGAGATATTCTGCCTGGCGCCGAATTCGGCGCTGTAGACAGCCCGAACAAACGCCGCCCGTTCCTTGTGATCTTCAATGGCCAGAACCAGACGCGCTGCCTTGAGCGAATTCTGCGGAAACGGATCAGGCTTTGAAAAAGGCAGTCCCCGCGCTTCACACAGACGTTCCATATCGCGCCACATGTACCGCCCCTTGGCCGGATACAAGTTGAAAGGTGAGGTGCGCCAACCCTGATCCGCGAAAATCGGACCCAGTAAGAAAGGGTGCCATTCTACGGCAACGCCCATTTCTTCTGCGGCCGCTTCGATCCGCATTGCGCTGAGGTAGGAATAGGTCGAGGCGAATTCGAACCAGAACTGTACTGTCTTCGCCATTGCCGCCCCTCAGGTGATTTCTTCCAGTTTCTCTTTGCTCAGATCACCTGGAACAATCGTGATCGGAATCGGCAGGCTGCCTGAATTCTTTGTCAGTTGAGTTACCAACGGGCCGGGGCCCTTCTTGTCGGTACCCGCTCCAAGGACAAGAACACCAATCTCAGAATCGGATTGAACATGCTCGATGATCTGCGTAACGGGATCACCTTCGCGAATGGCCAGTTCGGGTTCCACATTCTGTTTGTCCCGCATCCATTTGGCAAACACCTCGAAATGCGCGTGGATACGTTCGCGGGCTTCTTCACGCATGGTTTCAGCCACGCCGATCCAATGGTTGAACTCGTCAGGCGGGATGACAGAAAGGACTGTTACACCACCACCGGTATGGGCAGCTCGCATCGCGGCAAACCGCATTGCGTTCAGGCATTCGCGGCTGTCATCCAGAACAACTAGGAACTTACGCATGGGTATCCTCTTCAATTTTAAGGGATCATGCCCGAGCGATCGCGTGCTGGCAACTCGGACACGTCATAAGCGCTATGCTAGCGTTCGCTTGCAGCCCAATCCCAATAGAGGGCGCGGGCACGGCGGGCAATAGGGCCGACCTGAAATTGCGTGTCCTCCAAGGCGGTTACCGGTGTGACCTTACTCATGTTGCCGGACATGAAGACCTCGTCGGCTTCATGAAAATCCTCGAAGCTCAGAACCGTTTCGTGGACCGTCACACCATCTTCGCGCAGGTTTTTGATATGCCGTGCTCGCGTAATGCCAGCCAGGAAGGTTCCGTTCGGGATCGGTGTAAAGATTTCGCCATCCTTTACCATAAAGATGTTGGCCGTTGCCGTTTCGGCCACATGTCCCATCGCATCAGCTACCAATGCGTTGGAAAAACCTTTCGAGCGCGCCTCTTGCAGCATGCGGGCGTTGTTGGGGTACAGGCACCCTGCCTTGGCGTTTACGACCGCGCTTTCCAGAACCGGGCGGCGGAAGCGCGTTGTTGACAGAGTGGCCGACGCGGTTTCGGGCGCCATTGGGATTTCTTCCAGGCAGATTGCAAAACCGGTGCTGTTTTCCTGCGGGACTATGGCCGTGCTGTCGCCGTCGATCCCCCAATACATCGGGCGGATGTAAACGGCTGCATCCGGGTTGTAAGCCCGCAACCCTTCGCGCACCAAATCGACCATCTGCTCGGTCGTCATTGTCGGCGTCAGCATTAAGGCTTCGGCAGACCGGTTCACCCGTGCGCAATGGGCCGCCAGATCGGGAGAGACCCCGTCAAAATACCGCGCGCCGTCAAAGACAGAAGATCCCAGCCAGGCGCCATGATCCGCCGCGCGCATGATGGGTGCATCCCCCTCATGCCATTGGCCTTGAAAATAGGTCCGGATGTTCGTGCCGGTTGCCATGACGCCCTCCTTTGATTCAGGCAAACCCTAGGAGGGCGTCAGGCGAAGGTCCAGTGCAATCAGCGTGATGCAGGTCCGACCATGCCTACGATTTCGTAGGTCTTTTGCAGGATCGGAGCCGCGATCTCGCGGGCGCGCTCAGCTCCACGGGCCAGAATCCGGTCAATCT
This sequence comes from Ruegeria sp. CDSC085, assembly GCF_059610465.1. Taxonomy (NCBI): domain Bacteria; kingdom Pseudomonadati; phylum Pseudomonadota; class Alphaproteobacteria; order Rhodobacterales; family Roseobacteraceae; genus Ruegeria; species Ruegeria sp. CDSC085. Next base: position 106,563 of record NZ_JBXWNR010000004.1, on the reverse strand, counting down.
CGGCCTGATCCCCCATCAGACGTGACATTTCGGTCGAGATCGGGGCCAGTTTCGCCACTGCCAGATCGGCCAGCATCGGTTTGAAGTCACCGAACTGCTTGCCGCCAACATCGGCCAGAACCTGCTCGATGTTTTGATCGTTCAGGGCCGCGTAGATATTGACCAGGTTACGCGCTTCTGGGCGGTCCTCCAGCCCTTCGATTTCTGACGGCAGGGCATCGGGGTCGGTCTTGGCTTTGCGAATTTTCTTGGCAATCGCTTCGGCGTCATCAGTCAGGTTGATCCGGCTCATATCCGATGGATCGGATTTCGACATCTTCTTGGACCCGTCCCGCAGGCTCATGACGCGGGTGGCCGCACCTTCGATCACCGGCTCGGTGATAGGGAAGAAATCGACGCCGAAATCGTTGTTGAATTTGATGGCGATGTCCCGGGTCAGCTCAAGATGCTGTTTCTGGTCTTCACCGACCGGCACATGGGTTGCATGATAGATCAGAATGTCGGCTGCCATTAGGGCAGGGTAGGCAAACAAGCCAAGCGAAGCGTTCTGCTGGTTCTTGCCGGCCTTGTCCTTCCACTGGGTCATGCGCTGCATCCAACCCATACGCGCAACACAGTTGAATATCCAAGCCAGTTGCGCGTGTTCCGGCACCTGGCTTTGATTGAACAAAATCGATTTTTCAGGGTTTAGACCAGAAGCGATGTAACCGGCACAAAGCTCCCGCGTTGCATGCTGCAACGCGGTTGGGTCTTGCCAGACTGTGATTGCATGAAGATCGACCATGCAATAGATGGTTTCAAATTCATCGCTTTGCATTCTCACCCAGTTCCGAAGCGCACCGAGATAATTGCCGAGGTGCAGGTTGCCCGAAGGCTGTGCGCCGGAAAACACGCGCGGCGTGAACTGGGTCTCGGTCATCAAAGGGAACTCCTGTCTGGAAAAATCAGCCTCCGTCGCTTACCCATGAGGCAAAGGGACGTCAACAGCCGCGAAAGGCCAGCCCAATGAGCAGTGCACATTACACACCGCCTGTGAACCCCCTTCCACCGGTCGTGGTGGCGCTGGTTCTGTTCATCATCGGCATTGAGCTTGTCTTCACGCTGGGCGCGCGGGGGCTGGTCGGGGGGCCAGCGGCAGTCGGCTGGCGCCTGGACGCGATACAGCACTATTCCTTCTCGGCGGATATTTTCGACTGGATGGTACTGAACGGGCGTTGGCCGTTCGACCATGTGATCCGGTTCGTGACCTATCCCTTTGTTTCAGCCAATTTCACGCAGGCGATTTTTGTCTGTGTCTTTGTGTTGGCGATGGGCAAGATGGTCGGAGAGGTATTCGGGGGCTTTCCCATGCTGCTGATCTTCGTCGTCTCGGGGATTGGCGGTGCGTTGACCTATGCCGTTCTCCTTGATCCACGCTATCCCCTGATCGGAGGGTTCCCACCTGTTTACGGGCTGATCGGAGCATTTACGTGGTTGTTGTGGCGCAAATTGTCGCTTGTAGGGGCAAATCAGGCGAAGGCGTTTCAGCTGATCGCCGTCCTTATGGGCATTCAGTTCCTGTTTGGTCTGATCTTCGGCGGCAACGCTGAATGGGTTGCCGATCTGGGCGGGTTTGTCACGGGCTTTGGCATGTCTTTTTTGGTGGCACCCGGAGCCTGGGCCCGGATCGTCGGGCGCATCCGCCGCGATTAATCAGGACCGGCGCAGGGCGCGTTTGAATTCTGACAGTTTGAATGCGCCCAAGACATGACCAAGACAGAGATACGAGACGGCGGCGACCACGATCAGGATCAAAAGCGCAAGATAGCGCCAGCCGGGAATGTCCAGCGTCCAACCATAAAAGTGGGTCGCTGCGAACAAGACCACTCCCATCCCGACCGAGGCCAGAACGATCCGGCCCGCACGATTCCTGAACCGGTCATCGAAACGCGCTTCCTCGCCCATGCGGCGTGCGCCGAGCGCCAGCAGAACCACCATTGCCCAGCCGGCAGTTGACGCAGCAATCGCAGGGGCGATCCAGCCCACCAGCGGAAACAGGCCAAACGCCAGTGCCGCGTTCACCACCATTGCAACCATTGCGTAGCGGAACGGAGAACGCGTATCTTCACGCGCGAAGAAAAGCGGTTGCAGCAATTTTTGCAGCATGAATGCAGGCAGACCGATGCCATAGATCGCGACCGCCAGCGCTGTCGCAGCGGTATCCTCGGGGCTGAACTGTCCCCGTTCGAAAAGTACCGAAACCAGCGGGTTCGGGATGATCAGGAACGCCACGGTCGAGGGCAGTGTCAACAGCAGCATGAATTCCCCGGCGCGGGAAAACGCGTTGCGGGCGCCTTCCTTGTCGTCGGCGCGCAGGCGGCGGGACAGGTCGGGCAGCAGGACAATGCCAATGGCGATTCCGACGACGCCCAAAGGCAGTTGGTACAGGCGATCCGCGGCAAACAGCCAACTCACGGCTTTTTCAGTTTTGGACGCCACCAATTGCCCGACCACCAGATTGACCTGAGTAACCCCCATGGCCAGAGCGGCCGGAACCGCGATGCGGACCATTCTGCGCATCTCGGGCGTCAGGTGGGGCAGGCCGGGGCGTATGCGGATACCGGCACGCTCGGTCGCTACCCAGACCAGTGCCAACTGCGCGACACCAGCAACCGGAATGACCGAGATCAGCCATCGTATCACCTCGCCGCCGGACATGGCCCCGGCGATCAGCGCGGTGCAGGCAAAAATGTTCAGCAAGACAGGTGCTGCTGCGGCTGCGGCGAACCTGCCGGTTGCGTTCAATACGCCCGAGAACAGGGCCGCCAAGGACATGAAAAGGATATATGGGAACACGACATAGCCGTAGTCCACGGCCAGATCGAACCGTTCATCACCATAAAACCCTTCGGCTGTCAGCCACACCAGGCCGGGCATGAAGACCATGGCCAGCCCGACCAGTGCCAGAACAGCCAGGGCCAAAAGGTTGAACGCATCCTGTGCAAAGCCCTGAGGATTCTCATCCGCTTCCAGCCGTTTCGAGAACATGGGCACAAAGGCGGCGTTAAACGCGCCTTCGGCAAAAAAGCGGCGAAACATGTTCGGCAGGCGAAAGGCCGCGACAAAAGCATCCATCACCGGCCCGGGACCGATGAAGGCGGTCAACAGTATTTCCCGCAGGAACCCCAGTATACGACTGGCCAGCGTCCAGAAGCCGACCGTGAACAGGCCCGAGACCAAGCGTATTTGCTTCATGACGCCGCACGCTCTGCGCCTTCGGTGATTGCCTTGCGCAGCTTGGCCTCAAGCCCACGTTGCTTGCTTTCCGAATGGTACTTCAAGCCGAACATATCCTTGACGTAAAACGTATCGACCACCTGTTCGCCATAGGTCGCGATCACCGCATTGGCGATATAAACATTCGCGGCGGCGAGGGTCCGGGTCAGATCAAACAGCAGGCCCGGCCGGTCGCGGGTGTCCACTTCGATGATCGTGTATATTTCAGAACCGTCGTTGTCGAAGGTGATATGCGTCGGGACGTTGAAGGCACGCTCGCGTTTCTTGATCTTGTCGCGTGATTTCAACGCCTCTTTTGCGACCACTTCGCCGCGCAGTGTCTTGTGAATCATCTGCGTTAGACGTGGCAGGCGCGAGGCTTCAAACGGGTGTCCCTCTGCGTCCTGAATCCAGAAGGCATCGGTGACGTAGCCGTCTTTGGTGGTATAGCTGCGAGCATCCACAACATTCGCGCCGACCAGGGCCAGCGCGCCGGCGATGCGCGCAAAAATACCGGGGTGATCGCCCATCGCGAAACAGGCTCGCGTTGCGTCGCGATCCTCGTCCGGCTGAAGCCGGATCTCCATCGCGCCGGGGTCGCCGCATTGTTCCAGCGCGCGCAGCATGTTCGCAAACTCGACATGTGTAGCCAGATTAAGACCCTGCCAATAAGGGTCGTAGTGACGTCCTGTCTCGGATTTGAGGTCGGCCTTGGACCAGGCTGCCAGTTCGGTGCGCAGGGCTTTTTTTGCCTCGGCCCCGCGATTGGCGCGGTTGAGGTCCTCCATCCCGGTTTCCAGCGCGCGCTTGGTTTCAGCGTGAAGGGCACGCAGCAGCGTGGCTTTCCAATTGTTCCAGGTATTCGGCCCTACACCGCGAATGTCGCAGACGGTCAGAACGGTCAACAGGTCCAGTCGTTTGACTGTTTGGACTGCTTTGGCAAAATCACGCACTGTGCGGGGGTCCGAAATGTCGCGTTTCTGTGCCATGTCGGACATGAGCAGGTGATAGCGAACCAGCCATTCCACCGTCTCCGTATCCGCTTTGTTCAGACCCAATCGCGGCGCGACCTTGCGCGCGATCTGTGCCCCAAGGATCGAGTGATCTTCGGGTCGTCCTTTGGCGATATCATGCAGCAAAAGGGCGACATACAGAACCTTACGATTGACCCCGCCTTCCAGAATCGACGAAGCAAGAGGCAGGGATTCAATCAACTCTCCGCGTTCTATCTGGGCCAGATTCACGATGCACTGGATGGTATGCTCGTCCACCGTATAGCTGTGGTACATGTTGAACTGCATCATTGCCACGATGGGCTCGAACTCGGGCAGGAAAGCGGAGAGTACACCCAGTTCGTTCATCCGCCGCAAAGCGCGTTCTGGATTGCCGTGTTTCAGCATCAAGTCCAGAAAGATGCGCCGCGCCTCTTTGTCGTTGCGCATTTCGTCGTCGATCAGATGCAGATTTGCCGCCACCAGACGCATGGCATCCGGATGGATCAGCATTGCTGTTCGCAAACCTTCTTCGAACAAGCGCAGAAGGTTCACTTTGTCGGACAGAAATTTGTCAGGGTCTGCTACGTCCAAACGGCCGTGAACAACCTTGTATCCGGCTTTGACCCGCCGGCGTTTGCGGAAAATGCGCTCCAGCAATGGCGCGCCTTTCACGTGCAGCGCCTCAAGCTTTGTCAGAAAAATCCGCGTCAACTCGCCCACACGTGTGGCTTCGCGAAAATAGCGTTGCATGAATACTTCGACCGCACGGCGACCGGCGCGATCCTCATAGCCCATGCGCGCCGCGACCTCGACCTGCATGTCAAAGGTCAGCTGTTCGGTGGCGCGGCCTGTCACCAGATGCAAATGCGAACGAACAGCCCAAAGGAACTCTTCGGCCTGAACGAAGGTATTGAATTCTTCCGGGGTGAACAGACCCAAAGGCACAAGCTCGGCCACGTCCTGAACGCCGTAGATGTACTTTGCAATCCAGTAGAGGGATTGGAGGTCGCGCAACCCCCCTTTGCCTTCTTTCACGTTGGGTTCGACCTTGTATCGTTCCCCTTGTTTCAGGTGCCGCTCATCTCGTTCATTCAGCTTGGCTTCGATGAATTCCCGTTCGGTTCCCTTGAACAGGTCGGTTTTCAGCCGCCGCTCAAGCTCGTCGGCCAGCGCCTTGTCACCCGCCAGATAGCGTTGCTCCAGCATTGCCGTACGGATTGTGAAATCCTCGGTCCCCAGCCGGAGGCAGTCTTTGATCGTGCGTGACGAATGCCCGACCTTCAACCGCAGATCCCACAGAATATACAGCATCGATTCGATAACGCTCTCGGCCCAGGCCGTAATTTTGTACGGTGTGAGAAACAGCAGATCGACATCGGAAGACGGTGCCATTTCACCGCGCCCGTAACCTCCAACGGCCAGAACAGCGATCTTTTCACCCTGAGTTGGCGTCGCAATCGGATGCAGGCGCGTGCTGGAGACCAGCATTGCAGTTCCGACCAGTTGGTCCGTCAGGAAGGTATAAGAACGGGTCAGCGCGCGCGCGTCAAACGGATGCTCGCTGAAGGCATCGGCAATAGCTTTGCGACCAGCTTTCTGAGCGTCGCGCAGAATGCGCACTGTTTCAGAGCGCATTTCGCTGTTGTCAGAGCAGGTCTCGAAGGCCATAGCCAGCGCATCATTGACGCTGACGCTGTCAAAGATGTTTTTGGCTGGGCAAATCAGAGCGCCTTCAGGCGCCATAGTCACGCCCGATCGCTCAGAAACCGGCACCAGAGAAGCTTTGCGGGGCAGGGTCAATCACAACCACCTGTTTATTCTGAATCGTCGCTACGGCAAGGCCGCGTTCGTTAGTGCCGTTTGGACGCAGGCGGAAGATGCCGCCAACGCCTTGGAAACCGGCATTCTGAGTTAAGGCAGCACCGGTCAGGGCATCGGACTTGCCCTGACTGACCAAGGCACCAATCGCCGCTATGCCGTCATAGGCCAGACCGCTGATCGGGTGAGGCGCTTCGCCATACGTCGCGTTATACCGTTGACGATAGGCTTGTGCCTTGGATGGGTCGGGCAGGGCAAACCACCCCCCCTGCACACCCGGCAGTTCCAGCGTCTGCGGGGGGATATCCCAACGGGTCAGGCCGATGAATTGAGTTGTCGCCGGAGAAACGCCTGCCTCAGGCAGCAATTGCGAGAAAAGTGGCAAAGCACCCGCAGTTGTGGCCGTCATAAAAATCGAGTCCGCTCCGGTCGAATCGACGGTGGCTTTGATCGTGGGAACCGAGTTGATAACGCCCTGTTGCGACCGGTCATATCCGACAGTTCCGGCATTGTTGACTCGGCTGTTTGCCAGCGCATTGGTGATTGCAGTTTGCCCCACTTGCCCCGCGGAATCATTGCTGTGCACGATAACCATGTTTGTTTTGCCTTGCCGGCCCGCGAAATTGACCAGCCGGCTGGCCGTGTTTTCAAAGGTCGGTCCCAGAACAAATACGTTGCCACCCGCAATGCTGGTGTTGTTCGAAAATGAAAGAACATTGATGTTATTGTTCAGCACCGCCAGTCCTGCAGCATTCGCGGCCTGGGCGTATACAGGGCCGACAATGATTTTGGCGCCTTCTGCAACGGCCTGCTGGGCCACGGCTGTCGCCGTGGTTGGGTTCCCCGCCGTATCGTAGACACGCAGGTCGATTTTGACGTTGGGCAGATCGGACATCGCCAGGCGGGCTGCGTTCTCGAGGCTCTGCGCCAGTGCTGCGTCGCCAGAGCGGGGAACCAGCAAAGCAACCGGAACAGGATTCGATGTGTTGATCGAGGGCCCACCCCCAACGCCACCCGGCTCACAAGCGGCCAGAAACGCTGCGGTCGTCAGGGCAATGGCGGCTTTCGCCAGCTTGCTTACGGGCTTGCAAACGGTAAACATCTAAATGAAAACTCCCTGATCCGGCGGCTGTTAGTGCTTCTGTTCTGTCGAGCCGCGATAATAAACGTCACGCTGTGAGGGTCCAGCTTTGAATTTCCAAAAGATCAGATTGGCTGCGGGCCTGTATTTTGTTGCCACTCCGATCGGAGCCGCGCGCGATATTACGCTCAGGGCGCTGGATGTTCTGGCCTCGGCCGATGTGATAGCGGCAGAGGACACCCGGAGTTTGCGCCGGTTGATGGAGATTCACGGCATCCCCCTGGAGGGTCGGCGTATACAAGCCTACCATGATTACAGCGGTGCAGGTGCGCGTGGCAGGCTTATGGATGCCCTGGCGCAGGGGCAATCGGTCGCCTACGCATCCGAGGCGGGTATGCCGCTGATCGCTGATCCGGGATATGATCTTGGCAAGCAAGCGGCAGAAGCCGGGCATATGGTGACCTGTGCGCCCGGTGCATCGGCCGCGGTAACCGCGTTGACATTGGCGGGCCTACCAACAGATGCATTCTTTTTTGCGGGATTTCTACCAAATGCATCCGGTGCACGTCGGGCCCGGATTGAGGCATTGAAGACTGTTCCAGGCACCTTGGTTTTTTATGAATCTCCGAAACGCGTATCAGCCAGCCTTGTGGATCTTGCCGAGTGTTTGGGGGCAGACCGTCAGGCGGCGTTGTGTCGTGAACTGACAAAAAAGTTTGAAGAAATCCGTCGTGGAAGCCTGGCTGATCTGGCAACTGAAATTCAGGAAAAACCAGTTAAGGGTGAAATAGTTCTGCTGGTGGATCGTAGCCATTCGCAAAGCGTTAACGAATCCGACGTAGAAGAGGCCTTGAAGCGAGCTTTGGAAACCCACTCGGTTCGGGATGCAGCGGATCTTGTGTCAGAAATGTATGATCTGCCGCGGCGTCCGATCTACCAGAAAGCGCTGAAAATGGGAAAAGGGTGACATGGGGCAACGTGCAATTCAGGGCTCGGTTTCCTATCATGCGGGTCAGTCGGCCGAGCTTCGGGTCGCCTCGGATTACGAGCGTCGGGGTTTTGCAATTGTGCATCGCCGGTGGCGGGGTGCCGGTGGTGAAATCGATCTGATTGCCCGAGATGGCGACGGGGTTGTGTTTGTCGAAGTCAAGAAAAGTTCCACTTTCGAAAAGGCTGCGGCCCGGATCAGCCAAAAACAAATTGACCGAATCTGTGCCTCGGCCGCGCAATATCTGGAAAATGAGCCGGGTGGGCAGCTGACCAATGTCCGTTTTGACGCGGCACTTGTAGATGGCACTGGCGCAGTTCAAATCATCGAAAACGCCTTCGGTCATGCCTAAGCCCCATTGAACCCTCGGGCCTGCTGGGCCATGTATCTGGCATTAAACTGAGGGACACGCCATGAAAATAGCCTTTCAAATGGACCCGATCGGGGACGTGGACATCAACGCCGACAGCTCATTCCGTCTGGCGGAAGAGGCGCAGGTGCGTGGTCATTCGTTGTTTTTCTATGGACCGGATCAACTGGCTTATCAGGAAGGACGCATTACGGCGCGCGGCCATGACATGACTGTTCAGCGGGTCGCAGGCGACCCGGCTGTTCTGGGCTCCGAACGTGAAGCTGACCTGGCCGACTTCGATGTGGTCTGGCTGCGTCAGGATCCACCCTTTGACATGCACTACATCACGTCGACTCACCTACTGGACCGCCTCAAAGGGCGAACGCTGGTGGTCAACGACTCGTTCTGGGTGCGGAACTATCCTGAAAAACTGCTGGTTCTGGATTTTCCCGACCTGACCCCGCCCACGACGATTGCCCGCGATCTGCAGACGATCAAGGCGTTCAAGGAAAAGCACGGCGATATCATCCTCAAGCCGCTCTATGGCAATGGCGGTGCTGGCGTGTTCCGACTGGATGCCAATGACCGCAACCTGACCTCTCTGCACGAGCTGTTCACGGGGTTCTCGCGCGAGCCTCTGATCGTGCAGAAATTCCTGCCGGATGTCAGCAATGGCGACAAGCGCGTGATCCTGGTGGACGGCGAACCGGTTGGTGCTATCAACCGGGTTCCCGCCGCAGGCGAAACGCGCTCAAACATGCATGTGGGCGGTCGCCCGGAAAAGATCGGGTTGTCCGAGCGTGATCTGGAAATCTGCGCCGCCATCGGACCGCTGCTGAAAGAAAAAGGTCAGATATTTGTCGGGATCGACATTATTGGCGACTACCTGACCGAGATCAACGTGACCTCGCCCACCGGTATTCAGGAGCTGGAACGGTTCGACGGCGTCAATATTGCCGAGAAAATCTGGCAGGCGATAGAAGCCAAGGTTTAGGCCATGACCCGGGCGCTGATGCGAAAGCTCAGCGCCTCTGCCACATGTGGCCTGCGGATGTCGGCTGAACCGTCCAGATCGGCGATCGTCCGCGCCACTCTCAGGATGCGGTGAAAGGCGCGGGCCGATAGCCCGAACCGATCGGCTGCTTTCAGCAACACCGCTTTTCCTTCGGCGTCAGGTGTTGCGATCTCTTCCAGAACCCTGCCTTCGGCGTCGGAATTCTGGCGCAGGTTCGGTGTTTCCCGAAACCGGTCTGCCTGAATGGCGCGGGCGTTTTCAACACGTACGGCAACTGTCGCCGAGCTGTCGCCGGATGGGGGCAGATCAAGATCGGTGAAACCCACAGGCGGAACTTCGATCCGCAGGTCGAACCTGTCCATCAGGGGCCCCGAGATACGGTTCAGATAATCCTCGCCGCAGCCGGGTGCGCGAGAGCAGGCTCGTGAGGGATCCGTCAGATAGCCGCATTTGCATGGGTTCGCAGCGGCCACAAGCATGAAGCGGCAGGGGTATTTCACATGGGCATTGGCCCGTGCCACCATGACTTCTCCGGATTCAATTGGTTGGCGCAGGGTTTCCAGAACTGTACGCGGAAACTCGGGGAACTCATCCATGAACAGCACGCCGTTATGCGCCAGTGAGATTTCACCGGGTTTGGCACCTTTGCCACCGCCGACAATGGCTGCCATCGAAGCCGTATGATGCGGTTCCCGAAAAGGACGTGTGCGGTTGATGCCGCCTTCGTCCAGCAACCCGCACAGGGACTGGATCATCGAAGTTTCCAACGCTTCGACCGCCGTTAGCGGAGGCAAGATGCCCGGAAGCCGAGCGGCCAGCATGGATTTGCCCGACCCCGGCGTGCCGATCATGATCAGATGGTGACGCCCGGCTGCCGCGATTTCCAAGGCGCGTTTGGCGCGTTCCTGTCCTTTTACATCGCGCAGATCCCGCGCGCTGGGCGTCAGATTCACCTCGCCGGGTTGTGCCGCCGGCAAAGGGGACTGTCCCGAGAAATGGCGGACAACATCACCAAGGGAATCCGCGCCGATAACCTGAGTGGCGTCGACCCATGCCGCTTCGGCGCTGGAGGCTTTGGGACACAGCAACATGCGATCCTCGGAAGCTGCCGTCATGGCCGCGGGCAGGGCACCGACAACAGGCACCAGGGAGCCATCAAGCGACAACTCTCCCAGTGCAACTGTTCCTTCGGCGGCATCGGCCGGGATGATCTCGAGCACGGACAACAGCGCGACCGCGATGGGCAGGTCAAAATGACTACCTTCCTTGGGCAGATCGGCAGGAGATAGGTTAATCGTAATTCGTTTCGAGGGCAGGGCGATGGCCATCGCACTCAGCGCGCTGCGGACACGGTCCCGGGCTTCGGACACAGCCTTGTCTGGAAGGCCCACGATGGAAAAGGCCGGCAAGCCGGGTGAGACGGCACATTGCACTTCGACCGGGCGGGCATCGACTCCTTGAAACGCGACAGTGTGGGCACGGGCAACCATGGCAGTCCTGTTCTTGGTTAACAGGACGTTGCTGCCATGGTTGTGGTTTAAGAGTCGTTAACGGTTGCGCGCAAGGCAGCGAATTTGGGCCACGCGTCGGGATCTGCAACGGTTTTGTCGCGGCAGAATGGATTGCAGAAGCCCCAGCATTTGCCATCCAACTCCAGAAACTCCACGACCGGTTCGCCGGAATAAGGGCAAACTTCGTTGATTGACGGGCCGGATACCGGCTTGGCGGTTGAAACCCCTCCGATCGGCCAGGGCTTGGACGACAAGTCCTGACGATAGGGAAAAGGGTCGTATCTGACGGTCAGGCCCATTGCGCGCCATTGTCTGACGGCGGGGTCTGCCAACAGGTCCAGGCAATAGGCCCGGTTCGCCTTTGAAACTGGCAGCCCATACCCGATGATCCGCGCTGCGACGGGTGTGTAAAACACGTCCGCCAGCGAATACGTGACAAACAACGGGCCTTGTTCCGCACCGGACACTGTGCGCGCATGGTCCCAGAGTGTTTCGACGCGTGCCAGATCTACCAGTGTCTCATCCGATGGTTTGAAATCCTGCCAGACGTGCAACAATTGCATGGGGCATTCACCTCGCAAGGCGCCAAACCCCGCCACCATCTCGGCGCATAGCCATCGGGCAGTCGCCCGGGCTGCGGAATCTGATGGCCACAACCCGGCATCAGGGCGGTGCTCGGCGAGGGTTTCGGCCATGGCCAGGCTTTCGCCGACCACAGTTCCATCCGGCAGGCGCAGGGCGGGCACAAGTCGCGCTGGAGCCAGGGAAGCCATGTCCTGTGTCATGGTGCCCGAATACAGGCCAATCATGTGGCTTCTATGGGGCAGGTTGAATTTCTCAAGCATCAACCAGCCGCGCATCGACCAGCTGGAGAAAAGGCGGTCACCGATATACAAATCATAAGTCATACGCGAACGATGCCGCAGGTTCGCAGCCCGGTAAAACGGTGATTTGTGCGGGGGCTGTTCACGGAAGGTGATTGATTGTCCCAACCAACCACTTGCCTGCGTCGATCGTGATGTCCGTCACCGACAGGTTGTCGATTGTATGTGAAAAGGTCTGTTGCCCATCCAGATCAAGGGCGCGCTGCACCTGGGTGAGGATCACGCCGAAATGCGCAACGATGACCAGATCGCGGTCTGTATGTGCCGAAACAAGCACGTCGATGGCTGCGTCGACCCGATTGCGGACATCGTTCCAGCTCTCACCCTGCGGCGGGCGGACATCGCCGGGGTTGTCCCAATACGCAAAGGCCAGTTCCGGGTCTTCAGCTTCGATTTCGGCAAAACCGCGCAGTTCCCAGCGGCCAAAGTGGATTTCCCTCAGGTCAGGGTGATGAGGCAGTCGATGACGTCGGCCTTGTATGGCCGTTGCCGTGTCAACTGCCCTTGACAGGTCTGACGAGATCACAAGCGCCTCGGGCGGCAAATGGTAGTGCAGACGTTTCAGGGCCGCAGTATCGCTCAGGTCAGCGGGCAGGTCGGACCAGCCGACCATTGTTTTTGCATGGGTCGGCCCGTGTCGGACAAGATGTAAACGCGTCACGGCAATTGCCCTTTCAGAACCAAAGGCAACCCGGCTGTGATCTGCACCACCAGATCGGCCTGCGCTGCAAGCGCGATGTTCAGCCGTCCCTGCGCTTCGCGAAACCGGCGGGCCAGGGCGTTGTCCGGAACAATACCGTGACCGACTTCGTTCGAGACTATCACAATCTGGGCCGGGCATGAGCGAAATGCTTTAAGCAGGGCGGTTTGTGCGGCTTCCAGATCGGATTCGGCCAACAGGTGGTTGCTCAGCCACATGGTGGCGCAGTCAATCAGGCAAATCTGATCGGGCGCCAACTTTGCCAGAACCGGTCCCAAATCAAAGGGTTCTTCAACCGTGGTCCAACCGTCGCCGCGTTGCTCAAGATGGCGGTCGATTTTCTGGCGCATCTCGTCATCAAACACTTGTGATGTCGCAAGGTAAACGCGGCTTTTCCCCTGAGAAACAACCAGTTCTTCGGCGAAAACCGACTTGCCCGACGCGGCCCCGCCCAGAACCAAGGTTAAATCCGGCGACACAATACTTACCTATAGTTGATCCGATTGGTGCTGTTTTGCGTAAAGGTCATAGGTCGGCAAAGCAAGTCTGACCAGTACCTGCAAACAGGGGAGAGGTTTATGGCACTGGATAACGCGACGGACTTTTCGATGTCCCGGCAAGCAATGAAGGCCGAGCTGCTGGATGCGGAAACTGAACTGAAACTGGCGTATGCTTGGCGTGATGAGCGTGATGAGCAGGCGTTGCACCGCCTGATCACCGCCTATATGCGTCTGGCGATTTCGATGGCGGCCAAGTTCAAGCGCTATGGCGCGCCGATGAATGATCTCATTCAGGAAGCAGGCCTTGGCCTAATGAAGGCCGCAGACAAGTTCGACCCGGATCGCGGTGTGCGTTTCTCGACCTATGCCGTGTGGTGGATCAAGGCAAGCATTCAGGATTACGTGATGCGGAACTGGTCCATGGTTCGGACCGGGTCCACCTCGGCTCAGAAGTCCCTGTTCTTCAACATGCGCCGTGTTCAGGCCCGGCTGGAACGTGAAGCCGCCACCGAAGGTCAGGACCTGGACCGTCATCAGTTGCATCAGATGATCGCAACGGAAATCGGCGTGCCTCTGCGCGACGTTGAGATGATGGAAGGCCGTCTGTCCGGTTCCGACTTTTCTCTGAATGCCGTGCAATCTGCGGATGAGGATGGACGTGAGTGGATCGACGCCCTGGAAGACGACCGCGAACAGGCCGCAGAAGCAGTTGAGCACAGCCACGATACCGAACAATTGCGCAAGTGGCTGTTGACGGCGATGAGTGCGCTGAATGATCGCGAGCGTTTCATTGTGCGCGAACGCAAGCTGCGAGACCCCGCTCGAACCCTGGAAAGCCTTGGAACAGAGCTGGGTCTGTCCAAAGAACGCGTGCGACAGCTCGAGGCCGCAGCCTTCGTGAAGATGCGCAAGAACCTTGAAGCCCAGTCGCGCGAGGTGCAACACTTCATCGCATGAAGCAGTTTGCGATTCTTGTGTGTGTTCTTGGTCTTACGGTTGCGGCAACGCGACCGGGGCTAGCAGATAGACTAATTCCCGCTGATGCTATGTCCGCGATGCGGGACGCCGATGTCCTGATTTTGGGAGAAGTTCACGACAACCCGACGCATCATCTGGTGCAGGCCGAAGCGCTCGAGGCTGTTTCACCCTCGGCCGTCGTCTGGGAAATGGTAACCGAAGAGGGCGCACAGAGGCTTACTCAAAAAGCAGTGTCCAACCCAGAGGAGCTTAGCCGTATTCTGAAATGGGCTGAAAGTGGATGGCCGCCGCTCAGTATGTATTACCCGGTGTTTGAAGCTTCCGGCGCGCCGGTTTACGGGGCCATGGTTCCGCGCACCGCCGCACGTGCCGCAATGGAACGTGGTGCGGCTACGGCTCTGGGTGCAGACGCGGCGCGCTATGGTCTGACTGTACCGTTGACGCCCGAGGAACAGGCCGCGCGCGAGGCCGACCAATTGGCTGCGCATTGCGACGCGCTTCCGGCTGAAATGTTGCCCCAGATGGTTGCGATCCAGCGCCTGCGCGATGCTGTGCTGGCCCGTGCGGTTTTGCGTGCAATGGAAGAAACCGGGGGTCCGGTTGCCGTGATCACTGGAAACGGTCACGCGCGAAAAGACCGGGGCATACCAACGTATCTCGCGCGTCTTCAGCCAGGGTGGAAACTGGTGGCCGTCGGACAATCCGAGGACGGAGCGATTGACGGTGATTTCGATATCGTAATCGACAGCCCCACGGTGGAGCGCGAAGATCCCTGTGCGGCATTTCAAGTTCAGAATTAATCGCTGGAACTACCTGCAGGCCTTGCCTAATGTCGGGGCCGACCGGGACAGGAAGGGCTGAACATGCTGTCATCCAAACGCATTCTGCTGATTATCGGTGGCGGGATCGCGGCTTATAAGTCGCTGGACCTGATCCGCAGGTTGCGCGAGCGCGGTGCGGATGTAACCCCTGTATTGACGCGCGCAGCGGAAGAGTTCGTGACGCCTCTGTCCGTGTCTGCACTGGCAGGTGAAAAGGTCTATCGCGATCTGTTTGACCTCACCGATGAGGCCGAGATGGGGCATATTCAACTTTCACGCTCTGCTGATCTGATTGTTGTGGCCCCCGCAACGGCGGACCTGATGGGCAAGATGGCCGGAGGGCTGGCCAATGATCTGGCATCGACCCTTCTGATGGCCACGGACACACCCGTTCTGTGTGCGCCCGCGATGAATGTGCGGATGTGGACCCACCCGGCGACGCAACGAAACCTGAAGCAGTTGCAGGCAGATGGCGTGCGCTTTATTGGCCCGAACGAAGGCGACATGGCCTGTGGCGAATACGGCCCGGGGCGCATGTCCGAGCCGATGGAAATTGTTGCAGCAGTTGAGGCTCAGTTGTCTGCGGGGCCTTTGGCGGGCAGGCGGGTGCTGGTGACGTCCGGCCCGACGCGTGAACCAATAGATCCTGTCCGGTATATAGCGAACCGGTCGTCCGGGGCTCAGGGTGCCGCCGTGGCTCGGGCGCTGGCGGAATTGGGGGCCGAGGTGATCTTTGTGACCGGCCCCGCAGATGTGCCACCCCCGACGGGTGTGCGGGTCGTGCCCGTCGAAACCGCGCAACAGATGTCTGATGCGGTTGATGCGGCTCTGCCCGTCGACGCCGGAGTATTCGCGGCGGCGGTCGCGGATTGGCGTGTCGCCAGCGCGTCGGACAAGAAGCTGAAGAAAAGCCGCGACGGCCTGCCGGTACTGGAATTCGCCGAAAACCCGGACATTCTGAAACGTGTTTCTCGGATGGGCGCGAACCGTCCGCCGTTGGTTGTCGGATTTGCGGCCGAGACCGACAATGTGGTCGAACACGCCACGGCCAAGCGCCTGCGCAAAGGCTGCGACTGGATCGTCGCCAACGATGTCAGCCCTGCAACAGGCATTATGGGCGGGTCAGAGAATGCGGTCATCCTGATTTCGGACAACGGGGCCGAGGAATGGCCCCGCATGGGCAAGGACGAAGTTGCCCGGCGATTGGCGGCGAAGATTTCGGACGCGTTGGCAGGCTGAAGGAAAGGCAAGAGCATGGTTGCAATCCGAGTGATCCGCGAAGACGGGGCAGACCCCGCCGTGGCACTTCCCTCTTATGAAACCTCGGGGGCGGCCGGGGCGGATGTGCGTGCCAATCTGCCCGGCGGCGCGCCGATAGCGTTGGAGCCCGGCCAGCGGGCGCTGGTGCCAACCGGCCTGCGCATTGAAATCCCGCGCGGGTATGAGGTTCAGGTTCGGCCCCGCTCGGGCCTTGCGTTGAAACATGGGATTACACTGCCCAACACGCCGGGCACCATCGACAGCGACTATCGTGGGCCGTTGGGCGTGATCGTGATGAATGCGGGCCAGGAACGGTTCGAGATCGCCCACGGAGATCGTATCGCGCAGCTTGTGGTCGCGCCGGTGGTGCAGGCCACGTTTGAACTGGCTCAGACGCTGGGCGAAACCGATCGTGGGGCTGGCGGTTTCGGCTCGACTGGGCGCGGCTGATGCTGCTGGTTTTCATCCTGGCCGCGGGGCTTTGGGGTGTCGGTTATTTCGCGGGCACGTCGAAAAAAGCGCGGGTGGTTTCCGTGAGCGTGTTGTTGGCGGGGGTCATACTGTCTCATCTGATCTTGCCGGATGGGCACCCTCTTCGCGAAGCAACCGGCGGGTCTGCGGCGCTGTGGCTGATCCTTGTGGGTTTCGCGGCGCTGGCTTTGCTGTATGGCAGAGTGCTGAAAACCCTGCGCAACCGCGCAGCTTCAGTTGCAGACCCGGAGCCTGACATGCCCTCCGACCGATTTACCGAGACTGAGCTGGACCGCTATGCCCGCCATATCGTGTTGCGCGAACTGGGTGGGCCCGGCCAGAAAAAGCTTAAGAAAGCCCGCGTTCTGGTGATCGGCGCTGGTGGTCTGGGCGCACCTGCGCTGCAATATCTGGCGGCAGCAGGTGTCGGCACGATTGGTATCATCGACGATGACGTCGTCGAGAATGCCAACCTGCAACGACAGGTCATTCACCGCGATGCGGACATTGAAATGCCCAAGGTCTTTTCGGCCCAGCAGGCGATGGAGGCGCAGAACCCGAACGTGGTGGTTCTGCCCTATCATCGCCGTTTGAGCGAGGAAATCGCGACCGATCTGTTTGCAGATTTCGATCTGATCCTTGACGGAACCGACAATTTTGAGACCCGTTATCTGGCCAACCGAACCGCCGTCGCGCTGGGCAAACCGCTGATATCGGGGGCTTTGTCACAGTGGGAAGGTCAACTGAGTGTGTTTGACCCGGCCAACGGCAGCCCCTGCTATCAGTGTATCTTCCCAGAGGCACCGGCCCCCGGCCTGGCCCCGTCCTGTTCCGAGGCCGGAGTGATCGGCCCGCTGCCGGGCGTGGTTGGGTCGATGATGGTGGTCGAGGCGATCAAGGTGATAACGAGCGCCGGCATGGCGCTGCGCGGCGAGATGCTGATCTATGACGCGCTGTACGGTGAAAGCCGCAAGATTGCTCTGACCCGCCGGGACGATTGCCCTGTTTGTGGCATGACAAACGATTAACCTTTCTTCACATGGGTTGGGTGTTCTGGAACACCCGGCCATGGCGACATAGCTATGGGATCAAAGGAGATCCGCATGACCAACCCGATCCTGTCCAATTGGACCACACCGTTTGAAATCGCCCCTTTTTCCGATATCTCGGATGATGATTTCTCGCCCGCACTGGAGCAGGCGATGAAAGAGCATAACGCCGAGATTGACGCGATAGCAGCAAATCCGGATACCCCCACATTCGCCAACACGATCGAGGCGCTCGAGGCCGCGGGCGAGCAACTGGACAAGGTCCTGTCGGTCTTCTTCACGATTGCGGGCGCAGACAGCAACCCAAAGCGGGAAGAACTGCAACGAGAGTTTTCCCCCAAGCTTTCAGCGCATTTTTCGAGCATTTCTTCAAACAAGTCGCTGTTCAAGCGTGTTGCCGACCTATGGGCACTGCGCGATGATCTTGACCTGACCGAGGAACAGGCGCGCGTGCTGATGTTGACCCACCGAGGCTTTGTGCGTGCCGGCGCGGCCTTGGAAGGGGACGAAGACGCCCGTATGCAAGAGATCAAGTCGCGCCTCGCGTCGCTGGGCACGTCGTTTACCCAGAACCTGCTGGCGGATGAGCGGGACTGGTACATGGACCTGACCGAAGAGGATCTGGACGGCTTGCCGAATTTCGTCGTGGACGCGGCGCGTGCCGCGGGGCAGGAGAAGAAGGCACAGGGGCCAGTGGTCACCTTGTCACGGTCGCTGATTGTGCCATTCCTGCAATTCTCGCCCCGCCGGGACCTGCGCGAAAAAGCCTATCGCGCCTGGGCCGCACGCGGTGCCAATGGGGGAGAGACCGATAACCGTGACATCGCGGCCGAGATCCTGGCCTTGCGCGAAGAGCGCGCCAAGCTTCTGGGCTATGACACGTTCGCCGAATACAAGCTGGAAACCGAGATGGCAAGCACGCCGGATCGGGTGCGTGAGCTGTTGATGCAGGTATGGGAACCGGCCAAGTCCCGTGCAGACGCCGACGCGGATGTTCTGACGCAGATGATGCAGGAAGACGGCATCAATGGCCCGCTGGAAGCTTGGGATTGGCGGTATTATGCTGAAAAGCGGCGCAAGGCGGAACACGATCTGGATGAGGCCGCGTTGAAACCCTATCTGCAGCTTGATCGCATGATCGAGGCTTCGTTTGCCTGCGCCAACCGGCTTTTCGGGCTGGAATTCAATCCGTTGGACGTACCCCTCTATCACCCGGATTGCCGGGCTTGGGAAGTTACCCGCGACGGGCAGCATATTGCCGTATTTATCGGAGACTACTTTGCACGAGGGTCCAAGCGGTCAGGTGCCTGGTGCAGCGCGATGAGGGCGCAGGCCAAATTCCCAAAGAAGCAGACACCGGTTGTCATCAATGTCTGCAACTTCGCCAAGGGGGATCCCGCCTTGCTGTCCTATGATGACGCGCGGACCCTGTTTCATGAATTCGGCCATGCCCTACACCAGATGCTGTCCAACGTGACATATGAAAGCATCTCGGGCACTTCGGTTGCGCGCGATTTCGTCGAATTGCCCAGCCAGCTTTACGAACACTGGCTGGAAGTGCCAGAGGTCCTTGCCGAATTTGCGACCCATGCGGAAACGGGCGAGCCGATGCCGCAGGAAATGCTACGGAAGGTTCTGAACGCGGCCAATTTCGATCAGGGTTTCCAGACGGTGGAATATGTCGCCTCGGCCCTCGTTGATCTGGCCTTCCACGATGACGAGGCACCGGCAGATCCGATGGCAAAACAGTCGGAAGTTCTGGCCAGGTTGGGGATGCCGAAGGCCATTGGTATGCGCCACGCCACTCCGCATTTCGCTCATGTGTTCGCGGGCGACGGCTACAGCTCGGGCTATTACAGCTATATGTGGTCCGAGGTGATGGATGCCGACGCCTTTGCCGCCTTTGAAGAGGCAGGTGGTGCCTTTGACCCGGAACGCGCCAAAGCGTTGGAGGACAACATCCTTTCCACTGGCGGTTCGCGCGAGGCAGAAGACCTGTATCTGGCATTCCGGGGAAGATTGCCGGGGGTTGACGCCCTGTTGAAAGGCCGCGGTCTGATCGCGACCTGAAATCAGTAGCCCAACGCGCGATCTACCAGGTGCACATAGGGCTCTCCGGCTTCGCCACGTCGGATGTTTTCGCAAATGACCTGCGCGGCTGTGGCCGGGCGGGTCTCGGACGCGATATGAGGGGTCACAGTCACGTTCGGATGTGCCCAATAAGGGTGATCGGGGGGCAAGGGCTCGACCCGGAACACATCCAGCGTCGCATGACCGATCTGACCCGAGTTCAAGGCATCCAGCAGCGCTTCGTCATCGATCAGGGGCCCGCGGCCCGGGTTGATGATCCGCGCGCCTTTGGGTAGCAAGGCCAGCGTTTTTGCATTCAACGCGTTTTCAGTGGCAGCGGTATCAGGCAGCAGCAGAACCAGTATCTCGGCCTGAGAAAGTGCATCACGCAGCCCGTCAGGACCGTGCAGGCAGGTCACGCCGGGGATGTCCTTGGCGGTGCGGCTCCAGCCAGTGACCGTGAAATTCAGTAAGGCCAGGGCGCGGGCCGCGGCTTCGCCCAATGCGCCGAGGCCCAGAATGCACACGTTGCGCTCTTGTGCCAAAGGTGGGGCATCCGGGACCCAGACGCCATCCTGGATGGTGATGTGGCGATCCATTCCCAGATGATAGCGCAGCACATGGCCCACCACCCATTCGGTCATACCCTGCGTCAGCCCGTGATCCACCATCCGTGCCAAGGGGACGCTCAGCGTGTCATTGTCCGCGATCTTTTCAACCCCGGCCCAGAGGCTCAGAACCGCCTTCAGGCGCGTAAAGGGCGAAAAATCCAATAGCCCGCCATTCGGAGCGTAGACTACGTAATCAACCTGATCCGGTTCAAATTCCGTACTGATCTCCGCCTGGACGCCAGCTTCTGCAAGGTATTGAGTGAGCAGCGGTTCATACACGGGCCAGAGGGCAGGGCGCGCGGAAAACAGAACGTTTACGGGCATCTGGGGCCTTTCAGATCAGCGGGGACGATGGATATGAGCGCTTTGGACGATGCCGAACGCGGCCATCAGCACCAGCATGGCCGAACCGCCATAGCTGACCATTGGCAGAGGGACGCCCACGACCGGTGCCATGCCCATCACCATCGACATATTGACGGCAAAGAATAAGAAAAAGTTCAGCGCGATGCCCAATGTGACCAGGGAGGAGAACCGATCCTTGGAGGCCAGCGCGGTCGCTATGCAGAACACAAGGATCAGGGCGTAGAGAACCAAGAGCGTGATGCCCCCGACAAAGCCGAACTCCTCGGCGAGCGTGGTGAAGATGAAATCGGTGTGTTTCTCGGGCAAGAAGTTCAGCCGGGATTGTGTACCCTGCATGAAACCGCGCCCGTTCCAGCCCCCCGAGCCAAGGGCAATCTTGGATTGCGTGATGTGATACCCGGCACCCAGAGGATCGGTAGAGGGGTCGAGAAACGTGTCGATACGGCGGAACTGATAATCCTTGAGCAACTGCCATTCGGTCCCGCGACTGTTGAACACGGCGGCGATCAGGCCCACGACGGCTGCAATGACGGCTGCAAAATACGCCCAGTGGACACCCGCAAGAAACATCAGCCCTCCACCGGCGGCCAACAGCAGGATCGACGTGCCGAGATCCGGTTGCTTCAGAACAAGTAGAGTGGGCAGGACAATCAAGGCCACGGGGATAAAGACCCAAAGAGGGCGGGACGTCTTGTGCGATGGCAGCCAGTCGTAATACGCCGCCAGAACCATGACCAGTGCCACCTTCATGACCTCTGAGGGCTGAAGGCGCATGAACCCAAGGTCGATCCAGCGCTGTGCACCCATGCCGATGGTGCCGAACAATTCCACGAACACCAACAAGGCGACCGAACCGAGATAGGCCAGAACGGACATGTTGCGCCAGAACCAGATCGGAACCAGAGCAATGATGAACATCGCGGTCAGGCCAAGCCCAAAACGCTCCATCTGGGGCTCGGCCCAGGGCGTCCACGAACCGCCTGCGACCGAATACAGCATCAGGAACCCAGCGCTGGCGGTGCTGATCAGCAGCAGGGTCAGCGGCCAGTTCATGTACAGGAACTTCCGAAACCCCGACGGCGTGGATTTCACGGCATATTCAAGGTAGCTCATGCGCGGTCCTTTCCGTCGGGGCGCGCTTTGGGGCGACGATCGCCCTCGAGCCGTTTTTGCTGTTCCTTGATACGCTCGCGGTCGGCAACAGGATAAGCCTCAAGCGGCGGAGTGCCGTTATAGAGCGCCTGAAGCATGATATCGCGGGCCACCGGTGCCGCCGCCTTGGACCCCCCGCCGCCATGTTCAACGACCACGGCAACCGCGTATTTCGGATTGTCATAGGGGGCGAAACAGACGAACAAGGCGTGGTCGCGACGTTCCCATGGCAGGTCCTTGTTGCTGATCACACCCGCAGCGCGTTCGGCCTTGGTGATGTTTCGAACCTGACTGGTGCCGGTTTTGCCGGACATGCGGAACTCATCCGCGATGATGCGGCTGCGATAGGCCGTCCCTCGCCGATCATTCGAGACCGAGAACATGGCGTTACGAACCTGTTCCAGATTGTACGCGTTGATGCCCAGCGGCCCCCCTGCACCTGAGGGCTGTTCGACACCGTCGATCGAGCGCACAAGGCGCGGTGTCACGGATCGGCCGGTGGCGATGCGGGCGGTCATTACGGCCAGTTGCAGCGGCGAGGCCAGCATGAACCCTTGCCCGATGGACGCGTTGGCCGTGTCGCCCACCAGCCAATCCTGACCGTGTGTCCGCTGCTTCCATTCCTGATTGGGGGCGAGCCCCGCGGCGACCGCCGACATCGGAATATCGTGTTTGGCCCCCAGACCCAGCGTGCGGGCCATCTCGGATATCCTGTCGATGCCCACCCGCAAAGCCACGTCATAATAGTAAACGTCGCAGCTGCGTTTCAGCGACAGGTTCAGATCGACCGTGCCATGCCCGCCGCGCTTCCAGCAGTGGAACCGGCGGCTGCCGACCTTCAGGTGCCCGGGGCAATACACTGTGTTGCCGGGGCCTATCACGCCAGCCTCCAGCGCGGCCAATGCAGTGACCATCTTGAACGTCGACCCCGGGGGATAAGTGCCTTGCACGGACTTGTTGGCCAGGGGGCGATACTTGTCCTGCGTCAACGCCCGATAATCAGCGACCGAGATTCCGCGCACAAACAGATTTGGATCGAAACTGGGTGTAGAGCTGACAGCGCGCAGATCCCCGGTTTCGCAATCCAGAACAATTGCGGCAGCGCTTTCACCTGCCAGCCGCGCTTGCGCATATTGTTGCAGGTCGGCATCGATCGCCAATTGCAAGTCGGCACCCGGCTGACCTTCCTGCCGGTCCAGCTCGCGCATGACGCGCCCTGTAGCATTGACTTCGACGCGCTTTGCACCGGCTTTACCCCGCAGCGCAATTTCCTGTTTTGCCTCCAGCCCGACCTTGCCGATCTGGAACCGGGGAATTCGCAAAACCGGCTCGGGGTCTTCAAGCTTGCTGAGATCATAGTCGCTGACCGGGCCGACATAGCCGACGATATGGGCAAAATCCTCATAGCGTGGGTATTGTCGCGTCAGGCCGACCTCGGGCGTCACACCCGGCAGGGCCGGGGCATTGACCGCGACTTTCGAGATGTCTTCCCAAGTGACCTGATCTGCCAGTGTCACTGGCAGGAACGGGGCTGATCGACGCATTTCGGTCCGGGCGCGCTCGATCTCATCATCGTTCAGCGGGATGAGTTCTGACAATTTGGCAATCACTTTGTCGACGTCTCCCGCATCCTCACGCACGATGACGATGCGATAGGATGGTGAGTTCTGACCGATGATCTGCCCGTTGCGGTCATAGATTCGTCCACGGGTCGGTGGGATCAGGCGAATGTTGATGCGGTTTTCTTCAGCCAGCAGGCGATATTCGTCGGCCTGATCCACCTGCATGAAACGCATTCGTGCAGCCAGCCCGCCGATAAAAGCCGCCTGCAAACCGCCCAGCACCAGCGCTCTGCGTGGCAGGCGTTTATAGGCAAGGCCCTGCGACTTGGGTTTGCGTTGCTTCATGCCCTGCCTCCCACGGCTCCGGCATCCGCCGCAGACAAGCGGTGGACACCAAATACGCTTTGGGTCAGCAGCACGATGACCGGGTAGAAGGCGATTGTCAGCACAAGTTGAATCACCACTGGCCACAAAGCGGCCTGCTGCACCGACAAGATCGACAAAACGACTCGGTTCATCAAAAACACCATGGCAATCACCACACCGACCGACATCCATTCTCCGACAAATCCCGTGTCCTTCATACCCGGAGCGGCGGCGCGCAGATAGGCTGCGCCAAACACCACCAAGGCGGCCAGAAGGCCGGGCGGGCGTTGCAGCAAAAGGTCCGCCATCAGCATGACAAACGCAACCAGAAGGGTGGGCACATAATCGGGGCGCCGCAACACCCAGGCAAAGGTCAGCGCAATCAGCACATCGGGAAAGGGCCAGCGATCCGGTTGCGCATCAAGCGGCAGCAAATGCAGGAACAGCACGACAAAGGACAGCGCAGCGTAAAGGCCGCGCATGGCCCAGCTGTATGAGGCCGGCCTATCCATCACTTACCTCATCCGGTACAAGCGCAGTTTCGGGTCGCGTTGGCCCGACGATCCCACCCGGATCCTGAATTGGGGGGGGCGAATGGAAGCGCAGAACACGAAGAAATTCGAGCCGTTCAAAATCCGCCGAAAGGCGAACGCGCAGGCGGCCGCCCGGATCCGCGGCGATCTGGCCGATTAGCAGACCTGCCGGAAACACTCCACCGTCGCCGGATGTGATCACCCGATCACCGGGACGGACCAGCTCGCGGTTTTCCAGGAACTCGACCACTGGGGCCGGGGTGTTATCTCCTTTGATCAGTGCGGTCTGACCAGAAGGCTGGATCGTTGCCGGGATGGCACTGGTGGCGTCCGTTACCAGGATCACCCGTGCCGTATCCGGCCCGACGCCGGAAATCCGGCCTACCAGTCCGATGCCATCCATCGTGGCCCATCCATCGACGATCCCGTCGCGCTCCCCCACATTCAACAGGACGGACTGTCGGAAGGGGGAGCCGCTGTCGGCCATCACGACGCCCGTGATGTATGTCAGGCGCGGGTCGAGGCGGACATTGTTCAGATCCAGCAGCCGTGCATTTTCCTGCTCCAACTGCAGTGCGGCCTCTTTCCAGGCACGCATCAGGCGCAGTTCGCTACGCAACTCGCGGTTTTGCTCGCTCAGGCGCTGATAGCTTTGGAAATCGCGGATAAGGTTTACAGCGGCAGTCACGGGCACCATGGCCCAATCCATCGAGGGCACGATCGTGTCCACCACCTGGGCGCGGAACCGCTCGACGCGCGGGCTGTCGATCCGCCAAACCAGAAAGATGCCCAGCAAGCACAGAATGACGATCCCCAGCAACAATCTGCGCAGAGGGGTCGTGTAGTCATCGCGCTGTGATCGGTCTTTTGCCACAGGTTACCTTCCCGTGCTGCTCGTGCCGAATTAAGCCTGTCCCTAAAAGGTGCGTGCCTTAGCTTTCGTAGTCAATCGCGTGGCGTAGCTGTTTTTCGTATTCTAGCGCCTTGCCCGTGCCCAAAGCCACACAATTCAGGCTTTCGTCCGCAATGGACACGGCCAGGCCGGTCTGTTCGCGCAGGGCGAGATCAAGATCGCCCAGCAATGCACCACCACCGGTCAGCATGACGCCCCGGTCCACGATATCGGCGGCCAGATCGGGCGGAGTGGTCTCGAGCGCAGTCATCACTGCCTCGCAGATCTGCTGGACGGGTTCCGACAGCGCCTCGGCGACCTGGGCCTGGCTGATCTCGATTTCCTTCGGTACGCCGTTCAGCAGGTCACGACCTCGGATATGCATCGACTGGCCGCGTCCATCATCGGGCATGCGCGCCGTGCCGATTGTCGTCTTGATGCGTTCCGCAGTGGATTCACCGACCAGCAGGTTCTGCTGGCGACGCAGGTACGAGATAATGGCTTCATCCATGCGGTCACCACCAACGCGGACCGAACGGGCATAGACAATGTCGCCCAGCGACAGAACCGCCACTTCGGTTGTGCCACCGCCGATGTCGACGACCATGTTGCCGGTCGGGTCGGTGATCGGCATGCCCGCGCCAATCGCGGCGGCGATCGGTTCGGCGATCAGGCCTGCACGGCGGGCACCAGCGGACAGAACCGACTGACGAATTGCCCGTTTTTCAACGGGTGTCGCGCCATGGGGGACGCAGACAATGATCTTGGGCTTCGAGAAAGTCGAGCGTTTGTGAACCTTGCGGATGAAGTGCTTGATCATTTCCTCGGCGGTATCGAAGTCAGCAATCACACCTTCGCGCATGGGGCGGATGGCTTCGATCGAACCGGGCGTTCGCCCCAGCATCAGCTTGGCATCTTCGCCGACAGCCAGAACTTTTTTCACGCCGTCCTTGACGTGATAGGCTACGACCGAAGGCTCAGACAGGATGACACCGCGCCCCTTGACGTAAACCAGCGTGTTCGCTGTTCCAAGGTCAATGGCCATGTCCGCTGTGAACAGGCCGCCCAGATTGCCAAAGATCCCCATGTTTCCCCTGATCCTGTATGTCGGTTTTTCTACTGCCCGCGACTCGACGGTTCCGGGACGGATGACTTATAGGGTGCCATCACGCCCGGTAAAAGGGCTGATTCCGCGACGATCAGCACCTTTCCGCCTTATTGATTGGGACTTTAGAAGGCAAAATGCTCTCTTATCAACACATTTACCATGCCGGGAATCTGGCTGACGTCCAAAAGCACGCGTTACTGGCGTGGGTGCTGGATTATTTGACGCGCAAGGACAAGCCGCTCAGCTATATCGAAACGCATTCCGGGCGGGGTCTGTACCAGTTGGACGCGGACGAATCCATGCGGACAGGCGAGGCGGCGGCTGGGATCGTGCGCGCGCAGAGAGAAGGGTGGTTCGGACTCGAACATCCAATGGCCCGGGTTCTGGAAAACGTACAGGCCCGGCACGGTGACGCGGCCTATCCGGGGTCACCGATGATTGCAGCAAGTCTGTTGAGGGATCAGGACAGTCTGCATTTTGCAGAGCTGCACCCTCAGGAACATGCCGCGCTTTCTTTGGCGATGTCGCCGTTTGGGGCGAGGGTGTATCAGCAGGACGGGTTTGAACTGGCGCAGTCCCTGCTGCCTCCGACGCCTCGACGGGGAATGTTGCTGATTGACCCAAGCTATGAGGTGAAGACCGATTACGATAGACTGCCCAGTGTGATTGCCAAACTGTACCGGAAATGGAATGTCGGGGTGATCGCGCTGTGGTACCCGGTCCTGACGGACAAGCGTCATGCCCGAATGATCGCGGCGCTCAAATCGCAAAACTTCCCTAAGACCATTTGTCATGAGGTGACGTTTCCACCGGTGCGCGAGGGGCATCGGATGGTAGGATCAGGGATGTTCATCCTGAATGCACCATTCGGCATCGAGGAAGAAACGTTCCGTCTGTCGCAGCTATTTGAAGGTCTCTGAGGTCAACCAACGGGATTCCAACCGATACTCCCGCCTTGTTTGCCTGCATCAGAGATGCCGTCAAACATGTTGAGCCCGGCAGCGCGCTGCCGGGCTCAAAGCTTCAAAGGTGTCCGGCGCAGTCGGGCAACCGCAGGTGCGGGAGCCCTTTATCGCGCCATTATTTGAATCAGGTCAGGTCTTTGTAGCTGATTTCGCGGGCATCCGCGCCCGGGCCGGTCTTTTCCCGGCGCACGATCAGGCGGTTCAGCGCGTGGATATAGGCTTTGGCCGAGGCCACGACGGTATCCGTGTTCGCCGACTGACCCGTGGCAATCATGCCATCTTCTTCCAGCCTGACCGAAACCGTGGCCTGCGCATCGGTGCCTTCGGTCACCGCATGAACCTGATACAGCTGCAAACGGGCTGTGTTGGGATAAATCGCACGGATCGCCTTGAAGGTCGCATCAACCGGCCCGTCACCATGTTCAGTTGCGATGACGTCCTTGCCGTTGACTTCCAACTCGACTGTCGATTCCGCCTGACCGCCGGTGCCGCAGGTGACTTTCATCGACACCAGTTGCAGATAGTCGTCCGCCTCATCCAGCGTCATCAGCGCAATGAGATCGTCGTCGAACACTTCTTTCTTGCGATCCGCCAGGTCCTTGAAACGCACAAAGATATCTTTGAGTTGATTGTCGCCAACTTCAAAGCCAAGCGTCTCAAGTTTGTCGCGCAGTGCCGCGCGCCCTGAGTGTTTGCCCAGTGGCAGGGATGTGCCCGACAGGCCGATATCCTCGGGACGCATGATCTCGAAATTGTCGCGGTTTTTGAGCATTCCGTCCTGATGGATGCCGCTTTCGTGGGCAAAAGCGTTCTTGCCGACAATGGCCTTGTTGAACTGCACGTTGAAGCCCGACACCGTAGCGACCCGGCGTGAGATATGTATGATCTTGGTCGTGTCGATCCCGGTGTGGAAGGGCATGATGTCATTGCGCGTGCGCATTGCCATAACGACCTCTTCCAACGCGGTGTTACCGGCACGTTCGCCCAAGCCGTTGATGGTGCATTCGATCTGGCGCGCACCGCCGATGACGGCCGCCAGCGAATTCGCTGTCGCCATGCCAAGGTCGTTGTGGCAGTGGGTGGCAAAGATCACCTCATCTGCGCCCGGAACCGTCTCGATCAGGCGTTTGATCAGATCCGCGGATTCCAGCGGCGCAGTATACCCCACGGTGTCAGGGATGTTGATGGTGGTCGCCCCGGCCTTGATCGCGATTTCGATCACGCGACACAGGTAGTCCCATTCGGTTCGGGTTGCATCCATCGGCGACCACTGCACGTTTTCGCACAGGTTGCGCGCGTGGCTGACCGTTTCGTGGATTTTGTCAGCCATCTCGTCCTGTGTCAGGTTCGGAATGGCGCGGTGCAGCGGAGAGGTGCCGATGAAGGTGTGAATGCGGTTCTGTTCCGCATGTTTGACCGCCTCCCAGCAACGATCGATATCGGTGAAATTGGCGCGGGCCAGTCCGCAGATGCGGCTGTTTTTCGATCGTTGCGCGATCTCGGACACCGCTTTGAAGTCACCTTCTGATGCGATCGGAAAACCTGCTTCGATGATGTCGACGCCCATGTCATCCAGCAGTTCGGCAATCTCAAGCTTTTCGTCATGGGTCATGGTCGCGCCGGGGCTCTGCTCGCCGTCGCGCAAAGTGGTATCGAAGATCAAGACGCGGTCTTGGTCGGTCACGTTGGTCATGGGAATCTCTTTCTTGTCTGTCCTAAAGCCTGTTGGCGCGCTGGCGTCCTCCTCTGAGCGGGCGCGCCGGATGGCACGCTCAGAGGCGGATTAGGATCAGTAGGCCACGCAGAGACACACCGCGAAGGGCGGAGTCGACACAAAGGATATCTGCGCGGTTGATCATGGAATTGAGGTTATACAGACGACGACAAGAATGAAAAGAACCAATTTTCGACAAGTTGCGGTGTAGGTGTTTCCAAATTCCTTTTCCCTTGATTGATCCGGCCATGCCGCTAGCTGATCGCAGATGGATACAGCTTTGATCATTGGTGCGTCCGGCGGGATTGGTGCGGCCGTACGCGAGCAATTGGAGGCACAGGGCGTTGCGGTGGCGTGCCTCTCGCGCTCTGTCGAGGGGTTCGATCTGATGGAACCAGACCGAGCGAGCCGGATGCTTGACCGCCTTTCAGGACCGTTCGATCTTGTTCTTGTCGCTTCCGGGGCGCTGGAAGTTTCAGGCAGTGCGCCCGAAAAGACCATTCGATCTGTTTCGGCAAGGGCAATGATGGACCAGTTTGCTCTGAATGCCGTTGGTCCGGCGTTGGTGCTAAGCCGGGCCCATCAGTTGTTGCCGCGACAGCGGCGTTCCGTATTTGCAGTTTTGTCCGCGCGGGTCGGGTCCATCGGCGACAATCGGATGGGCGGCTGGATCAGCTACCGCGCGGCCAAAGCAGCGGTTAATCAGATCGTCCATACTTCGGCAATTGAATTGGCCCGGACACATAAACAGGCGATATGTGTTGCGCTGCATCCGGGTACGGTCAAGACAGAGTTCACTCGGAAATATCTGAACCGGCATCCCGCCGTTGAACCCGGCGAAGGCGCGCGCAATCTGTTGTCTGTGATCGGCGGGTTAAGCCCGGCAGATACCGGTGGGTTCTTTGACTGGGCCGGAAAACCTGTTCCCTGGTGAGTGATCATTCGCCAGATGGAACTGGTTGTACCGCCTCTGTATCAGGGTCTGTCTGCTGTGCCGGAGTGTCAGCGCCGCCCTGTTGATCCGGGGTTTGATTTGGCAACACACCGTTTTCCCAAATTCCGGTTTCCTCTTGCCCGTTGGCGTAACGCATGGTCCCGCTGCCCTGTCTCTTGTTGTCGACAAAGTTGCCCTCATAGACATCGCCGTTCGAGTAGGTCGCTATGCCTTCGCCGTTGATTTTGCCCTCGGACCAGTCGCCACTATACTTGAATCCGGCAGGGGTCACGATTTCTCCTTTGCCGTGACGTTTTCCGTTCATGAAGTCTCCGGTGTATACCGTGCCATCAGAGTAGGTCGCCTTGCCTTTTCCCTGACGGACCCCGTTGAACCAATCCCCGTCATAGATCGAACCGTCTGCGCGGGTCATCACACCCTTGCCGTGGCTTTGAGCGTTCTTGAACTGACCCTTATAGATCATACCGGTGGCATAGGTCGCCGTACCCTGACCTTCGATTACGCCTGCGATCCACTCACCCTCATAGGTGGAGCCGTCGGGATAGGTAATGCGGCCGTTTCCTTCCGCCAGGTCGGCCACGAAATCGCCCACGTAAACCGAGCCGTCGGGATAAGTCAGCTCACCCAGGCCTTCTATCTGACCCTGGTTCCAGTCGCCGGTGTACACAAAACCATCGGTTCCGGTGAACGTGCCCTTGCCATGGCGGCGATCATCGACAAAGTCGCCCTCATAGACGTCCCCTGACGCGTGAGTTACTTTGCCCTTGCCCAGGCGGCGTCCTTCCGCAAGCTCACCTTCATACACATCGCCATTGGCATAGGTCAGGCGACCTGTCCCGGTGATCTGGTCCTGCGTCCATTCGCCTTCGTATATCATTCCGTCAGGCATCGTCTGGGTGCCCGTGCCATCGCGCAAGCCGGCGTTGACATCGCCTTCGTAGACGCTGCCATCGGCATAGGTGATCGTGGCTTTGCCTTGCCGCTGGCCGTCCACCCAATCGCCATCGTAAATGTATCCGTCGGGAAAGGTCAGTTTGCCCTTGCCGTGCCGTTGTGCATTCTTGAACTCACCCTCATAGCTCGAGCCGTTGGCAAATTCAGCGACGCCTGTGCCGTTGATGGACCCGTCAGACCACTCACCGTCATAGCTGCTGCCATTGGCATAGACGATCTTGCCGCGCCCTTCCGGCTGACCTTTTGCGAACGAGCCTTCGTAAACCGATCCATCAGGGTACTTGGTGATGCCCTGACCCTGAATTTCGCCTTCCACCCACTGGCCGGTGTATTCGAACCCGTTGGGCAGCCGATACGTACCCGTCCCGTGGCGCAGGCCGTTTTCATAGGTGCCCTCGTAGACGCCGCCCACTTCGTCATCCTTGACGATAACCGTACTGTCCTGCGCGAAAGCGGTCACAGCTGCCAGGCTCATGGCCACAGCTGCAATTGAGTTTCGGATCACGTTCATTTTTGGTCCTGCCTGCCGGATCATCGTTGGTTGCATCCCTGTGCGCAAAACTAGGGTACCGTCGAGGGCAGGGCAACGGGTTTTGCCGCATTGGCCTTTTACTCGCGCGGTGATCTGCTAAATGGCAATAGGACTGACGAGGCAAGAGGGCAGCATGGCCGACCGATTCCGCATCACTCTGGCGCAATTGAACCCGACAGTAGGGGATATCGAAGGTAACGCGGCCAAGGTCGTTGCCGTGTGGGAACAAGGCAAGGCCGAGGGTGCCGATCTGGTGGCGTTCCCCGAGATGTTCATCACCGGCTACAACACGCAGGATCTTGTTCTGAAGCCGGTGTTTCATCACGCGGCCATGGATGCGGTCGAGTCTCTGGCCGAGAAATGCGCCAAAGGGCCCGCGATTGCCTTGGGTGGTCCGTGGGTCGATGACGGAAAGCTGTATAACGCTTATCTGATCCTGAAGGGGGGGCGGATCACCAGCAAGGTTCTAAAGCACCACCTGCCGAATGAGACTGTTTTCGACGAAGTGCGCCTGTATGATGCGGGTCCTCTGGGCGGTCCGTATTCGGTTGGCAACTTCCGGATCGGCAGCCCCATCTGCGAGGATGGCTGGCACCCGGATGTGGCGGAAACGCTTGAGGAAGCCGGGGCCGAGTTTCTGCTGATCCCCAATGGATCGCCCTATTTCCGGAACAAATACGATGTACGTCTGAACCATATGGTCGCGCGCGTGGTCGAAACGGGCCTGCCGCTGATCTACCTGAACATGGTTGGCGGGCAGGACGATCAGGTGTTTGACGGTGCCAGCTTCGGTCTCAACCCGGGCGGAGAACTGGCCTTCCGGATGCCGGTGTTTGACGAAGTGGTTGCGCAGGTGGATCTTGCGCGTGGCGATGATGGCTGGCGCATTGTGCCTGCCGAGATCGTGCCTCAGCCGGATGTGTGGGAGCAGGACTATCGCGCGATGGTTCAATCCCTGCGGGACTATATGGGCAAGACCGGTTTCAAAAAGGCATTACTGGGATTGTCTGGCGGGATCGATTCCGCGTTGGTGGCAACTATCGCGGTGGACGCTATCGGGGCCGACAACGTTCGCTGCGTGATGTTGCCGTCGGAATATACCAGCCAAGCGTCATTGGACGATGCCGAGGCCGCCGCCAATGCACTGGGCGTGCACTATGACTATGTGCCGATTTCGGAAAGCCGGGCTGCTGTCACCAACACTCTGGCTCCGTTGTTTGCGGGGTTGGATGAGGGATTGACCGAGGAAAACATTCAGT
The DNA here is from genome assembly GCF_059610465.1 of Ruegeria sp. CDSC085. NCBI lineage: Bacteria > Pseudomonadati > Pseudomonadota > Alphaproteobacteria > Rhodobacterales > Roseobacteraceae > Ruegeria > Ruegeria sp. CDSC085. Next base: position 73,846 of record NZ_JBXWNR010000004.1, on the reverse strand, counting down.
CCCGCCTGCGCGGGCTATTGCTGATGGCGATCTCGAACAAGTTTGGTGAAATGCTGTTGACCACCGGCAACAAGTCCGAGGTCGCGGTAGGTTATGCCACGATCTACGGCGACATGAATGGCGGTTACAACCCGATCAAGGATCTGTACAAAACCCGCGTGTTCGAAACCTGCCGTTGGCGCAACGCCAATCATCGAAACTGGATGATGGGGCCTGACGGAAAGGTCATTCGCCCGTCAGTCATCGACAAGCCACCTAGCGCCGAACTGCGTGAGGATCAGAAGGACAGCGACAGCCTGCCGGACTATCCCGTACTGGACGGGATACTTGATATTCTGGTCGATCAGGATGGGTCCATCGCGGATTGTGTCGCCGCTGGATTTGACGAGGCGGATGCGACAAGGGTCGAACATCTGATCTATATCAGCGAGTACAAGCGTTTCCAGTCCGCTCCGGGTACGCGCCTGAGCAAACGGGCATTCTGGCTGGACCGGCGGTACCCGATCGTGAATCGCTGGCGCGAACGTCGCTGAAAGCCGAAGGTTCACCAGGTAATTGGAAACAGTGAAGTTTCCTTTGCGCGCATTGTTCCCAGGTCGGGGGGTGTTGCCTGTGGAAAGAGGCAAAAAAGGCCATCCCAGACTTGTTTGGATGACATTTTTCTGACACATTTTTGCTTGGAAGTTGCCCAATGTGGGGCGGATGCGACGCATTGTTTGTTGAAGTTGCAAAGTTGATTTTGGTGAACGCGACGTATCCGGGGTTGGATGTCTGAGTGAATGGTTTGGTGTTAAAATGTACGAGGACTATGAAAGATCGCTTCATGCGCCTTTGAGATGGCGTACAATGGAATCTCCGCCGCAAGAGTTGGATGAAGAGAAGCTGGATTCAGCAATTGCCGATTTGTTGAATGAGCAGCGGCAGTCGGAAGATCAGAGAGTGGCGATGTTGCGGCCAGAGTTTCCGCAATTGCTTCCACAGGAAGATGTGTCTGCACAAGCAGCACTGAAAGAAAAACGGTTGTCTGCGATCTTGCGCCAGAAATGGGCGGAACTGTCCGGCGCAGCGTAATCTTCGGCCCGCATTCATAGCCTCAGGCGTCTGGGTCACAGATGCCAAAATTCGCTTGGTCGCGGTGACGGTTTGTATTGCCTATGCTTTGTCTCTTGGTCTCCATAACGGTCCAAGCGACAGAGTAAGGCCTATCGATGACCGCTCCTAAACCGACTCCTGTAGAATCTGATCTTGCCCTGCCAAAATCCGTTGATGTTGTGGTCATTGGCGGCGGTATCATTGGCGTTTCAACCGCGCTGGAACTTGCAGAGCGGGGCGCCTCGGTCCTTTTGTGCGAAAAAGGGCAGATTGCCTCCGAACAAAGCTCTCGCAACTGGGGGTGGGTCCGTCTTGGGATGCGGGACCCAAGGGAAATTCCCCTGATGCAAGAATCGTTGCGCATCTGGCAGACGCTGGATCACCGGCTGGACCGCAAGACAGGTTATACCCAATCCGGTATCCTTTTTGGCGCATCAGGTAAGCGGGATGCGAGGAACATGGAACGTTGGCTGCACCACGTGGAGGGTTTGCAGACCGGCGCACGGATGGTTTCGGGCGGTGAGTTGGCAGACCTTTTGCACGGCAACCAAACGGGCATTGTAACCGCGCTGTACATGCCGCAGGACGGACGTGCTGAACCACAATGGACAGCCCCTGCAATCGCCCAGGCTGCGCAGGATCGGGGCGCTGTGATCATGACGAATTGCGCCGTACGCAGTGTGGACGTTCAGGCTGGCTGTATCGCTGGTGTTTTCACGGAACGCGGCAAAGTTGCCAGCAGCAGTGTCGTTCTGGCCGGAGGCGCGTGGTCGCGCCTGTTTGCTGGCAATGCGGGGATCGAACTGCCGCAGCTGAAAGTCCTGAATACGGTGCTGCGCACATCCCCCATCGCAGAGGGGCCCGAGGCATCGTTGTGGTCGGATGACTTTGCGATCCGAAAACGGGCCGATGGTGGTTACACAATTGCGTCCGGTCACGAGAATACTGTGGACATCGTGCCGGACAGTTTCCGGTTGGCGATGCGGTTCCTGCCAGCTTTCGCACAGGAGTGGAAATCTCTGCGCTTTCGCCTGTCCAAACGCTGGACGGTCGAAGCAAAACAGAACCGGATATGGCTGCCAACCGATGTGACACCATTCGAACGGTGCCGGATCCTGGACCCTGAACCGTCGCAAAAAACGTTGCGACGCGCCTGGGCCAGCGCGTGCAAGGGATATCCCGCTTTGCAAAAAAGCGAGATCGTACAAAGCTGGGCAGGTATGATCGATGTGACCCCGGATGCCATTCCGGTCATCTCGGGCGTGGGTGACCTGCCGGGAATGTACATCGCCACGGGGTTTTCAGGCCATGGTTTTGGAATCGGACCCGGGGCGGGACGACTGATGGCTGATCTGGTTTCAGAAACAGTGCCTTGCGTGGATCCGGCTGCCTTTCGCTTGTCGCGGTTCAGCGACGGTTCAAAAGTGCGACCGGATCCGGGGTACTGAAAGCTTAGCCCATCATCTGGTAGCTGACCGGGACAAAGCGGAAGCCTTCTCCGCGTGCCTCAACATAACCAGCACCGGGGAAAGGCATGTGATAGCCGACCATAGGCACCTTGTCGGCAGCCAGCATGCCAAGGACATTGCGGCGTGCGGCAGTTGCTGCGGCCTTGTCCATATCGAACCGGACTTCCCATTCGGGATGCGCGAAAGACCAGACATAGTGGTTGGCCAAATCCGCTGTCAGCACCAGACGTTGCCCGTTGCTTTCCAGATGGTAAACCGTGTGGCCCGGTGTGTGGCCAAAAGCGGCAACCGCGGTAATGCCAGCGGCAACCTCGCCCCCGTCTTCGACAAAGGTCATTTTCTCGGCCAGTGGTGTGACTTTTTCAGCGACCAGATCGCCCACACGATTGCCTGCGTCCTGCGCAGCCCAAAAATCATATTCCGAAGCCGCCGTCACGTAGCGCGCATTGGCGAAGGTGGGCGTGCCTTCGGTCGTCATGCCACCGATATGGTCAGGGTGCATATGCGTTATCACGACCACATCGATCTGATCCGGGGTCACACCTGCATCTGCCAGAGCGGCCTGTATGCCGCCTTGCCCCAGGCCGGTATCGAACAGAACCAGCTCTGAGCCTGTATTGACCAGCGAGGGGGTAAAGAAAAACTGTGTGACGTCCGCTGGAATAAAGTTCTCAGAAGAAACCCGGGCGAATTCTTCGTCCGACGCTCCGCCCCCAAAAATCTCTTTGACTCCGTCGCGTGGAAAGCTGCCATCCAGCAGGGTCGTGACCGTGAAGTCGCCAACATGAAATGACTTGGCGATGCTCGAGTTTGCTTTGGTTTCCGGGCTTGCGGCCAGAACCGGTGCGGCCGCAGTTGCAAACGGCAAGGCGGCAGCAGTTCCCAAAGCGGCGCGGCGTGTGAGTTTAATTGTCATCTTCGTTCTCCCTGTCAGGACTTCATTGGTTCAGTTAGGGCGTCGTGAGTCTGTTGCCAGTTTATACGCCATCCAGATAGGGTGCATGGATGAATATTACGTGTTAAATTTTGTTCATGGCGCGATCAGACAACAAGACAGTTCCGACGGATCAAAGCGTTGAGCATTTCCTGACAACGGTTCAACCGGCACGTCGCGCCGAAGACGCGCGCGAGCTTGACAAACTGTTTCGCGCCACCACCGGGTATACACCGCTCATGTGGGGACCGTCGATCATCGGGTATGGCCGCTACCACTATCGCTATAAATCGGGTCGTGAAGGGGACTTTCTGGCAACCGGCTTTTCACCGCGCAAATCAGCTTTGGTGATTTATATCATGCCGGGTTACGCAGATTTTGGAGATCTGGTGGCCAGATTGGGAAAGCACAAACTGGGTAAGTCCTGTCTTTATGTCAACAAGCTGGCGGATATCGACACGGGAGTATTGTCCGAGCTAATTGGCGCCGGATTGGACGATCTCAACAGGGTGTGGCCGGTAAAACCTTTCTGAATCACCTGATGGACCAAGCGGCGGCTGGACAAAAACGCCCCCATGTGACAAGAGCCGCGCCAACAGGAGACACCCATGACAACCACCCGTTTTGCCCCGTCGCCCACCGGTTACATCCATGTGGGCAACCTGCGCACCGCCCTGATGAACTATCTGATTGCCCGCAAAGCAGGCGGTACGTTCATCCTGCGCATCGATGATACCGACCCTGAGCGGTCGAAAGAAGAATATGTCGATGCCATCAAGCAGGACCTGGAATGGCTGGGTTTGCATTGGGACCGGGTCGAGCGTCAGTCGGACCGTCTGGATCGCTATGCCGAGGCGGCCGATAAGCTGCGCGCGATGGGCCGTTTGTACGAGGCATTCGAAACGCCGACCGAACTGGATCTGAAGCGCAAGAAGCAACTGAACATGGGCAAGCCGCCGGTCTATGACCGCGCTGCGCTGAACCTGTCGGAGGCCGAGAAAGAAGCCTTGCGCGCCGAACGTGGCAATGGCGTCTGGCGCTTCAAGCTGGATCATGAACGTATCGAATGGAATGACGGCATTCTTGGCGACATCTCGATTGATGCGGCGTCGGTTTCCGATCCGGTTCTGATCCGTGGCGATGGTCAGGTTCTCTATACGATTGCGTCGGTTGTGGATGATACTGAAATGGGCGTAACTGATGTTGTACGTGGTTCAGACCATGTGACCAACACGGCGACGCAGATCCAGATCATCAAGGCGTTGGGCGGGCGTTGTCCGCGTTTTGCCCACCATTCTCTGCTGACAGGTCCGCAGGGTGAGGCATTGTCGAAACGGCTGGGCACGCTGGCCTTGCGCGATCTTCGTGAACAGGGTGTGCAGCCAATGGCGTTGCTGAGCCTGATGGCGCGTCTGGGCTCGTCGGATCCGGTCGAGCTGCGCTCGGAAGTGGAAGAGCTGATCGACGGGTTCGATGTGAACCGATTTGGCGCCGCACCGACCAAGTTCGATGTACAGGATCTGTTCCCGCTGACCGCCAAACATTTGCAATCGCTGCCGCTGGCCGATGTGGCCGGTGCTGTTGCGGATGCCGGCGTTCCTGATGAATTGGCCGAGCCTTTCTGGGCCATGGCCCGTGAAAACACCACCACCCTGGCCGATCTCAAGGGCTGGTGGGAGCTGTGCCGTGACGGGGCCGATCCCTTGATCGCCGAAGAAGATCAGGAATTCATTGCCGAGGCGATGGCTTTGCTGCCCGAGGGTCCGTTCGACGGCGAGACCTGGAGCACCTGGACCAAAGCCGTGAAAGAGGCAACCGGTCGCAAAGGCAAAGGCCTGTTCATGCCATTGCGCAAAGCGCTGACCGGCATGGAGCGCGGCCCGGAAATGGCTGCTTTGATGCCGCTGCTGCAGGTGATCCGCGCGCGCGGCTAACGCTGTGGTACACTACAGTTATGGGCCACGTCATCGGCGTGGCTCTTTTTCGTCAAGCCGGTTGCTCAATCCGAACCGACAAACTGGTCAGGCGGTCATCGACAAAATCACGCTCGACAGGTTTGAGTTGCTGGTGGCGTGGATAACGCGGTTCGGCGCGATCATTCAGGATCGGGGCGTCCCAGCCGGTTGTCGTCTCAAAGAATCGATCCGCGCCGTCCTCGCCGAAGGCCCGCAAGTAACCCTGCACGACAACATCGATATAGCTGAGCAGCAACGGGTGGTGATTGCTGGGCTGGCTGTGCCGATCTTGCGGGACGGCGTAGACAGCTATTTCGACATTGTGAGTCAGGGGATGCGAAACCGAATGCGTTGCAGGAATTCGGTCATACGCCCATTCCCGCTCATCCAGCGCGGCCCAGTCATTTTTTGGCACATGCGCAATCATGCCGTCGATCTCAGACTCGGGGTCGGGCACAGCAGTCAGAAATGCCACGGGGCGCAGATCAGTGTGCCTCCAGGCCCGCCGCCAACCTTTCAGTCGCGCGGGGCGCGGATCGGGAAAATCATGCGTCGCGAGGTTCACAAGGCTGCCATAGCCAAAGAAATAGGGGTCGGCCATCCGAGAAGTGTCCTTTCGGTCGATTGATGTATGTCAAACCGCTTTTTTCCCGGACATGCAATAAGGTTGCATCTTGAGTTTAGGGAGGCCCTCATGCGGATTACCAAACGGACGAATATCGCTGTGCGCCTGTTGATGTATTGCGCAGCTCACCCGGACAGGCTGGTCACGAAATCCGAAATCGCCGAAGTGTGCAACATTTCGGAAAACCATCTGGCGCAGGTGATCAATCAGTTGAGCCAGCTGAATTATCTGAGCACGCAGCGCGGTCGTAACGGTGGAATGTCGCTGGCGCGCCCGGCGGACCAGATACGCATCGGTGCGGTATTCCGGCATGTTGAAGGCGCTTTGCCCATTGCCGAGTGTTTCGCCGACGCTGACAACACGTGCCCGCTCACGGATGCCTGCCGGTTGAGGCTTGCGCTTCAGGATGCGGCAGAGGTGTTCTATGCGTCCCTGGACGATGTTACCCTGGATGCGTTGGTATGTGACAATGATCCGCTGCTTAGGCTCTTGCAGCCTGTGGCCTGCGTGCGCTGATTTCAATCGCTCGCGCGCAATATGCGCGCCGGACGCACCGAAAGTGGACGCAGGGCAAATGCCAGTCCTGCACATAACGTGACGCCTATCCCGGCCAGAACGATCCCGAAGGCCGATGACCAGATGACCGTGAACTCTGTGTCGAAGATGTAGGTGGCGACGGCCCAGCCGCCCAGAATACCAACGAACAGCGCGACGCAACCCGCGGCGGCCCCAAGCAGAACAGATCGCAGGCCAAAGCTGCGCAGAATATGGCCGCGGTCTGCACCTAATGTCTTGAGGATTGCTGCTTCGTATCTGCGGGCAGGTTCGCCCGCCGCCGCTGCGCCGATCAGCACCAGAAATCCGGTCACCAGAGATACTCCTGCGCCATACGAGGTTGCTGCGGCGATGCCTGCCAACAGGCCCGATACACGGTCAATGGCGTCGCGCACCCGAATGGCCGTGATATTGGGGAACTGGCCTGCAAGATCCCGCAGGATGGCCGCCTCCGCCTGTTCTTCGGCATAGACTGTCGCGATAAAGCTGTGCGGTGCACCAGCCAGCGCAGACGGGTTCATCGACATGACAAAGCCCATTCCCGCCGTGGAGAAATCCACCTCGCGCAGGGACGTCAGTTCTGCCGTGATGTCACGCCCCAGGATATTGACGGTCAGCTGGTCGCCCAGGTTCAGACCCATCTCTTCAGCTTCTTCTGCGGCAAAACTGACCTGAGGCGCACCCGCGTAGTTTTCAGCCCACCATTCCCCTGCGGTCAGGCGTGCGTTCGGCGGAGGTTGAACCGAATAGGTCACGCCGCGATCCCCTTCCAGCACCCAGTGATCTCCGGCCACGTCCCGAGCGGGCCGGCCGTTGATCTGCGTGATGATCCCGCGCAACATCGGTGCGCTTTCAATGCGGCTGACTGCGGGATCGCTTTGCAGGCGCTCGGTGAAGCCGGGCATTTGATCCTTCTGGATGTCTACAAAGAAGTACGAAGGCGCGACATCCGGCAGGTTGCCCGAAATAGCATTTCGCAGGGTACCGTCGATCTGCCCGACCGCAGCCAGCACTGACAAGCCCAGCCCCAATGACAGAACCACAGACCCTGCGCCTTCGCGCGGGTCTGAGATGGCGGACAATGCCCATCTCAGTGTGGGTCGGCCGCGGGCCAACGGAGCACTCGCCCGGGCCAGTTTGCGAACGGCATAAGCGGCGAGGCTCAAGAGCGCCAGTGCGCCAACGAGCCCGCCACTGGTCCAGAGGGTGAGCCGGGTTGAGCTGCTGAACCATGAAGCAAGGGCGATCAGCAACGACAACCCAACTCCTGTCGCCACGACAAAAACAAGCCGCGGAAAGGGGCGGGCCGAGTTTAATGCGTCGCGAAACAACGTCGCGGCGCGCACATCCTCGGTTCGGGCCAAAGGCCAAAGGGTGAACAAGAACGCTGTAAGCAGACCGTAAATTGCTGCCTCAATCAGCGGCTGTGGATACAGGGAAAACACTGCGGGAACCGGCAATTGGCTTTCCAGCAGTGGGGCCAGAACAAGCGGTGCCAATCCACCCAGGGTCAGGCCGATCACGATCCCGATGACAGACAGCACGCCAATTTGAATCATGTAGGTTTGAAAAATGGTGGCGCGATCGGCCCCCAAGGTGCGCAGCGTCGCAACGGTTTCCGTCTTCTGCGTCAGATAAGCACGCACGGCAGCAGACACGCCGATGCCGCCGACGGCAAGCCCGGACAGCCCGACAAGGACCAGAAAAGCACTCAGGCGATTGACGAACTCGGATATTCCGGGGGCACCGTTGCGCGCATCCGTCCAGCGCATCCCGGTGCCTTCGAATGCCGCATCAGCCTTTGCGGATACATCCGAAAGGTTTGCGTTCTGGGGCAAGATCATCCTGTATTTTGTCGAAAACAGCGTTCCGGGTTCCAGCAGACCGGACGCCTGCAACGCCTCGGTTCGTACCAGAGTGCGCGGCCCAAGGCCAAATCCATCCGCCGCGCTATCGGGCTCGTTCAGCAAGGCCGCTGTCAGGATGAACTCTTGCGTACCAAGCGCAAACCGATCACCGATGGACACCCCAAGCCGGTCTATCAGCGCGGGTTCCATCACGGCCCCGGGTAAGTCGGAACTGCCGTTCAGGGCGTCTTGCAGCGGGATGTCGGGTTCCAGCCGAACCGTCCCAGTGAGTGGGTATGCATTGTCGACCGACTTGACCTGAGTCAGTGCTCGTTCCGGATCTGTAGCGCCGGGCACAACGGCCATCGAGCGGAAATCGACAACCTCGGAAACTCGCGCAGACGCCTGTTGCATCCAGGCGCGCTCGCGCTGGTCGGCAAAACGATAGGTGAACTCAAGTTCGGCATCGCCGCCCAGCAGCGATGCTCCTTCTTTTGCCAGCCCCGTCTGGATGGCTGTACGGACCGATCCGACGGCGGCAATTGCTGCGACCCCCAGCGCCAGACAGGCAAGCAATATCCGAAAACCGCGCAGGCCACCGCGCAACTCGCGACGCGCGAGCCGCCCGGCCATCCGCAGGCTCATTCCGCAGCCTCCTGCCGGGTCTCTTCGGTGATCCTGCCGTCGCGTAACCGAACGACCCGATCACATCTTTCTGCCAACGAAAGGCTGTGTGTCACCAGAACCAGGGTCGCATCGTATTTCCGGCGTAAACCAAACAGCAGATCAACAATCGCGGCGCCATTCGTTTCGTCCAGATTCCCGGTCGGTTCATCAGCCAACAGGATTTTGGGACGTGGCGCAGATGCTCGCGCCAAAGCAACACGTTGTTGTTCACCGCCCGAAAGTTGCGCCGGATAATGATCACAACGATGCGACAGGCCCACGGCTTCCAGCTCATTCCCGGCCCGGTCGAACGCATCCTTGTGCCCCGCCAGTTCCAGTGGGGTCGCCACGTTTTCAAGTGCCGTCATTGTCGGGATCAGATGGAAGTTCTGAAACACCACCCCCATACTGTCGCGTCGAAACCGGGCCAGTGCGTCCTCATCCATTCCGGTCAGGTCCTGACCCAGAGCGACGACCTGACCGCGCGTGGCCTGTTCCAACCCTCCCATCAACATCAGCAGCGAAGACTTGCCCGAGCCCGAAGGCCCGATAAGCCCCAGCGTCTCGCCCTTGTTCACAGTCAATGAAATGTCATGCAGAATATCGACCCGCCCGGCATTGCCATCCAGGGACAAAGCGGCATTTTGGAGGGCAAGAACAGCAGTCGTCATGGGTCTACCCGAAAAAGGAGCGGTCTTTTGGGATATGGAGCGATCACTACATTGCGCAAGGCTTTGATGGCAGGCCTTTTCACGTGGTGCGGTTTTGCGGCCACAGCCGAACAAGTGGTGATTGCGGCTTTGGGTGACTCGCTGACTCAGGGCTATGGGCTGGTGGAGGAGAGCGGGTTTGTTCCGCAGCTTGACCGTTGGCTGCACGCGCGGGGGGCGGATGTCAGGGTAATCAACGCCGGCGTTTCGGGCGATACCACAGCGGGCGGGGCCGCGCGCGTGGATTGGACCCTGACCCCGGATGTGGACGGTATGATTGTTGCCCTTGGCGGTAATGACGTGTTGCGTGGGATCGATCCAGCCGTCTCGAAGGCCAATCTGCGCAGGATCCTGGACGTGGCGCGTGACGCGAATGTACCGGTTCTGCTGATCGGCATGCAGGCTCCGGGTAACTACGGGGCCGATTACAAGCAAGCTTTCGACGGGATGTACCCTGACTTGGCGAACGAGTTCGACGTCCTCTTCGCCGCTGGTTTCTTTGAAGGGCTTGCAGCAGGGGGTGACCCCGGTGCGGTATCACAGTTCATGCAGTCTGACGGAATACATCCAAACGCGGATGGGGTGGCAAAGATCGTTGAATCTCTGGGCCCGTCCGTGCTGAAGCTTGTTGATCAAGCCGGTGGAGAAAGATAAGCGCCCACCCAAGGACGATCAGACGACTGTAACGACAGTTCCGATTGGGACCCGGTTGTATAAATCGATCACATGCTCGTTCAGCATTCGAATGCAACCGTTGGACACTGCCCGACCGATGGTTTGCGGCTGTGTCGTGCCGTGGATACGGAAATAGGTATCGACACCGTTCTGGAACAGATACAGTGCCCGCGCGCCCAGTGGGTTGTCTCCGCCTCCGGGTTGGACATAGTCATTGTCCTTGAATTTTGCGTAAGCGACGGGATCACGTTCGATCATTTCAATGGTCGGACGCCAGGTCGGCCATTCCTTTTTCACATCGATGGTAGCTGTGCCGGTAAACTCCAGCCCGGCCTTGCCGACACCGCAGCCATAGCGGATCGCTTTGCGAGGTTCAGTCACGTAGTAAAGATAGAACGAGCGGGGGGCGACCAGCAACTGACCGGGCACAAACTGCTTTTTGATGCGCACGAATTGCGGTGTCGGATCATACTCGACCGCTTTTTTCGCGTTGGCGATACCCGGCAACATGCTGGCCGCAGCCCCAGCCAAAAAAATACGGCGTGTAAACATCGAAACCCTCATCGAATGACCAATAAAACCTGAGTACCAGTTTCATCATGATATGATATTTGGTCAATTCTAGGGCAGACATCACGTGGACGTGATGTGTCCTGCCTGCCACCGAAGGTCGCGGCGGGAAGAGGGCGAGGGGGATCCCCTCACCCGATATCAAGCTTAGGCCAGCTGGATGCTGTCGGCGCTTTCGCGGCCGTCACGACCGGCACGCAGCTCGTACGTGACTTTCTGGTTGTCGGCCAGGCCGGTCAGGCCCGAACGTTCGACGGCCGAAATGTGTACGAATACATCTTTGCCGCCCTCATCCGGTGCGATGAAGCCGAAGCCTTTAGTGGTATTGAACCATTTTACGGTGCCTGTAGGCATATCCGTGTCTCCTGTTTTAGTGCTGCCCACGGAGTTGCGGCAGCCTGGCGTCGTCGGTCTGTATCGATAGACTGACTGCCGATGAAGGAGACAGTAGGTCGAAAAGATAAACGTAAGCTCTATTCATATGGCATCGGGGCGAGACTGTGACAAGAGATTTTGTTGGATTTGTGCAAGGGTTTGCGGGTCAATTGTCCGGTTTGTACAAGATTCCGCCGACGGGTTTGGCCATCGTTTTGAGTGCTTTCTATATGATGTGTTTTTTGGGTCGGAGCATACAAACGGAAATCAGAATCCGTTAACCAGGCCCGTGATCTGGTCACGGCACGAGCGATGTCCACAGTGCCCGCATTCCCGGGGGCGAAGGTTCTTCTACCGCGTTGCTGCCTTGCCCAGCAGTGTCAAACGGATTGAGCGGCCACTCTTGATTATCACGGCTGCTGTGCGGCTTGGCATTCATGCTGCCCCAGGCTCTCTCAATCAGAAGGTCACGCCCTTTTTCCGCAGCCACGCTGGTCGCGGTGCTGTTTGCCATTGGACAGGTCGTGCCCAAGACGGGGTGGCCAGAGACAAGTGGACATGTCGATGGTTTTACCCTCTTTCAGGGGCATATGGGCTTTCTTGATGTCTTTCCGTCGAACCGGCTGACCGAAAGTACTAACCTACTCTCACTGCCAGCTCGAAAACACTTCGCGGGCCTTTTCACTTTCCGGGCGCAGATTCTCGATCCCTCCATAGGGCACACCTTTGCCCAGTGGCAGGTGAGGGTACTTTTCGATCATCTTCTGGTGCCTCTTCATCATGTCCTGAAAGGACGCACCGGACCAGAGTGAGCCGCCGATGTCCGGCGTGGATTCACGAGGGTCACGCAGTATATTGAAAACCGGGGCTGCGGCGCCGGGCACACCCGGCGGCGGCATGTGCATCTTGAATTCCTGCTTAACAATCGAACGCAAAACAGGGCCTTCATAGATATAGACATAGTCTCGGCGTGAATTCCCTTCGCCCTCCAATAGCAAGGCCGTCTGGTCGATCCCGTCAATTACCCGATCACGCGGGATATGTTCACTGCCGCCCGCGATCCGGGCAAGCGTGGTGTACAGGTCTGAGACATGAATAATATCACCGGCATAGCTGCCCGCTTCGATTGCGGCCGGCCATCTGACAAAAGCATCGACGCGCACGCCTCCCTCAAGATGTTCAGCTTTTCCGCCCCGATAGATCAGTTCCATCATTCCTGAATCCGGGGAATACTGCTTGAAAATCCCGTTGTCCGCCATCAGGACGACAAGCGTGTTTTCGGACACGCCCAAGTCATCAATCCTGGACAGCAACTCTCCTATCCATGCATCCACAACTTCCATCTTGTCCGCCATGAAGCCGCCATTCCGGCTGGTTTGCTGTTCGGAATAGGTGAAGTTCAGCGGGTACAATGGCCAGTATTGAAGAAAGAACGGAGCGTCTTCCTGTGAAAGCCTTTCAAGCTGCTCCATCGCCTGAGCTTGGTAGCGTTCGTTCATCCGTTCGTAATGCGCCTGCGTCCATTCTTCACCCGGAGCAAGATCGACTTCACGGGCCAAACCTCCTTCTTCAGCTTCCAGGCCCGTTACAAGCCCGTAAGGTTTGAACAACTCGTCGATGGCAAACTGACCAGATTGTGTGGACCGGTGCCAACCATTCAGGTTGGTCGCTGCCGCGGCTTCGGGAGTCATCAAGCTCAACTGCACTTGCTGATGAACGGGAAAGAACGCCTGATCAAACCCCTGATTATGCGGGAACGATTGCTCAATGTCCCCCTGATGCCACTTGCCAACATGGGCGGTGTTATATCCCGCTTTCTTTAGGATCTCTGCCAGAGTCACTTCGTCCGCCGACAGACCTTCGCCAACCAATGCAACCTTAACTTCTTCCTGGCCTGCACGAACAGGGTGTCGACCTGTCAGGAATGCAGTTCGCGTAGGGGTACATGATGGCTCTGTATACATTCGCATCAACGACAGGCTTTCTGATGCAAAATCGTTGATCTCCGGGGTGTCAAATCCAGCCACGTAATTCAGCGCTCGATTGCCCATCAGGCCGAAACTCACGTCGTCAATCAGAATATAGACAATGTTCGGAGGGCGGTCGTTGTTGGCGGATCGAATATCTGCCAGCTTTGCGCTCAAATCGGCATCTTGGGCGTCCCATCGGTCGCCGAACTGAGCCCTGAGAAACTGGTACTCACCGTCATGCACTATCGGCTGATCCTGAGCATGAAGAAGTGTTGCGGCAGTTACGGCCAGTGAAAAAACAACGTGAAAACGCATCTGTCCCCCCAGACTAAATCACATGGAGGATAACGGCCGGAAGCAATTAGTCAAATATTCGATTTGGAGAAAGTGAGTAGCCGCGTTTCGCCTAGAGACGTACGACTGCACCTTGGGTGCGAGTCATGAGTGCACCGTTTGCGAGGTTTTGGTTGCGCTCAGCCTCGCTGAACGCGCCCTTTACCCGTAAAGTGCTCGTGCCTCGGCGAAGGACAACAGGCGGCGGCTCTGCTCGTCCCACAGATGCAGGCGCGCGTTGGCGAGGCTTTCGCGGATTGTCATCCGGTTGCTGTTCGCCAGCTCATCATGATCGCGCAGCACTTCGGTCAGGCGGTAGAACGGAATTCGGCTGTAGAGGTGGTGTACATGGTGGATGCCGATATTGGCGCTGAACCACTGCAACACCGAGGGCAGGATGTAGTGTGAACTTCCGTGCAACGCCGCTTCGTGTAGTTGCCAGTCTTCATCGGATTCCCAATGTGTGCCCTCGAACTGGTGTTGTACGTAGAACAGCCAAACTCCGGCCGTAGCGGCAATCAGGGTCGAGGGCAGGAAGATCAGCAACATCGGCATCAGCCCGCCAAAATAGTAGATGGCCACGAGTGCAACCAGAATGGCAAGATTGGTGGCCATCGCGCTGACCCAGAACCTGACGCTGTCTGTCAGGCCCAGCGGAAGGCGGTTTTGAAACAGGAACAGATAGCCAGGGCCAAGCACGAACAGGGTAATCGGGTTTCGATACACGCGGTACCAGAACCTGTTCATCGGTGTTTTGGCCTGATACTCGGCCACGGTCAGGGTGTGGATATCGCCCATCCCGCGCTTGCCCAGATTGCCGGAACTGTTGTGATGTGTGGAATGGGTGCGGCGCCAGACGTCATAAGGCGTCAGCGTCAGAACTCCGATTCCACGCCCGATCCAGTCACTGATGGTTCGATTCTTGAAGAACGCGCCGTGCCCGCAATCATGCTGAATGGCGAACAGTCGCAACAGGAAGGCCGCGTTGAGGACGGAAATCGCAAAGGCCAGCCAATAGCTGACTGACAGCGACATCCAGGACAAACCCCATAACGCGAAGAAGGGGATAATACTGACACCCAACTCGAAGAAGCTGCGCAGCTGGTCCGGTTCGCGATATTTGGCAAGCGTCGTTACCCAGTCGCGTGCAGCGGTAGTCTCCGGCTTATCCCGGAGCGAGAGAGAGGGTTCAGTCATACGCCTGCCAGTCTAGTGTTTGCAGGCAACCGGATAGACTACCACCCCGGCATGGCAAGAGGTTTTTGACAAAGTTGCTATATTTCGCAGTCAATTTTCGGTCAGAAGCGGGCTGGGGTGCCCTTTCTGTATCACTTAGACAGCCTGGTTCGGGACCCTCTGCCGACATCGCAAGGCGGATGGCAATCTACAGGCTTGTCAAGTGTGGTTATCGGGCCTATACGCCTGCGGTGGCATTCCGCCACGAGAATCAAAACCAAGAAATGCCGTGTTTGGCCCATCACGCTTCGGGGTCATATCCGGCTTAGGAGAAGCGAAATGAAACTGAATGAATTGCGCGACAATCCTGGCGCCTCAACGAAACGCACGCGCGTCGGTCGTGGTCCGGGTTCCGGCAAAGGTAAAATGGGTGGCCGTGGAATCAAAGGCCAGAAATCCCGTTCGGGTGTAGCCATCAATGGCTATGAAGGCGGTCAGATGCCCTTGTACCAGCGTCTTCCCAAGCGTGGCTTCAACAAGCCGAACCGCAAGGAATTCGCCGTTGTCAACCTGGGGCTGATCCAGAAATTCGTCGAAGCCGGCAAACTGGACGCTACGGCTGCGATCACCGAAGACGCTCTGGTTGCGTCCGGTCTGGTCCGTCGCAAGCTGGACGGTATCCGCGTTCTGGCCAAAGGCGAAATCAGCGCCAAGATGAACCTGGAAGTGACCGGTGCTTCGAAATCTGCTGTCGAGGCAGTTGAGAAAGCGGGCGGTTCACTGAAGGTCACAAAAGCTGCTGCGGCAGAGTAATCGCTTGTGAGCGGGCAAAGACCCGCTTACATAGACCTCAGAGTTTTCCAAGACGCCGTCCGAGCCGGAAAACGGTTCCGGGCGGCGTTTGCATAAGAGAGACCGATTTATGGTATCAGCAGCAGAACAAATGGCAGCCAACACAAGCTGGGCTGCTTTAGGCAAAGCCACCGATCTGCGCAACCGCATCCTGTTCACGCTGGGTTTGCTGATCGTCTATCGTCTGGGCACCTTCATTCCGGTGCCGGGGATCGACGGAGCAGCATTGCGCGAATTCATGGAGCAGGCGGGGCAGGGCATCGGCGGCATGATTTCGATGTTCACCGGCGGGGCGCTGGGGCGGATGGGTATCTTTGCCCTCGGCATCATGCCCTATATCTCGGCCTCGATCATCGTTCAGCTGCTGACATCGATGGTTCCCGCGCTTGAGCAACTCAAGAAAGAGGGCGAGCAAGGGCGCAAGAAGATCAACCAGTACACCCGGTTCGGCACCGTGGCGCTGGCCACCGTTCAGGCCTATGGTTTGGCCGTTTCGCTGGAATCGGGCGATCTGGCGACCGATCCGGGTCTCTATTTCCGGATGTCGACCATGATAACGCTGGTTGGCGGCACCATGTTCCTGATGTGGCTGGGTGAGCAAATCACCGCACGCGGTATCGGCAACGGCATCTCCCTGATTATCTTCGTGGGTATCATTGCCGAGGTTCCGGCCGCTCTGGCGCAGTTCTTTGCAAGCGGACGCAGCGGTGCAATCAGCCCTGCCGTCATCGTTGGCGTGATCGTCATGGTGATCGCTGTCATCACCTTCGTGGTGTTCATGGAACGTGCATTGCGCAAGATCCACATTCAGTATCCGCGCCGTCAGGCCGGTATGAAAATCTACGAAGGCGGCTCCAGCCACCTGCCGGTCAAGGTCAACCCTGCGGGTGTCATTCCGGCGATCTTCGCCAGCTCGCTGCTTCTGCTGCCGGTCACGATCTCGACCTTCTCGTCAGGTGCTGCGAACGGACCGATCATGTCTTGGCTGCTGGCCAATTTCGGCCCCGGACAGCCGCTTTACCTGCTGTTCTTTGCGTCGATGATCGTGTTCTTTGCGTATTTCTATACGTTCAACGTGTCGTTCAAACCGGACGATGTGGCGGACAACCTGAAAAAGCAGAACGGATTTGTGCCCGGTATCCGGCCCGGCAAGAAAACCGCCGAGTATCTGGAATATGTGGTCAACCGCGTTCTGGTGCTGGGTTCGGGCTATCTGGCGGCGGTCTGCCTGCTGCCCGAGATCCTGCGCGGCCAGTTCGCCATTCCGTTCTATTTCGGTGGCACCTCGGTTCTGATTATCGTCTCTGTGACCATGGACACGATCCAGCAGGTTCAGAGCCATCTGCTTGCGCATCAATACGAAGGGCTTATCGAAAAGTCCCAACTGCGTGGCAAAGGCAAGAAACGCGGCAGAAAGGGAGCTGCTCGTCGATGAACATCATTCTTCTGGGCCCCCCGGGGGCAGGCAAGGGAACGCAGGCGCGTCACCTGGTTGAAACCCGCGGTATGATCCAACTGAGCACGGGTGACATGCTGCGCGAGGCGCGGACCAGCGGCACAGAGATGGGCAAGAAGGTTGCAGCGATCATGGACGCGGGCAAGCTCGTCACCGATGAGATCGTCATCGGTCTGATCGAAGAGAAACTGACCACCGAAAAAGGTGCTGGCTTCATCTTTGACGGTTTCCCGCGCACATTGGCACAAGCCGATGCGTTGGCAGCTTTGCTGACCAAGCTGGGCCAGTCGCTGCACACTGTGATCGAGATGCGCGTAGACGATGACGCCCTGGTGGATCGGATCACCGCACGCTCGACCTGCGGCGGATGTGGTGAGGTCTACAACGACAGGACCAAGCCGATCCCGGCTGATGGAAAGTGCACCAATTGCGGCAAGGAAAATGACTTCGTGCGTCGCGCCGACGACAACGAGGAAAGCCTGCGCACGCGTTTGATGGAATATTACAAGAAGACGTCGCCGCTGATTGGGTATTACTACGCCAAGGGTGATCTGCGTCCGGTGAACGGGCTGGCGGATATCAAGGAAGTCACCGCTTCGATCGAAGCCATCTTGGGCTGAACGTCAGGTTTTTGGTGTTCTAGAATGCCTACTATAAGGCTTCTGCCGTATTTCTGGTTGGCCTTCTTGGGGGCATTGTACTGGGTGGATTAGCCGTGATGAGTATAGGTGGCCTGAATACCCATATGGATTTTTGTAACGACCAAACCAGCATTCATTTCATCTTCGATCAGTATGTCAGAGAGAAGGTTTGCTGGCCGGATTGATATGGACTTGACGCCGAGCTTAAAAGCCCATATCGACCCCCATCCCTAAAGGGAATCAAGATCGCGTGAGGGATTCGTCGCTTGCGCCCCGACCACCTCGAATAATACTGGACCCTCTGGCGTCACTGCCACGGTCAGGTGTTGTGAAAAAAGGTTCCGGAGTTACGGAACCGCAACAAAAAGGAAAGTGACACGTGGCACGTATTGCCGGCGTAAACATCCCGACTGCAAAGCGGGTACCTATCGCCCTCACATATATCACCGGTATCGGAAACACCTCGGCCAAAGCGATCTGCGAAGCCGTAGGTATTGAAGCGCACCGTCGCGTCAATGAATTGTCCGACGCCGAAGTTCTGGCCATCCGCGAGCACATCGACGCAAACTTCACCGTCGAAGGTGACCTGCGTCGTGAAGTGCAGATGAACGTGAAGCGCCTGATGGACCTGGGCTGCTATCGCGGTCTGCGTCACCGCCGCAACCTGCCGGTTCGCGGTCAGCGTACCCACACCAATGCTCGTACCCGCAAAGGCCCCGCAAAGGCCATTGCTGGTAAGAAGAAATAAGGGAGGGTCTGACTGATGGCACGTGACAAGACTCGCGTTAAGCGCAAAGAGCGCAAGAACATCGCATCGGGCGTTGCCCATGTGAACTCGACCTTTAACAACACCAAGATCCTGATTTCGGACGTGCAGGGCAACGCCATTGCATGGTCCTCTGCCGGGACCATGGGTTTCAAAGGGTCGCGTAAATCGACACCCTACGCCGCTCAGATGGCTGCAGAAGACGCAGGCAAGAAGGCGCAGGATCACGGCGTCAAAACGCTCGAAGTCGAAGTTCAGGGGCCCGGTTCGGGCCGTGAATCGGCACTGCGCGCGTTGGCTGCAGTGGGCTTCAACATCACATCGATCCGAGATGTGACACCGATTGCTCACAACGGTTGCCGCCCGCCGAAGCGTCGTCGCGTCTAAGCGATTTGGAATTGAGCTGGGGCTGTGTGTACGCACGGCCCCAGCACGTCATTTTGAACCTCGGGCGTCTGCACCTTGTTGGTCATGGGGCGCGGACAGGAATGGAGGGATTACATGATCCACAAGAATTGGGCAGAATTGATCAAGCCGACCCAGCTGGAAGCCAAGCCGGGTAATGATCCTGCACGTCAGGCCACCCTGGTTGCTGAACCGCTGGAGCGTGGCTTTGGTCTGACCCTGGGCAACGCCCTGCGCCGCGTCCTGATGAGCTCGCTGCAAGGTGCGGCCATCACCAGCGTCCAGATCGACAACGTCCTGCACGAGTTTTCGAGCGTGGCAGGCGTTCGTGAAGACGTCACCGACATCATCCTGAACCTCAAGCAGGTTGCCTTGCGCATGGAGGTCGAAGGCCCCAAGCGCCTGTCGATCAATGCCAAAGGCCCCGCAGTCGTCACCGCCGGTGACATCAGCGAGAGCGCCGGCATCGAGGTTCTGAACCGCGATCACGTCATCTGCCACCTGGACGATGGCGCAGACCTGTTCATGGAACTGACCGTCAACACCGGCAAAGGGTATGTCTCGGCTGAGAAGAACAAACCCGAGGATGCGCCTATCGGCCTGATCCCGATCGACGCGATCTATTCGCCGGTCAAGAAGGTTGCCTATGATGTTCAGCCGACCCGTGAAGGTCAGGTTCTGGACTATGACAAGCTGACCCTGAAGATCGAAACCGATGGTTCGATCACGCCGGAAGACGCGCTGGCTTTTGCCGCTCGTATCCTGCAGGATCAGCTGTCGATCTTCGTCAACTTCGACGAGCCGGAATCGGCAAGCCGTCAGGACGAAGACGATGGTCTGGAATTCAACCCGCTGCTCCTGAAGAAGGTGGACGAGTTGGAACTGTCGGTCCGTTCGGCAAACTGCCTGAAGAACGACAACATCGTTTACATCGGCGACCTGATCCAGAAGACCGAAGCCGAGATGCTGCGCACCCCGAACTTCGGCCGCAAGTCGCTGAACGAGATCAAGGAAGTGCTGTCCGGTATGGGTCTGCACCTCGGCATGGATGTCGAGGACTGGCCGCCCGACAACATCGAAGATCTTGCCAAAAAATTCGAAGACGCGTTCTAAGCGCGTCTTCCCCAATGCCCGGGTTTCCGGGGACAAAATGGGCATTCACGCCCCAAGGAGAGCCGGTGACACGCATCGCCGGCCAGACAAAGCAAAACGCTGAAGAAGGAACTAGAAAATGCGTCACGCACGTGGTTACCGCCGCCTGAACCGTACTCATGAGCACCGCAAGGCTCTGTTTGCGAACATGGCTGGCTCGCTCATTGAACATGAGCAGATCAAGACAACTCTGCCCAAGGCAAAAGAACTGCGCCCGATCATCGAAAAGCTGGTCACTCTGGGCAAACGCGGCGACCTGCACGCCCGCCGTCAGGCCGCATCGCAGCTGAAAGAAGACAAAGACGTCGCCAAGCTGTTCGAAGTTCTGGGCCCCCGCTATGCCGAGCGTCAGGGCGGTTATGTCCGCATCCTGAAAGCAGGCTTCCGCTATGGCGACATGGCCCCGATGGCGATCATCGAATTCGTTGACCGTGATCTGGACGCCAAAGGCGCGGCTGACAAAGCCCGCGTTGCCGCTGAAGAGGCCGCAGAAGAATAAGATCTGACCAATGTCAGAATACAACCTCCGTTCGGGAAGCCGGGCGGAGGTTTTTTCGTTCAAGCTTACCGGGACATGTGACAGGGCACACTGACGCGCCGACTTGCAATTCGGATTGGGTGTCAGCATATCTGAGCCAATCAAAAAAACGGAGCCGCCATGATCCGCGCGATGCTGACCCTTGTTGCTTTGACCTGCGCCACGCAAGGTAATGCTGAAACGAAAGTTCCGCAGTCACAAACAGAGATTTCCCTGGGGTTTGCCCCAGTCGTCAAGCAAGCCTCACCGGCGGTGGTGAACATCTATGCCAAGATCGTCCGGCAGGACCGGGCAAACCCGTTTTTCTCGGATCCGTTCTTTCAGGATTTCTTTGGCCGGGGTTTTGGAGAACCACGCCAGCGGGTGCAGAACTCGCTGGGCTCCGGGGTTATTTTGTCTGACGATGGTTACGTTGTTTCCAACTATCACGTGGTCGGGTCCGCGACCGAGATTCGGGTTGTTACGACGGATCGACGCGAGTTCTCGGCCAAGGTTGTGCTGGGTCATGAGGAAAGCGACATAGCGATCCTACGTCTGGAAGAGGCAGAAGACCTGCCTTCCCTGACCTTGCGCGATTCCGATCTGGTCGAGGTTGGAGAGCTGGCCCTGGCCATCGGAAATCCATTCGGGGTGGGGCAGACGGTGTCGTCCGGCATTATCTCAGGGCTGGCGCGCACCGGAACCGCAACAGGGAATGCGCGCGGCTATTTCATTCAGACAGATGCGGCAATCAACCCGGGTAACTCTGGTGGGGCATTGATCGATGTGAATGGCCTTCTTATCGGGATCAACACCTCAATTCTGACCCGGTCGGGTGGATCAAATGGCATCGGCTTTGCCATCCCGGCAAATCTGGTGGAGGAGTTTCTGAAGCAGGCGCAGCAAGGAAATGACAGTTTCGTCAGCCCATGGGCGGGCATGTCGGGTCAACACATGAGCGCGGATATCGCGGAATCCCTTGGTCTGGCGATCCCGTTGGGCGTTGTGATCTCTGACCTGCATGAGCTCAGCCCGCTGCGTGATGCCGGGTTGCGCGTAGGGGATGTCGTCACTCATGTGGACGGGGACGAGGTGAATTCGCCCGCCGAGATGAAGTTTCGGATGTCTGTTGCCGGGGTGGGTGGGACATCGGTTCTGACCCGCTTGCGTGGTGAGCAGAGCGATAAGGTTGAGGTGGCCCTGATCAAAGCCCCTGATGTTCCTGCCGCCGAAGAAACGACGCTGGATGATGGCACTGTTCTGCCGGGGCTGGTGGTATCTCGGGTCAATCCGGCAGTGATTTCCAATATGGGCTTGTCGCTGTCCCAGACTGGTGTCGTTGTTGTCGATCCCGGCCCATATGGCGGCCGCGCGGGTTTGCGACCCGGGGATATTCTTGAAAGCATCAATTCTGAAGAAATTCAGCGCCCACGGGACGTTGAAACCGCGCTGACCGATCCGGGCCGGCGCGTACAGATGGGTCTTATGCGCGGGGGGCGGTCAGTCTCTTTGCGGTTCCGGTTGTGACCTGTGAGTGATCTGTTCGATGCCGGGGCGGCAGAACCCGCCGCTTCCCCACACCGGCCTCTGGCTGACCGGTTGCGGCCTCGATCCCTGGCCGAAGTGATCGGGCAGGAACAGGTGCTGGGCCCCGAAGCCCCGCTGGGTGTTATGCTGGCGGCAGGTAGTTTATCCAGCCTGATCTTCTGGGGCCCACCCGGAGTTGGAAAGACGACGATTGCACGGCTGTTGGCACAGGAAACCGATCTGCACTTCGTTCAGATCAGTGCGATCTTTACCGGTGTGCCGGATCTGAAGAAAGTCTTCGAGTCCGCCAAAATCCGCCGCCAGAACGGGCAGGGCACGTTGTTGTTCGTGGACGAGATCCACCGCTTCAACAAGGCACAGCAAGACGGGTTTCTGCCCCATATGGAAGACGGCACCATCCTGTTGGTCGGCGCAACGACCGAGAACCCGTCCTTTGAACTGAATGCCGCTGTGCTCAGCCGGTCGCAGGTGCTGGTGCTGGAACGGCTCAGCCTTGCCGATCTGGAGCGCCTGACCCAGCGGGCCGAAAAAGAGCTGAACCGTGCGTTGCCATTGACGCCTGCCGCACGCGATGCGTTGCAGGAGATGGCCGATGGCGACGGTCGGGCTTTGCTGAACCTGATCGAACAGGTTTCGGCGTGGAAGGTGGATGCGCCGCTGGGCCCCGATGCGCTGTCGACGCGATTGATGCGGCGGGCTGCGAAGTACGACAAGTCTGGTGATGAGCATTACAACCTGATCTCGGCCCTGCACAAATCGGTGCGCGGCTCTGACCCGGATGCGGCTTTGTATTGGTTTGCGCGCATGCTGACCGGGGGCGAGGACCCAAGGTATCTTGCACGCAGGATCACACGCATGGCCGTCGAGGATATAGGCTTGGCCGATCCACAGGCGCAGGCCATTTGCTTGCAATCGTGGGAAACCTACGAACGTCTGGGTTCCCCGGAAGGAGAGTTGGCGCTTGCTCAGGCGCTGGTCTATCTAGCCCTGGCGCCAAAATCCAACGGCACCTATGTCGGCTACAAGGCGGCAATGCGATTGGCCAAGCAATCCGGCAGCGAGCCACCGCCCAAGCATATCCTGAACGCGCCGACCTCTTTGATGAAGGATCAAGGATATGGTGCAGGCTATGCCTATGACCATGATGCCGAGGACGGGTTTTCCGGTCAGGACTACTTCCCCGAGACAATGAAACGCCCGGTTCTGTATCAACCGGTCGAACGTGGGTTTGAGCGTGAGTTGAAGAAGCGCCTCGATTACTTTGCCAAGTTGCGGACGCAGCGGAACAGCTAGTTACGCAGGGTCAGTTGTGGACCTTCCGCGGCGTCACAGGCGACAGGATTGAAATTGGACGCTTCCCTCGGGTCAACGCTTGCAGGGGAGGGCTTGGTATGCCGGTTTCAATCGAAAAATCCGAGAGTGTCTGGACCGTCATTCACGACAGGCCGGATGCGCGGAATGCTGTTGATACGGAACATGCCGAGGCTCTGGTTGAGGCATTTCTGAGTTTTGAGGCCAGTTCGGCCAAGGCTGCGGTATTCTGGGGCAAAGGTGGCAATTTCTGTGCAGGGTGGGATCTGAAACTTGCCGCATCGCTGGCCGATCCCGAGCGACGCGAAGCATATTTCGACAAACACAGCTTCCCCATCGGGTCGGCCCCTTCAACGCTGGGGCCCATGGGGCCTTCGCGGCTGGAGCTTTCGAAGCCCGTCATTGGCGCGATTGAGGGTGCGGCAGTGGCCGGAGGAATGGAGCTTGCCTTGTGGTGCGATATCCGGGTCATGGCGGAAACGGCTTACTTGGGTGTTTTTTGCCGCCGTTGGGGGATTACCCTGATGGATGGTGGCTCGGTCAGGTTGCCGCGTCTGGTGGGGCAGGGCAAGGCGTTAGAGATTGCTCTGACCGGGCGCAAGGTCGAAGCTGAAGAGTGTTGCAGGATTGGGCTGGCGGAAAAGGTCGTCTCACATGGCACAGCACGCAGTGCAGCCGAAAAAGTGGCCCATGAAATAGCCCGTTTTCCACAAGAGGCCGTTCGTGCAGACCGCCGATCAATCATTGAAACACATGGAATGCCGGTACGTGACGCGCTGAAGGCAGAATGGGCCAACGGGTTGGACGCCATTCGCCGAGAAGGTACCGCTGGGGCTGGCCGGTTTCGGGATGGAGCAGGGCGACACGGCAACTTCTCGAACATCTGAGAACCACAGCCAGATACCTTGACTCTTGCCGCGTTGCGCGCGACAGACGCCCATGATTTCTGGGACACGGGTAAACACGCAATCCGGGCGGATCACCCGCGCGGAACAAGGGGTAATGGCATGAGTGGCGTACAGATGATTACAGTCGCTGAAGGGGATGGGGACCAGCGTGTAGACCGTTGGCTGCGCCGCCTGTTTCCGCATGTCAGCCAGGGCCGCATTGAAAAAATGTGCCGCAAGGGAGAATTGCGTGTTGACGGAAGCCGCGCCAAGGCCTCGACCCGACTAGAGGTAGGGCAGGTGGTTCGCGTGCCGCCCCTTCCGGATGCCGATCACAAACCGGCTGAGGTCAAACATCGTATCTCGGATGCGGATGCCAGGATGATCCAGTCCTGCGTGATCTATCGTGACGATCACATTCTGGCCCTGAACAAGCCGCATGGCTTGCCGGTGCAAGGCGGTAGCGGGCAGACGCGACATGTTGACAGCCTGTCCGAAGCATTGCGGTTCGGCTATGACGAGAACCCTCGGCTGGTCCATAGATTGGACAAGGACACGTCAGGTGTTTTGCTGCTGGCCCGCACGCGGGAGGCCGCCAAGGGTCTGACGGCCGCCTTCCGTCATCGTGATACGCGCAAGATCTACTGGGCGCTGGTTGCCGGTGTTCCGACACCGTACCTGGGTGAGATCAAAACCGGCCTTGTCAAAGCGCCGGGTCATGGCAAGCACGGTGAGGGTGAAAAGATGATCCCCGTGCATATGAGCGAAATTGACAGCACTCCGGGCGCGAAACGCGCGCATACGCATTACGCAACCCTCTATCGGGTTGCCAGCCGCGCTGCATGGGTGGCGATGGAGCCGATCACCGGACGTACGCACCAATTGCGGGCTCATATGGCCGCAATCGGGCATCCGATCATAGGCGACGGAAAATACGGCGGTTCGGGTCAGGAAAACCTTGGCGACGGATGGGGTGCGCAATTGGGCGGGGTCATCAGCAAAAAGCTGCATTTGCACGCAAGGCGGCTGTCCTTCCTGCATCCGATGACGCGGAAACCGGTGACGGTGACGGCGCCCCTGCCCGAGCATATGAAACACAGCTGGGATACGTTCGGATGGAGCGAAGATCTGGCGACTGACGACCCGTTTGAGGAGCTGCAATGAGCGCACCCTTGCGGCTGGTCCTGTTCGACGTCGATGGTACCCTGGTCGACAGTCAGGGCAGCATTGTTCACTCCATGACCACCAGCTTTCAGGCCGTGTCCGTGCCGGTTCCGACGCGTGAGGCGATCCTGTCCATTGTCGGCTTGTCGCTGCCGCACGCTATCGCGCGGTTGGTGCCGGAACAGCCTCTTTCGGTCCAGAACGATCTGGTCGAAGGATACAAGGAGGCTTATCACGCCCATCGGCTTGACTTGGGCGCGGCAAGTTCGCCGCTGTACCCCGGCGCAAGAGAGGCAATTGAAGCATTGTACGCCGTGCCCGACGTGCTTCTTGGCGTGGCAACCGGCAAGTCGCAGCGCGGGTTGGACGCGCTGATCGAAGCGCACGGGTTGGAAGCGTATTTCGTGACCCGGCAAGTCGCGGATCACCACCCTTCAAAGCCGCATCCGTCCATGGTGCAGACCGCATTGGCGGAAACCGGGGTCGATCCGGCCTGTGCAGTGATGATCGGCGATACGAGCTATGACATGGATATGGCTGCGGCTGCCGGAGTTCGTGGCATCGGCGTAACCTGGGGCTATCATGACCGATCGGCTTTGACCGCTGCCTCTTGCACTATCGAAACCTTTGACCAGTTGCCAAATGCGCTGGCCGGGATGTGGGACTAGAACATGAGCGACTGGAAACCGAAGCGCTTTTGGAAAAACAGCACCGTAGTCGAGGCCGATGGCGGGTTTACAGTTGAGCTTGATGGCCGCCGTGTCAAAACACCCGCCAAGGCAGGATTGATCCTGCCAACCCGTCCCATGGCCGAAGCGGTCGCAGCGGAATGGGACGCCCAGGAAAAAGAGGTTGATCCCGCAGAAATGCCGTTCACCCGTTCTGCAAATGCAGCGATTGACAAAGTCCGCATCCAGCACGGGGAGGTTGCCGACATGCTGGCCGACTATGGCGACTCTGATTTGTTGTGTTATCGCGCAACCCATCCGCAAGAGTTGCAGGATCGCCAGACCGCCGAATGGGACCCCGCCCTGGATTGGGCCGAGACCGCGCTGTCCGCCCGTCTGGTTCCGGTTGCCGGCGTACTGCATCAACCGCAGTCGGGAACTGCCCTGGCGACATTGCGGTCTCGGGTGCGTGGGCTGGATGCGTTCCAACTGGCCGCTTTTCACGATCTGGTCAGTTTGTCGGGGTCATTGATTCTTGGCTTTGCGGTCGCCATGAACTGGCGCAAACCGGACGAGATATGGCGCATTTCTAGGTTGGATGAAACCTGGCAGATTGAACAATGGGGCCATGACGAAGAAGCCCATGAGGTTGCCGAGGCCAAGAAAGCGGCCTTCATGCATGCCAAACGCTTCTTTGACCTATCGGTTTGATCCTTAATTCCTGATTTTTGAGCAAATCTGTAAATAGCTTGGGGCCTGATCCATCGTTTTCGATGATCCGGCTCTTGACGTTTGTTTATGAATACGCCCAAACTCAGTGCCACTAAAGGGGAGACACCTTTGGGGTAACCTATCCGGCATCCACTTGCCGGGCAGAGCCGTCTCGGACGGGGCGGAAAATCAGGAAGAGGTAAAAATGAAAAAATCCGTAATCTTGGGCGCGGCAACGATTGCCGGTCTTGCTGCTGGCGCAGCCATGGCAGGGACCGTTGACGACGTTAAAGCACGCGGCAAGCTGAATTGTGGTGTGACCACCGGTCTGGTTGGTTTTGCTGCGCCCGACGCAAATGGCGAATGGCAGGGCTTTGACGTATCGCTGTGCCGCGCTGTTGCTGCTGCCGTTCTGGGCGACGCCAACGCCGTTGAATTCGTTCCGACCACTGGTAAGACACGCTTTACCGCTCTGGCCTCGGGCGAGATCGACATGCTGGCAAGGAACACCACCTGGACCTTCAGCCGCGATGTTGACCTGAAGTTCGAATTCACCGGCGTGAACTATTATGACGGTCAGGGCTTCATGGTTCCCAAAGCGCTGGGCGTCAGCTCTGCCAAAGAACTGGACGGTGCCCGTGTCTGCATCCAGACTGGTACCACCACCGAGCTGAACCTGGCCGATTTCTTCCGTGCCAACAACATCAGCTACGAGCCGGTTCCGATCGAAACCAACGCCGAAGCGCAGCAGCAGTACCTGGCTGGTGCATGTGACGTTTACACCACCGACGCATCGGGTCTGGCTGCAACTCGTGCCACCTTCGAAGCGCCGGACGAGCACATCCTGCTGCCCGAAATCATCTCGAAAGAGCCGCTGGGCCCGCTGGTCCGTCATGGCGACCACGAGTGGGGCGACGTCGTGCGCTGGACTCTGAACGCACTGGTTTCGGCTGAAGAGCTGGGCGTGACATCGGCAAACATCGACGAACTGAGCGCCGGCACCGACAACCCGGAAATCAACCGCCTGCTGGGTACAGAAGGCACTCTGGGTGAAATGCTGGGTCTGGACGCGGACTGGGCTGCCAAAGCGATCAAAGCTGGTGGTAACTATGGTGAAATCTTCGCCAAGAACATCGGTGAAGAAACACCGATCGGTTTGGCGCGAGGCCTGAACGCACAGTGGACCGAAGGTGGTCTGCTTTACTCGCCTCCGTTCCGCTAAGACATCAATGGAAGAGGGCGCAGGGCAACCTGCGCCCTCTTCTACAATAAATTGCTGCGGGCAGATGCAGAGCGGGGAAAACCTCGCCGATATTTAACAGCTCGCAAGCCACGGGGATCCCAAAATATGTCGACTATGACTGACCCACCGAAAGCAGATTTTCGGTTGTCTATGCTCATAAACGATACCCGCTATCGCTCTCTTACATTTCAGGTGATTGCGGCCATCGTTATTGCGCTTTCGATCTGGTATCTGGGCAACAACCTGATCCAGAACCTCAGGGCCGCAGGGCTCAATATTTCCTACTCTTTCCTCGGCGATTCCGCCGGGTATGACATCAACCAGCGTCTTGTAGAATATGACAGTCAGTCATCACATGCACGCGCAGCGCTCGTAGGTTTGCTGAACACACTGCTTGTCGCCTTTCTGGCTTGTATTACAGCAACGATTTTTGGTGTGATCGCGGGTGTTCTGAGACTGTCGAACAACTGGCTCGTATCGAAGCTGATGGCGGTATATGTCGAGATCTTCCGGAACATACCGGTGCTGATCTGGATCATCATCATCTTCACGATCATGACGGCTGTGCTGCCGCCGCCAAGCGAGTTCCGTGGGGAAAACCCGACGTCATCGATGCTGTTTGGTTCTTTTGCCTTTACCAACCGGGGCATTTATTTCCCGCGTCCTGAATTCGCCAGTGGCGTGTTTGCATCGGCAGCCCTGAACTGGTTGCTGGTCATCGCCGTTCTGATCGGATCTTGGTTTGTCAGTGGCGAAGTTGAAAAACGCGCAACGAAGAAACAGGAAGAAACCGGCGAGCGTCCCGCGACGCTGTTGCCGAAACTGGCAATCTGGCTGGTGCCGTTGGTGCTGTTGATGGTCATCATGGGCCTGACCTGGGACGTCCCCGAGCTGAAGCGCTTTAACTTCAGCGGTGGACTGAATGCAGGCGGCCCGCTGATTGCGTTGTGGTTCGCCCTGTCGATTTACACCGGAGCCTTTATCGCGGAAAACGTGCGCGCGGGTATTCAGGCGATCAGCAAAGGTCAGACCGAGGCCGCAGCCGCGCTGGGCTTGCGTCAGGGACGGATCATGAAACTGGTCATCCTGCCCCAGGCATTGCGGGTTATCATCCCGCCGCTGATCTCACAGTATCTGAACATCACCAAGAACTCGTCTCTTGCGATTGCTGTTGGCTATGCGGATATCACCGCGACACTGGGTGGTATCACCCTGAACCAGACCGGTCGAGCGATCGAATGCGTTCTGCTGCTGATGTTGTTCTATCTCACAGCTTCATTGCTGATTTCGACGGGGATGAACATCTACAACGCTTCCGTCAAGCTGAAGGAGCGCTGAGCCATGAGTGATCAAGCAACAAACCCGATCGCCTTCGTGGCCGAAGGCACAATCCCGCCCTCTCCGCCGCCGGCGAATGAGACGGGTGTCATCAAATGGCTGCGTGAGAACCTGTTTTCAGGGGTCGCCAACTCAATCCTGACGGTGCTGTCACTGATCCTGATCTACATTCTTCTCAAGAATACCCTGCCATGGATTCTGAACGGAGTGTGGAATGCCAACTCGCTGGCAGAGTGCCGCGAGATTCTGGGGGATAAGACCGGAGCCTGTTTCGCGGTTCTGACGGAACGCTGGCCTCAGCTGATCTATGGGTTCAAGTACCCCACCGATGCTTTTTGGCGCCCGAATCTGGCTTTTGTGCTGATGCTGGTGGCCATTGCCCCGGTGCTGTTCTTTGACCTGCCCCGCAAGATGCTGTTGTTCACTGCGGTCTATCCCTTCCTGGCGTTCTGGCTGATCTGGGGTGGCACGATCCTTGTTCCTCTGGTTGCACTTGTCGGCTGCGTTGCTGCCGGTGGCGTTTTCCAGAAGCTGGGCAACAACAGCTTTGCTGCAGGGTTCTTCGGAGCAATCGTGACCGCCCTGGTCATCTGGAAAGTCGGTGGAGCCCTGATCCCGGAAGGTGCATCAGATAATGCGTGGCTGACGGCCGTTCCCAGCCGTGATCTGGGTGGTTTCATGCTGAACATGATGCTGGGCGTGACCTGTGTTTCGCTGTCGGTGCCACTCGGGATCGCACTGGCCCTGGGGCGACAGTCGAACATGCCGCTGATCAAGTGGGTCTGCGTCATCTTTATCGAATTCATCCGCGGCGTGCCTTTGATCACGCTGCTGTTCGTGGCTTCGGTGATGCTGGCGTATTTCTTCCCGCCTGACAGCACGGTCGACCTGTTCCTGCGCGTCGTGATCATGATCACCATGTTCTCATCCGCCTATATCGCCGAGGTGATCCGCGGCGGTCTGGCAGCGCTTCCGCGGGGGCAGTACGAGGCGGCAGATAGCCTTGGGCTGGATTACCCGCAGGCAATGCGGCTTATCATCCTGCCGCAGGCCCTGAAGATCTCGATCCCCGGGATCGTGAACGTGGCCGTGGGCCTGTTCAAGGATACGACACTGGTTTCGGTCATCTCGATGTTCGATCTTGTGGGCATGATCCGGGGTCCCATCCTGGCGTCGACCGAATGGAACGGCGTTTACTGGGAGCTTCTGGGCTTTGCTGCGCTTCTGTTCTTCGTCGTCTGCTACGGCATCTCTCAATATTCACAGTGGCTCGAGCGTCGCCTTGCCACCGATCATCGTTAAGGAGTTCAACGCATGTCTGAACTTGCAATTGACCGCGAAATCGACCGCTCCAAGATGCAGGTGAGCGACGAAATCGCCATCGACATCAACCAAATGAACAAGTGGTACGGGTCTTTCCACGTGCTTCGCGACATCAATCTGACCGTCAATCAGGGCGAGCGGATCGTGATCGCGGGCCCGTCGGGCTCGGGCAAATCCACCCTGATTCGTTGCCTGAACGCGCTGGAGGAACACCAGCAAGGCACCATTGTGGTGGACGGAATCGAGCTGTCGAATGATCTGAAGAACATCGACAAGATCCGGTCCGAGGTTGGCATGGTGTTCCAGCACTTCAACCTGTTCCCGCACCTGACCATTCTGGAAAACTGCACGCTGGCCCCGATCTGGGTGCGCAAGACGCCCAAGAAAGAGGCCGAAGAGCGCGCCATGCACTTCCTGGAAAAGGTGAAAATTCCCGAACAGGCCGACAAGTTTCCCGGTCAGCTTTCGGGTGGTCAGCAGCAGCGTGTGGCGATTGCCCGAAGCCTGTGCATGATGCCGCGTATCATGTTGTTCGATGAACCGACATCGGCGCTGGACCCCGAGATGATCAAAGAGGTGCTCGACACCATGATCGAACTGGCCGAAGAAGGCATGACCATGCTGTGTGTAACCCACGAGATGGGTTTTGCCCGCCAGGTCGCCAACCGCGTGATCTTTATGGATGCCGGTCAGATCGTGGAGCAGAACGAACCCGAAGAGTTCTTCAACAACCCGAAAAGCGAGCGGACCAAACTCTTCCTGAGCCAGATTCTGGGTCATTGATCCACACAAGGACTGAAAGAGCGAAGGCGGGGTATTGCCCCGCCTTTTTCTATTCGATCAAGTCGCGTGGGATGGTGAACCCCAGCACTGTCCCGGTGCGCCATTTGACTTCGGCCCAGCTGTTTTCGTCGAATGCCAAAACAGTTGTTGCACAGGTTGGATAATCGAAAAAGCGTATGTGATCAGGCGGTTGTCGCACCAGACGGTCGGCGAAATCGGCAATCCCGGGATTGTGGCCCAGCATCAACACAGTCGGTTCCGTAGCGCCCGAAAGCTCTCGCAACATGACCTCTGAATCAGCGTGGTAGAGCGCGCTGTGAAAACAGGTTTTATCGGCCTGCAAGCCCATCCGATCCCATGTCTCACGGGTACGGGTTGACGTCGAGCACAAGATTTCATCCGGGAGCCAGCCGTTTTGCCGCAACCAAGCAGCGATGGCCGGGGCAGACTTTCGTCCACGTTTGTTAAGAGGGCGTTCATGATCACCAAGACCCGGGTTATCCCAGCTGGACTTCGCATGACGTGTCAGGATCAGAGTTCGGGTCATGACGGATGAAAGGCTCTCATATGATGGGCCGATTGTTCGGGGTCGCGCCCTGCGCCTGTACTGAGGGGGCACGCAAGGCGGGCCAGACACCCACCAGACATGCAGGTCTGACCTTCAGAAGTGTCAAGATGGTCGTGGCAGCCACCGATGTTGTAGAAGTCCTGCGCGTTCAGGGCGCTGACCGGACAGGTCGTCGTGCAAGGCGCGGCGCAGGTTTCGCAAGGCGATACCCCGGAGGGGTCTGGGATGGCGAATTCTTCGGCAAAATGCAGTGCGCCCCGATAGGAAATCATCATGCCAACGGTATCATGCACCAGTGCGCCGACCGGGCTGCTGAACGTACGTCCTGATTTGAGCGCCCAGTCGATAAATGGGATGTACGGGGGGCCGCCAAACGGAAAATACGCCTGGGCGCCGAGCGCCACGGCCATCTGATTGACCACCCTTTTCGACCATCGGTCTACGGGGTCGGGCCGGTGCCATTCTGGTGAGGCTTTCAGTACGGGCCAGAAGTCTGCGCCGGCCCCCAACAGGATCAGGGTTCCGGTGTCCAGTTGTTTGGCTGCAACGTGGCGAGGATGCAGCGCGCCCATGACCATCAACCCTGCATGGCTGGCGGCGTTTTCAACCTGTTCATAAGGCGTAACGTCAGGATCAGAGGAAGGCTGTGCAAGATGTGTCATGTCTCCTCCTCTCGTGCGGGGATCAGTCCGGACGTATCAGTGACCCGGCCCCATGTTCCGTGAACAGCTCCAGCAGCACGGCATTCGGTGCACGCCCGTCCAATATGACAACCGCCCGCACGCCGCTGTGTAGGGCGTCCAGCGCGGTTTCTGTCTTTGGTATCATACCGCCTGCAATAGTGCCTTCGCGGGTCATTTCCCTTATCTGACCGGCCTTCAGTTCGGTCACAACGTCACCCGCAGCGTTCTTGACACCTGAAACATCCGTCAGCAGCAACAGACGGTCTGCCTTGAGAGCTGAGGCAATCGCCCCGGCTGCCGTGTCACCATTTACGTTGAATGTCTCGCCGTCGCGGCCCGCACCAAGCGGCGCAATGACCGGGATTACGTCATGGGAAAACAGATCATGCAGGATCTTCGGATTCATCTCGGCAGGAGTGCCGACAAAGCCCAGCGACGCATCTGTCTGATCGCAGACCATCAGGCTTGCGTCCTTGCCAGACAGGCCCACGGCCGACCCCCCCTGATCATTGATCGCCTGAACGATGCGTTTGTTCACGAGGCCGGACAGAACCATTTCGACCACTTCAACCGTGGCCTTGTCGGTCACACGTTTGCCGTTCACGAAATCGGATTGAATGTCCAGCTTGCCCAGCATTGCATTGATCATCGGACCACCGCCGTGGACGACCACCGGGTTCACACCGACCTGGCGCATCAAAACCACGTCCCGGGCAAAGCTTTCCATCGCCTCGTCGCTGCCCATGGCGTGACCGCCAAGTTTGATGACGACAATGGCTCCATCATAGCGCTGCAGATAGGGCAGGGCGCTATTGAGTGTGGCTGCGGTGGCGATCCAGTCCCGGTTCATATCTCGTGTCTTCATTGCTAAAGTCCTTCTGGAAAACCGTGTTAGGACCTTTACCCCACGCTGCCAAGGGCGAAGCTATTCCAGATGCGCAATGATGGACCGCAGGGTCGCGATGCCATCGCCCTTCTCGGAAGACGTAAGCACAATTTCCGGAAAGGCTGCGGGATGCTTGGACAACGCGGCCCGGGTTTGTTCCAGCACCTTCTCGCGCTCGTTGGCTTTGACCTTGTCTGCCTTGGTCAGCACGCATTGAAACGTCACGGCGCTGGTGTCCAGCAGCTTCATGATTTCGTCATCGACCGGTTTTACACCGTGGCGTGAGTCAATCAGGACAAAGGCACGGCGCAGCGTCTGGCGCCCACTGAGATATTGTTTCAGCAGCTTCTGCCACTTCTCGACCACTTTCACCGGCGCATTTGCATAACCATAGCCCGGCAGGTCCACGAGATAGAGTTCCGGGCCTTGGGTGAAAAAGTTTATCTCTTGCGTGCGACCGGGTGTGTTGGATGCGCGGGCCAGACCCTTCGTGCCGGTCAAGGCATTGATCAGGCTGGACTTGCCCACGTTCGAGCGCCCTGCAAAACAGACTTCCAACCGGTCAGGGGCAGGCAGACCGTTCATGGCGACAACGCCTTTGACGAACTCGGAAGGGCCTGCAAACAGTTTGCGGCCTTGTTCCATGGCGAATTCATCAGGGTCTTCGACCAGAGGGAAGGGTAGTGTGGTCATAGCACCTGCACCTCATCGTTGACGCGGATTTCGCCGCCTTTGATGACCTCGGCGTAAACGCCGAAATCCTGATGATCCCAGCTGTTCAGGGCGCGCAGCGTGTCCGCGTCCCGCTCGCCGGTTTCGGGATTGGCGGTGGTGGCCATACAACGCGTGATCCGCTCGCGTACGCGAAGCACGGCCTCGCCAATGCGAACGTCACGGCCCAGCCAGTCAAACTCATCCCACAACGGCAGACCTTCGAACCAGATATTGCCGCGCCACCGATCAATGGACAGAGTCTGGCCCAGTTTCTGTTCGACTGCGCGGTGCGATGCCATGTTGCACAGGCTGATCGACGGGAAATCGCTGTCGGTCATGCCGCGCCCGGGAACCCGAACGATCCGGGCAGATGCAGCACGATCCGCAGGCATAAGCGGCTTTACCCAATCCAGAAAGACTTCCTGCTCCGTATCAGGTTCAAAAGTCAATTCCGGTCGCTGTGGGTGGCGCAATGTGACCCGGTCGCCCAGTAATTCTGCCGAAATGGCCATCAGCTGCGGCGCTTTCGAACAGCGGCTGAAATTGAAACAGGGGGCCCAGTTCGAACCATCGGTTTTGGCCGCCTCATGAGCGACCGCCCAAACGCGATCCCCGGGCATGGTTTGCCCGGGGATGACTGTGACTTGGCTCAGGGCTTCACGCCCGTGGCTTTTGATCGGGTGGCGCCAAAGGCCTGAAACCGTTCCGCTCATTTGTTGTCCGTATTTGGCGTCCGCTTGAAACCGGACTTGATGTTTGCGAACACATCCGGCTTGTAGCCTTGGCTGCGCATGATCAGATATTGCTGCGTGAACGTGATCGTGTTGTTCGCAATCCAGTATACGACCAGGCCACTTGCGAAACTACCCAGCATGAACATGAAGACCCAAGGCATCCAGGCAAAGATCATTGCCTGCGTTGGGTCAGTTGGTGCCGGGTTCAGCTTCTGCTGCAGCCACATCGAGATACCCAGCAGCAGCGGCAGAATACCGATGAAGATCAACGCCATCAGGGTGTCAGGCTGCGGGCCGGCCCAAGGCAGCCAGCCAAAGAAATTCATGATCGATGTCGGATCCGGCGCGCTCAGGTCCTGGAACGGGCCGAACCATGGGGCCTGACGCAGTTCGATCGTCACGAAAATAACCTTGTACAACGAGAAGAAGATTGGAATCTGCAACAGAATTGGCAAACAACCCGCGGCAGGGTTTACCTTTTCCTTTTTGTACAGCTCCATCATGCCCTGCTGCATCTTCTGACGGTCGTCGCCTGCGGCCTCTTTCAGGGCTTCCATCTGCGGCTGCAATTCCTTCATCTTCGCCATCGAGACGTAGGACTTGAAGGCCAGCGGGAACAGGATTGCCTTGATGATCAGCGTCAGGCCGATGATCGACCAACCCATGTTTCCGATCAGGGCATTGATGTTGTGCAGCAGCCAGAAGATCGGCTTGGTCAGGAAGTAGAACCACCCCCAGTCGATGCTGTCGATGAACTTCTGAACACCTTCTGCCTGATACTCTCGGATGGTTTCCCATTCCTTGGCACCGGCGAACAGTCTTGTCGTGACCTCTTCCGTGGCGCCGGGCGCGACTGTAAGGGTCGGCAGTACTGTTTCTGTCTGGTAAATCTTGCGACGTGAGTCGTACTTGGCAGCGGTCTTGAAAGCAGCGCCCTCGGCCGGGATCAGGGTGGTCATCCAGTAGTGATCAGTGAACCCGACCCAGCCGCCTTCTTTAACCTGATAGACCTCTGCCTGCGCGCGTTCATCGGGATCGATATCGAAATCGCGTACATCGCCGTAGTCGATCTCATCCAGAACGCCGTCAGCCATGACCATAACGCCTTCATGAAGAATGAAGAAATTCTTCAGGCCCGGCAGGTCACCGTCTTCGCCGATACCGTGGCGTGCGAGGATACCGTAAGGGGCCATGCCGACCTCGGCGTCTGTGGCGTTCTCGACCGACTGAGTGACAGAGAACATGTAGTTTTCATCCACGGCAATGGTGCGGCGGAAGGTGAGGCCGTTTCCATTATCCCAGGCCAGAGTAATCGGTGCGTCAACACCCAGAGTTTCGCCCTGCTCAAGCGTCCAAAGGGTGTTCGGGCCGGGAACGTCCGTGGCCGACAAGCCTGCGCCGGGGGCCCAGCCATAAAGGGCATAATATGCGGATTCACTTCCAACCGGGGACAGAAGCTCGACGATCGGAGAATCCTCGGCCAGTGAAACCTTGTAGTCTTTCAGCGACAACTCATCAATTCGGCCACCGGCAAGCGACAGGCTACCAGTCAGACGGGGCGTGTCGATGCTGACCCGGGGCGCCTCGGCTTCGGGTTCGGCTTCGGTGGCGGTCGCAGTAGCTTCGCCGACGGTGCCGGTATCGGCGGCGCTGGGCGCCTGAACCTCATTCCCTTCGATGCTGGCGATTTCAGCCTGCTCCGTGGTTGGTGTGGGTTCCGGAGGAGGGAACAGCACGAACCAGACCAGGATCACGAGAAAGCTGAGCGCGGTTGCGAGGATGAGATTCTTGTTCTGATCGTCCATCTGGGACAGCCACCTTGAGCAGTGAAAGACACCCGCAGGGTTCAACAGAGTGCAGGCCCAAAGGTCAAGCGGAATCGCTCGTCATTTCGTCACGGATCGGTCTTCTGTGGCGCAGTTTTTGGTTCTTTAGCCCGTTTGCCGTCCGATTTTGGGCATTCCGTCTATCTTGTCGCGATGAGATGTGATCCAGTTCTTAGTTTTTTCAAAAGGCATGGGCTTGCCGATACCGAACCCCTGAACATGGTCACATCCCAATTGCGCCATCAAGGCATGTTCCCCTGGCGTCTCGACACCTTCTGCGAGTGTTTCCAGATTCAACCGTTCTGCCATGGTCAGAATTGCGCTGGCCAGCTGCTGCTGGCTTGGGTCCTGGTCGGCCTTTGTCACAAAAGAGCGGTCGATTTTTATCCGGGACACATTGAACCGCTTGATTGACGCGATCGAGGCATGCCCTGTGCCAAAATCATCCAGATCAATGCAACACCCCATCGCGGCCAGGCCCGTGACATTGCGGGTGATTACGTCATCCGGCCGTCTGGAAAACACGGTCTCCAACACCTCGACCGCCAATCTGTCCGGCGTCAGATCGAATTGATCCAGTTCCGATTTCAAGCGGTCGATCAATCCTGGGTCGCGCAACTCGTCCGACGAGAAGTTGATACCGATGCGTGGCACAATCAGACCGGCGCGATCCCATTCGCGCATTGCGGAAAAGGCGTGATGCCGCATCGCCTGTCCCAGTTTACCCATCAACTCGGCCTGTTCAGCAAAGGATAGAAAGACATTGGGACCCAACACGCCCTTTGTCGGATGTTCCCAGCGGGCCAACGCCTCAAACCCGGGCACGCGCCCGGTATCTGTCGAGATCTGAGGTTGAAACCATGGACGAATTTCACCACTTTCCAACGCAGCGTCAAATTCCCTGCGCAGATTGGTTCTGACCTGAGCTCTGCGACGTGTTTCGGACGAAAAGGCACGAATCGTCGAGGGCCCGTTTTGCTGTGCCTCCTGCAGCGCGTTGTTTGCAGCGTCGCACCAGTCTGTCGCAGAACCGTCGGGGGCATTGCTGCTGAGGCAGAAACCAATGGAGCAGGACATGTAAACTCCGGTGCCGTTCAGCATGATCGGGTCTTCGACTGCGGATTGCATTCGTCCCGACATCTGAATGCAGGTTTCCAGATCAAGCTGTTGTGCAGGGTGCAGAACAACCAGCATCTTGTTTCCATCGACCCGGGTTGCGGAGTCATTGGCGCGGATCAAGGACATGATACGAGAGCAGAATTGCTGCGCTACGTGGTTTGCTGCTGCCTTGCCATGTAGATCAATCATTTGCACATAGTCGTCCAGGATCACAGCGAAACAGGCCGAAGTTTCACCCCTGCGGCGGCTATCCGAGAGTACCTCTGCCAGAACGGTTCCGAACCGGTCTTTCGGCAGCAGACCACCCTGTTGTCGTTTCCTGTTTGCCGGGTTGGGTGCAATTGCCCAAATGCCGGCAAGTATCAAAGGCAAACCCAGTGTCACTGCGATCAAAGCGCGTTCACCGCCGAGCCAGAATGCACCCAGACTCATTGCCGGAACAAAAGCAAGAACGGCAGGGCCGTATGCCAAGTTTCTCAAAGATTCAATAACACGGTCGACAGAAGGATGATTCCGCATCGGGTCCTGGCCTTGGGCATGGATTGTATGCCGAGCCTAGGAAACCAGTCTGAGTCAGTCGTTAACGCAGAAGCGGTATTTCTTCCAAATTTTCTGATTTTTTGTCAGAGTTTACGGAAAGATTAACAAAATCAAAGAGTTTCGCATCCAGAAGGTGCGACGGGCGCGCATTGGTTAACGCGCGGAACATAACCTGACGCCGACCTGGGCTGTTCTTTTCCCACTGATCGAGAATTTGTTTGACCTGCTGCCGTTGCAACCCGTCCTGACTGCCGCACAAATCGCAGGGGATGATCGGATACTGCATGGCCTGGGCAAATTTCGCGCAATCGGCTTCGGCGACGTGGGCAAGCGGGCGGAAGACAAAAAGATCGCCCTCTTCATTCACCAGTTTCGGCGGCATGGTGGCCAGACGGCCTCCGTGGAAGAGGTTCATGAAAAACGTCTCGAGAATATCGTCGCGGTGGTGCCCCAGCACGACGGTGCAACAGCCTTCTTCCCGGGCAATGCGATACAGGTTGCCGCGGCGCAGTCGCGAACACAGGGCGCAATAGGTTCGGCCCTGCGGAACCTTGTCCATCACAACAGAGTAAGTGTCCTGATACTCGATCCTGTGTGGCACACCCATGCGGTCCAGAAACTCTGGCAGGACCGTGGCCGGAAATCCGGGTTGCCCCTGATCCAGATTGCAAGCCAGAAGATCGACAGGCAGCAATCCGCGCCATTTGAGTTCGTAGAGGACGGCCAGCAGCGTATAACTGTCCTTGCCGCCCGAAAGGCAGACAAGCCAGCGTGGCGGTTTGCCGTCCTTGTCGTGGGCGGACGGGTCCACCATCCCATATTGCTCGATCGTTTCGCGCGTTTGGCGCACGATGCGTTTACGCAGTTTCTTGAACTCGGTGGTCGAGGGCGCGCCAGCAAAGAGCGGGTGGATATCATCTGCATCATCAAACATGCGCTGCCCCTACAGCAGATGGCGCAACCGGGCAAGTGGCGGGTCAGCCAAGCCGCGCCAGCAGGGCGTCGGTATCCAACCCGGCTACTGCCCCGGGAATGCGGCCGCTATCACCGGAAAGACGTGTGGCAATAAACGCGTCAGCCACCGCCCCGGGCGCATGGCGCAGCAGTTGCGAGGCTGTCAGCAGCAGTGCCGTGCGTTCAGTGTACCAACGCGCTTCAGCCTCAGGCGGCAGACCGGGCCAGCGGTTGCGATGCGCGGTCAGTGCTGCGTCATAATTACTGTCTGCGCCTTTCACCGTATCCAACTCGGCCTCCAAAACCTCGGCAGCCAGCGGCTCACGTGCCAGAGTGCGCAGGATATCGAGGCAGATCACATTGCCTGACCCCTCCCAGATGCTGTTCAGGGGCGCTTCGCGGTAGATCAGGGGCAAGGGTGTGTCTTCGACATAACCCATGCCGCCCAGTACTTCCATCGCTTCGATGACGACGACCGGGCAGCGTTTATTGTTCAGGAACTTGGCCAATGCGACACCGATCCGGGCGAAGGCCTTGGCTTCGGGCGTTTGACCGTCAAATGACTGCGCGACACGCATTCCCAAGGTCAATGCGCCTTCCCAGTCCAGAACAAGGTCGGACAGGACCGCTTGCATCAGCGGTTGATCGATCAATCGGCGCTGAAACGCGCTGCGATGGGTCACCCAATGATGCGCCTCGCTGAGCGCGGCACGCATCAGCCCGGCCGGCGCCATGGCTGTATCGAGCCGCGTGTGATGCACCATTTCCAGTATGGTGCGCACACCCGCTCCTTCTTCCCCCAACTGATAGGCCAGCGCGTCATGATACTCGATTTCTGAGGATGCGTTGGATTTGTTGCCCAGCTTGTCTTTCAGACGCATCAGGTGGATTGCATTGCGCTCGCCCTCGAGCCAGCGGGGCACCAGAAAGCAGGTCAACCCGCCGGGCGCCTGCGCCAGCGTCAGGAACCCATCCGACATTGGCGCAGAGCAGAACCACTTGTGCCCACGCAGGCGCCAGTGATCCCCGTCGCGGGTCGCAACGGTCGTATTGGCACGTATATCCGAGCCGCCCTGTTTCTCGGTCATGGCCATCCCCAACGTCGCGCTGATCTTTTGACCGATCGGTTCCTCCGAAGGATCATAGTGCCGGGCCAAGAGTTTTGGCTGCCAGAGTGAGGCAATGTGTTCATTGGCAGCGAGTGCAGGGATTGCTGCATAGGTCATGGTCATCGGGCAGCAATGCCCGGGTTCGACCTGTCCTGCCAAATAGACCATCGCCGCATGGGTCGCATGTCCGCCGGGCTGTCCATCCCAGGCCAGTGCGGCATAGCCCGCTGATTGGCTGATCTGCATCATCTGATGATAGGCCGGATGAAACCGCACCTCGTCCAGACGTCTGCCACCCGGGTCGAACAGACGCAGCTCTGGTGGATGCCGGTTGGCGTCCCGTCCCAGTTCCTGCGTTTCTTCGGTTCCGAGCGTCTTACCATATGCCGCCAGATCCAAAGCGCGCGCGCCCGCTGTTCTTGCTGCGTCTTGCAGGACCGGATCGGACAGCCAAAGATCGGTGTCGCCGCGCACGGACGGTTGGTTCAGGACATCGTGGGTCGGCAGGGTGTCGCGCGCTGGGGATTTCATCGGGACCTCGGGTTGGACTGGTCCAACTGTTCAGGCGCTGCGTATACCGGTCAAGTCTGACGGGGGGTCAGGACGAAGGGTCGTTATGCTTGTGGTCAGGTACCGGATCATACCCGTCGCCGCCCCAGGGGTGGCAGCGGCAAATCCGGTGAGCGGCCAGATAGGAGCCTTTGACTGCCCCGTGTTTCTCCAGCGCCTCAAGCGCGTAGGCTGAACACGTGGGTTGGTAGCGACAGTTGAAACCGACCCATGGGCTGAAGATCAACCGATACGCCCGAACAGGCAGGGCGACGATATGGGACAGGAAGGTCATTTTTCTGCCGCATGCACCTTGCGGAGCGCATAGCGCAGGTCGTCCAACAGTGCGTCATAGGGGCGGTTGGCGGTGACTTCGGCACGGCCGATCAACACGTAATCCCACCCGTCGCGGCCGGCCTCGGGCAGGACGGCCCGTGCGGCTTCGCGCAGACGGCGCTTGGCACGGTTGCGGGCCACGGCATTGCCCACTTTCTTTGAGCAGGTGAATCCTACGCGCATCCCGTTGCCCTCGCCGGGGGCACGCTTGCGGGCCTGCACCATCATCGAAGACGTACCTTGTCGGCGGGCACGCGCGGCTTTCAGAAAGTCGGACCGTTTCTTGAGAACGGTCAGAGGTTCAGACACACAAACGGACGCCGCCGGGGGCGTATTCCCGGGGTGGTTCCTACCAACCTCAGGGGCCTCCGGCGGCGTCATGTTCATAACCTGATCGGTGAGCGGTTTACGCGCTCAGCGATTTGCGGCCGCGTGCGCGACGTGCGTTCAGGATCTTGCGGCCGGCCTTTGTGGCCATGCGCGCGCGGAAACCGTGGCGGCGTTTGCGAACCAGGTTCGAAGGCTGATAGGTGCGTTTCATCGCTCCGTCTCCAATCTATGCGGTCGGGTGCAGCGCGGATTCGCCTGCCCGTGGTGTTCGAAGCCCGTCCTCTACTGCCAAGCGGGGGGTAAGTCAAACCCCAACGGCCAGGTTTTCGCAGCTTTTGCAACAATTCTGTAACCGGCAACGGCAAAAGGTTTCAAAATACCCGTTTATCACCGAAATCCCTCACATTCGATGCCATACAGATCAAGGCCCCGTGATCCCCCTGTTGCTGGCCCTCCAAGCAGCGCATCTTGGGCACAAGATGAAGAACAAAGAACCGGAAAACCTGATGTCCGACACAAGCCATGCACCGCGCAACGGTTTCGCGCGCCACATTCCGCTGCTTGTAATCCTTAGCGTTGCCGTTGTCGGCTTTTTCACACTTGGGGATTACCTGACCTTCGAGACCTTGCGGGACAATCGCGAGGCGCTTCTGGCGTGGCGGGACGGTCACTATTGGATCATGGCTGCCGCTTTTGTTGCCATTTATATCGCCATAGTGGCCTTTTCCCTGCCGGGTGCTGCGGTGGCTTCGATGACGGGCGGCTTTCTTTTCGGTCTTTTTGCGGGAACCGTTTTCAATGTTGTGTCTGCCACCATCGGCGCGTCGGCGATCTTTCTGGCGGCGCGCTGGGGCTTGGGCGAAGCCCTGACGTCGCGGCTGGAATCTTCAGAGGGGACAGTCAAGAGGCTGAAAGACGGTTTGCGGGAAAACGAAATCTCGGTCTTGTTTCTGCTGCGTCTGGTGCCGGTCGTGCCGTTCTTTGTTGCCAATCTCGTGCCGGCTTTGGTCGGTGTAAAGTTCCGTAACTTCCTTTTGACGACCGCGCTGGGCATCATCCCCGGAGGTATCGTGTACACGTGGATCGGAGTCGGTTTGGGTGGTGTGTTCGACCGCGGGGAAATGCCTGATGTTTCATTGCTGTGGGAGCCGTTCGTGATCGGGCCGATTATCGGGTTGTGTGTATTGGCCGCCTTGCCCATCGTTTTCAAAGCACTGCGCGCGAAAAGGGGCACCTGAGCCATGAAAGACCTGAAAACCGATCTCCTGGTCATTGGCGCCGGGTCCGGAGGATTGTCCGTCGCCGCTGGTGCAAGCCAGATGGGTGCGGACGTTATTCTGCTGGAAGGGCACAAGATGGGCGGTGATTGCCTGAATTTCGGCTGTGTCCCGTCGAAGGCCCTGATTGCAAGCGGCAAGGTGGCCTATGGTCAGGCGCATTCCATTCGTTTTGGTGTCGCTGATATAATCCCGCAGGTCGACTATGCCGCCGTAAAGGGCCATGTCCATGATGTGATCGCTCAGATCGAACCGATGGACAGCCAGCAGCGGTTCGAAGGCTTTGGCGTGAAGGTCATTCGCGAATACGGCGCGTTCATATCCCCAGAAAAGGTGCAGGCCGGAGATCATGTCATCTCTGCGCGTCGCATCGTCATTGCGACCGGTTCGTCGCCGCTGGTGCCGCCGATTCCGGGGTTGGACAAGGTGCCCTATTATACGAACGAAACCATCTTTGACTTGAAAGAGCGGCCAGATCATCTGCTGATCATCGGGGGCGGCCCGGTCGGGATGGAGATGGCGCAGGCCCATATACGCCTCGGCAGCAAGGTGACGGTTGTCGAAGGGCTCACAGCCTTGGGCAAAGACGATCCCGAGGCTGCGTCCGTGGTGCTGGATACCCTGCGCAGTGAAGGAGTGGATATCCACGAAAACGCCTTGGT
Source organism: Ruegeria sp. CDSC085 (assembly GCF_059610465.1). Classification (NCBI taxonomy): domain Bacteria; kingdom Pseudomonadati; phylum Pseudomonadota; class Alphaproteobacteria; order Rhodobacterales; family Roseobacteraceae; genus Ruegeria; species Ruegeria sp. CDSC085. Next base: position 29,842 of record NZ_JBXWNR010000004.1, on the reverse strand, counting down.
CGCGCAGGTCCGCGGAACAGAAGGTGCTGTGGAAGTCGTTACCGAAAACGGTGATATTCATCGTGGCTCACACCTTTTGATCGCTGCTGGACGTAAAGCCAATATTGAGCGTCTGAACTTGGACGTGGCCGGAATCGATCGCACGAGAACCGGCCTCAGGACGGATGACGCGCTGCGCACGACCAATCGCCGCGTCTATGCGATCGGAGATGTGGCGGGTAGCCTGCAATTCACCCATGTTGCCGGGTATCATGCAGGTGTCATCATTCGTTCGGCCCTGTTCGGTCTGCCGTCCAGGGCAAAAACGGCACATATCCCTTGGGCCACCTATACGGACCCGGAGTTGGCCCAGGTCGGACTGACCGAAGCTCAGGCGCGCAAAGTGCATGGTGAAAAGCTCGAAATTGCTCGCTTTGACTATCACCACAATGACCGGGCGATTGCTGAGCGCAAAACCGAAGGTTTCATCAAAGTCGTGGTGGTGAAAGGCCGACCCGTCGGCGCCACAATCGTCGGGCATCAGGCAGGCGAGTTGATCAACTTGTGGTCGTTGGCTTTGGCCAATAACCTGAAGATGGGACAGATCGCTGCTATGGTTTCACCCTATCCGACGATCGGAGAGCTTAACAAACGTGTGGCGGGTGCTTATTTCTCGCCAAGGCTGTTTGAGAATCAGACAGTTAAACGAGTGGTCAGGTTCGTCCAGCGCTGGATTCCCTGACCTGAGGAGGGGCGCAAATTGAACTCGCTGTCGGGCCGATTTCTGATCCTGACGACGGTCTTCGTCATGTTGGCCGAAGTCCTGATCTTTGTCCCGTCGATCGCCCGGTTTCGCGAGGATTTTCTGCTGAACAGGCTCGAACGCGCGCAGATCGCCTCGCTGGCTTTGCTGGCGGACGATATGCTTGCGGAAGATCTTGAGGCGGAACTGCTGGCAAACGCAGGCGTCTATAATGTCGTATTACGACGGGATGAGGTTCGGCAACTGATGTTGTCGTCGCCTATTCCGGGCCCAATCGGCGACACGTTCGATTTGCGGGATGCAAGCCCCTGGGTTCTGATCCGGGATGCGATCAGCCGCTTCTTTGAGCCCGAAAACGAAGTCATCCGAGTCATTGGAGAACCCGTCAAGGGTGCAGGCCTTCTGATCGAAGTCACCACGGACAGCATGCCCTTGCGAACGGCGATGGTTGACTACGGGTTGCGTATTCTCGGTCTGTCTTTTGTCATTTCCATCATCACGGCGTTTTTTCTCTTTCTCGCTGTGCGCGTTGTACTTGTGCGCCCCATCAAAAGCGTTGTCGGCTACATGCAGCGCTATGCCAGTGCGCCAGAGGACGCGCGTGGCATAATCACACCGAATTCGAAGGTAACGGAGCTGCGCGAGGCCGAGGAAGCACTGAAGATGCTGCAAACTGACCTGACCCAGGCGCTTAAACAGCGAGAAAGGCTGGCGCAGCTGGGGGGGGCCGTAGCCAAAGTCAGCCATGACCTGCGCAATATCTTGACGTCGGCGCAGTTGTTTACGGACCGGATCGAGGCCAGCGATGATCCGCTGGTGCGGCGGATGGCACCAAAACTGGTGAATTCCATCACCCGGGCTGTGTCCCTTTGTGAAAGCACATTGGCGTTTGGCCGCGCGGAAGAGCCCGCGCCCACTCTGACAATGGTTCCGATACGCGCAATCGCGGCGGATGTCGCGGCCAGCGAACAGCTCGCCGTTGCCGATGCCTGCATCGAGATCGTGAACGAAGTGCCCGAAGTGCTTGTCGCCCGCGCGGACCCCGAACAATTGTACCGAGTCATCATGAACCTCGTGCGCAATGCTAGACAGGCCCTGGTTGCTTCCGGAAAACTTGGTCGGGTTACCATTGCCGGGTGTGAATACGACGACACGTGGTGCATCGAAATCCGCGACACGGGGCCGGGCCTTCCCCCCAAAGCACGCGAAAACCTGTTCACGCCTTTCCAGGGGGGGGTCCGAAAGGGCGGCTCTGGCCTGGGGCTGGCAATCTCTCAGGAGTTGGTGCGCGGGCACGGGGGTGATCTGGTCTTGAAAGAGACGGGCCCCGAGGGAACTGTCTTTGAAATCAGCCTTCCGCGTGGGGACATGACTTTTTGATTTTTTTTTGAAGAATCGGCTTGCACGTCTCGGGCGGCAGGTCTAAACAGCGCCTCACCAACGCGGACCGATAGCTCAGCTGGATAGAGTACTTGACTACGAATCAAGGGGTCGGGGGTTCGAATCCTCCTCGGTCCGCCATTAAATCAATGACTTAGATTTTGGCGGTTGCTTCTGGGGCCTGGCGGGCGAGACAGGAGCGAGACAAAACTGGTCGATTTACCAAGTCTCAAGGCAAGTGTTTGCGGTCAAAACAACGATCTGAGCTGTGCAGATCGATACCTCGGAACGCCAGAATCGACCGCGGCCGGAGTTTCAAAACCCGTCGCGTTGACACTGAGTGATTGCGAGTGATCCGTGTTCGTCGGCGAGTTCAGCGGTTTTCCTGCGGCGCTCAGTCCGGTCGAATGGACCTGGACCTCTAAAGCACCTGCCCCACGTTCGAGCCTCTTGGCAGTCTCAAGAATTCTGTGAGTTCCTAAGCGCCAATCCTTGACCGTGTGCTGTGCTCAATCGTTCCCTTGGTTTTACTTTCGACCCTATGACATAGGCGCCTGGCATCAATCAGCGACGCTGGTAGGTTGCTCGATCGACGTGCGTGGATCGACACCGTATGGATGCATCTCAAAACATTTCCTGTCAATTTCAAATCCATATATGGAGCACGCGCTCACGTCTTGGCCGTCCGACCACCAACTCTGCAGCCAGTCTTTGAAGTTTGCCGTTCCTTCCGTCGTGGATGTCCAAATCGAACTCACGCCGTCAGACCCCTGGTCCCAGACAAAACGGATGCCATCCACACCTTGATCATACAAGAATTGAACGCTCGATTGCGTCCATTCGAATTGACTGTCCCAGTCGATTTGCGGCATTTCAATAGCCTTCAGCTCCTCGAAGCTGGGCATGACTGCTCTTGCTGCGCTCATAGCTTCAGATGGCTTTTTCTTCGCTGCGGCCCAGATCTCCTGACCCGACGGTACCTGCATGGAGCAGACCGTAGCCTCATTGGCGTCAGGTTCCAGCGACGGGTCAAAGGCTCGGCTAAGAGCGTTCATATCCTTGATGGTTTCGCAAAGATCATAAAGCTCGAGCGCCGTTACTCCCACGATTACGGCGGTTCCTGCATAAGGAATGGCTTCGCCTACGACTGAGCCCGCGCTTCTGCTCGCTGTCGCCGCTGCCCTTTTGGAAATCGTCGAGGTGGTCGCAAGCACGGCTGCTTTTGCAGTCGTGCGCTTCCCTTTGTGGACGATCATCTTCTCCTCAGCAAACTTTTTTGCGACAAGCTTCTGGGCCGCGAGATCTTCGCTCAATGAAGCCACCTTGGTTCTCAGCTCGCGATTTTGTCTTTTTTGGTCAGCCAAGTGTTTGTTGAGTTTTTTCTTCTCATTGGCTTGGTGAGTCGCCACAGACTGTTTGCCGGTAACGGTCTCGAATGCACTCGAGGCCACGTCGAAGGCGGCACCTCCAGCCATGATCAATAGATTGAATGCGAGTGACGCGGCCAAAAGCAACGGGGTCACGATCATCCATATCGTACGAAAGACTTTCCAAGTTCTCTTCATCTCAACATAAATCCTTTGGAGCCTTTGTGCTCGACGACCTGTACGAGCAGGTCAATTCAGGGCTTCTCCAGGCCTGGGGTCTGCTCTTTTAGCTTTTGTTTCAACGAAACACTTATTCATCGAACGAGGATGCAACTTTTTAATTTTTGCCAACATTTTTCATGCAGAAGACATGTTGGCGAAAACGCAGAAGCGAAGTCGTTGCTAGGCTCAGGCCATACAAGACACGCAGAAGGCTCTTGTCAGGAGTGTTTTTTCAAAAAGAGACGGACATTACTCTCGCTCCACCGTTTACCACTTGGAGATGGCGTGTGTTCGGCGTTCAAGGCTTCAGCCAAGGCTGCGTAGCTCATATCGCTTGATTTTAACTGTCTGGCTCTAGCGAGGGCTGCGGCCTCTCTTTTGGGTTTTGAATGCATCCATTCGAGCTGCCGGCGACGCCATTCAGAAAAATGCTTGTGTGGGTCGAACGACCAGTCGGCGGTGATGAGAGGATCAGGATCTAGTTTCTCTATCGTCAATTCGGTTCGTTCAAACCAATCAGTCATGTAACCGTGACGCCGCCAGTTTTTCACGCGTGAAAAATCGACGATGAGTACCGTCGCCTCTCGTTCGAGGCACTCCACTTCCATCGCATTAAGTGTGTCTTGGATCGATGCGCTGCCACGATCTGGTTCGATCTCCATGAATATTTCTTCGCGTATCAAATCGTAGCCATGCGTTTTTGCGTATCTGCGTATCATTTCCTTCTGGTAGCGAATGGTGCGGCTGACTTCGGCGGCTTCCTCTACGTCCGACGGCAAATCGACGAAGTGCGCCCAAGTGACTGGGAGGGTCCAATAAAATCCAACCGCCTTTTCCACTCTTTTTACCTTCCAAGTGACCAAATCCGCAAAATCCCGAGGCATCCGACGCGCCCTAAGGAGCCGATGTAGATTCCTGGAAATCGAAAAACACGGAGTCTTCCATATGAGCAGAGATACTCAATCATTTGCAGCAATTCTTCCTCAAGTCATCACCGCAGTCGAGACTGTTGGTGCCATGATCCGTGCAGAGTTCCACCGTCCAGGCGGACCTCGCGGTACGACACACAAAGCTGCAGTGGACACCGAAGCAGAACTCTTTCTGAAGAATGAACTGATGTCACTCCACCCAGCGTCTTGGCTTGGTGAAGAAACGGATAGCTGCGAGGTCGATTGTTCCGACATCTGGATCGTAGACCCGCACGATGGAACTGCAGACTTCATGAACGGTCTACGTGGGTCTGCGGTCTCAGTGGCGCTCCTAAGTGAAGGTCGGCCCGTGCTTGGTGTCGTTTACGCACCAACAGCGCCCGATGACAGCGGTGACATGATTTCTTGGGCTTTGGGTGCGGAACTCATCCGAAATGGACATGCTGTGGAGCCTGAACCGACAAGCGGCAACCCAGTGATCGCTCTCAATGCCGACGCAGCGAACTATGCGCTTCCAAACCACATCTCATTTGGTGGAGCTCGCGTGCGACCGCTCCCGAGCCCGGCGTATCGGGCAGCCCTGGCTGCCGTGGGCGAGGTCGACGCTGCGATCAGCCTGGTGCAGGGCCTGTCGTCTTGGGACATCGCTGGAGGACATGCGCTGCTTATCGGTGCTGGTAAAGCCATGGTTCAGTTGGATGGGCAAGAGCTGAACTATGCTTCGAACTGGTTTCAAGGCTTCATTGCGGGCTCGGCTGACATCGTTTGCAGACTGTCATCGGTCCAGGTGACTTCCAGCGGAAGAATTGATAGGAAACCGGCTGTTCCAAGCGCCAGAACCGGTTCGGCGCCGTTGCTTTCACGCGCTCACGGTACGATGCTGGGGCAGCTGGCGGGCGATGCACTTGGATCGTTCGTCGAATTCCTGGACGCTCAAACGATCCTAGATCGCTACCCTGAGGGCGTCGTCTACTTACACGATGGCGGAACGTGGAACCTGATTTCGGGTCAGCCCACGGACGACAGTGAAATGGCGCTTGCGCTTTCGAGAAGCATTTGCGCTCGAAAACGATATGTCGTCGACGACGTAGCTCAGGCCTACGTCGACTGCTGAAACTCGGGTCCTTTTGACATCGGTCAAACGACATCGAGTGCTATCTCGGCGTTGGAGGCAGGTGAACTCGTGCAATCCGAGAGCCAAGCCAATGGCGCTTTGATGCGTGCTTGCCCAATCGGGATTTTTCCTTTGGCAATCCAAAGCTTGCAGCGCTGCTCGCGCGCCAGGACGCGTCCTTGACGCACCCCAACGGCATCACGATGGCCGCAAACGCCGCATTTGTAGCAGCAATCTCAGTGGGTATTGCCGGCGGCAAAGAAGAGGAAATGTGGGCTGCAGCCTACAGCCACGCTGGAGACGACGAAGGGGCTGACATCGTTCGAAGTAGGCTTTTGGAAGCCAGATCGAACCGCCCTCAAGACTTCCAAAACCAGATGGGCTGGGTGCTCACGGCGTTTCAAAATGCATTTTTTTGCTTGATGGTCGGGCAATCGCTGCGGGATGCGGTGGTGGGTTCCGTCGCATGTGGCGGAGACACCGATACAAATGGTGCAATTTGCGGTGCTCTCTTGGGTGCATCACAGGGACGGGACGCCGTGCCAATACAATGGCGAAATGCGATCTTATCTTGTCGACCGGTTGCCGCAGTTGGAGTTCATCACCCAAGACCGCATACTTATTGGCCGGATGACGCGTTGGATCTTGCCGAGGCTCTTCTGGTTGCAGGCTCAGCGCACCACCTAGCCGCATTTTGACTGAAGGTGCCCAAAAGGAAATCCAGGAGAACTATTCTATGAACGACTTCGAAAACCTGAACAAGCAACGCCAAATCCTGTTGAAAATTAAAATCGACGGCTATGTCGAGGCGGCTTTTCTTACGGCAAAAGCGAACAATATCGGACTAAGCGAAGCCGCGTGCCTCACCATGCAAGGGTTGATCAAAGAATTGGTTGCGCACTCCTTTGATAGGCGAAAGGCGCATACAATACTGGAAGCGGCTCTGCAGAGCGGTTTTCCTGGGTCCGGCACTGAAATCACGACCCACTAGGAGATTGTGAGAGCCTTCTTTGCCCTTCGAGATTGCTTTGGGTGAATCAAACGCGAATAGGGACAGACGCCTGCCGGTTTGTCCTTGCCAAGTCAGACGACATCGAATGCTGCAGGGCTCCAGTTAGCCGGCTCGGGAGACAAGAGTTGCGTCATCGAAAGGCATTACGTCTCTCGATTTCATGCCGGGCCTGTTGCATCCGACGTCGGTAGTGGTCCCTCATCGCTTCTAGGATGCCGCCTGCCCAGGATCCATTGAGCACGGGAAAAATCTCTTCGTGAGCACGTTCACCGAAATCACACCAAATCCAATACAGCAGGACCATGACCGGATATTCGAATTGTACGAAGCTATCATCGAACTCCCGTAGCTCAGCTGCAACTTCTTGAGCGCGTTCCAGACCAAGTCGAGTCTTGGGCCGGATTGCACGAACACTGTCAGGCTCACCTAGAAACAACATTCGAAAGCGATAGCTTCCGCATGTCGTACACCCCATTTGGATACACCAGTTTTCGGCGATTGCAGTACGTATACCCTCCGCCAATGTGCGCGGCCGATATCCGGGAGAGCTCCACATCTCGTCTCTGCTGCGCCTATATTCGCGCTGCAAAGCCATTCGTATTTTCCCGGTGCAACACGTCGTTCATTTGAATGACTTCAAAGTCTGTCAGCCAAACTGAAAAACCGAAATCATCCCGATGTCGAGCAGGTCGCACGACAAAACGTTCATGCGGAAGTTTGGAGAGAAGACGCCAGAAGTATTTTTTTAGGTGCTTTTGCAATATCGCCCTGACAACATTCAGAGGAATGTTGTAGCCCAGCGTCGATTGCCATGCCTCCAAGGCTTCTATGACTTTCTCTGAGGTTACTTGTTGAAAGTTGAAAACCTCTGGGTGGTCGTACCAATTCAATTCATCCTCCGCTAATATTGATTAAGGCCGTTCAGTTTGAGTTTGGTTTTTGGCCGGTGGCCGCTGGGATGTGACAAGCGCTTCCTCGTTTTCAATCCGAACGCAAACCATCATTTAGCCAAATCGTAATCTGTAAATTTCTGATATTGTTCTGTCTTTCATGTCAGGGAAATACTGCGCTTTGACCCACTTGGCACGACCGATTTCCCAAAGAGCAAAATTTTGTACGAGCCCGGCTTGATGGAGAGCATTTGGTACGAAAGAAGTGTGCGCTAGCACGCTCCGTTCATCGTCGTTTCCTTGCATGTGCCAACATCCCAGCTGGGGAGTTTCGGTCCAAGCCCGAGACTCCATGAAGTTCAACAATGGAGCGACGTCTGAAGGTTTCGTCGCGTCGTTCCAAAATGGAATCTGCAAAGTCACCAGAAGTCCATTCCCTAGTTGTGGGTGGCTTTGATCGGCCCACAAGCGAATTAGCGCCGTGTCATCACCAAAGGGAATTTCGGCTACAAGTTTGTCGGCGTCAGAATTGGCAAAACAGCCCTCGGTGTGACCAAAAGATCTTGCAAATCGTTCAAATTCATCAGTACCAGACCATCTGGAAGGTTCTTTCCCAGCAGGTAAAAACACTTGATCTGCAACTTCCAAAATACCATCGAAATCCGACCTTTTTGTACCAATCGCAAAGGCAGCATCTCCTCCACTGAGGAACTCTGGAAATTTGTATCCACGAATTTCGGCGTCGATTGGTTGCATGATGGCCATCTGCGCGAAGAACTCGGGCAACCAACCCGCCAAGTTCTGATCAATGTATACGCTTGAAAAGAAATCTAGATCGCAAGGTGTATCCTCGGCGCCCCATTGCTGCGTGAGGCGGTTGGGTGGGTACACCAGGGAATAGGTTGAGCTCAGTGATGGCCCAGCACTACTTAGAATTCCGCAGGCCTTTGCATCGTTGCTTGGGAAATCAGATATTACATGGGTTTGGACACTCAGTCTCACGCCTCCGGGGCGAACAGGCACTTCGCCAAATGAGTGAAACATCTGAAAAGTTTCGTCCGCTGGATCTGCAGAAACGGCCCTGACGCTTACCATGTGGCTTCCAGGAAGCCAGTCGAATCCTTTCGGACCCCTGGTAAGATCCTTTTCTTCGGCTTGCCAAGCCGCAAGGATCTGATCGAGTGCGTGTTCTATGATCGAATTGTCGGTCAATTTCGTCGGTCTCCAGAGCGCGATCCAAGTGCGCCCAATGAAGTGAGCCTTACCACTTGGAAGAACTTCAACGTATTTCCAATAGTCACGTAGAGTTCGACCGTGAGCAGCGCTTTCGAAATTCCGTCAAAATAGGGAAAACGCTTCAAACGAAGGCAAAAATGAAAAAACCATTTGATGTTGTGGAGGGGCAAGCGACACTAGGCCGGCGACCGTTTACCGATCACATAAATTCTGGGATGCAAATTATACGATGCTATCCAAATCAGATTACATGATGTTTCTCAGGCACCCTGCTTGGCTATGGATCAAGAAACACCCCAGGCATCTGTTGCCGCCGATTGACCCCTCATTGCAAGCACGCTTTGACGAGGGGCACGCGTTTGAGCCTTATGCTGAGGAGCTGTTTGGTGATCTCGTAAAACTCGGCTTTTCAGATTTTTCAGAATACCAGGCTCTGCCCGCGCGCACTTTGGAGGCTTGGAGAAACGGTGCAAACGCAGTGGCGCAGGGACGCTATGAAGATGGAACCATAACTTGCATCTCCGACATCGTGAGCCGCAGTGACGATGGGTACGTTCTGACAGAGATCAAGAGCGGGACTTCTGCAAAGCCCGAGCACACTTTTGATCTCGCATTCCAGCGTGTCGTGCTTGAGGCGGCCGGGTTCCCCATTGCGCGCTGCGAAGTGGCACATGTGAACCGTGACTACGTCAGAAACGGCGAAATCAATCCGCAAGAGCTTGTCGGCATCACTGACATCACGGATGTGGTGACTGAGCAGCTCGAAAAAACGCGCACGCGTATCGATCAGGCATTGAGCGTCGTTGCCAGCGGTACGATGCCTGATCCGTCCCCCGAACGTGCACGCCTTAAATCCTATGGTGAATGGCTGGAGATCCGCGAGAAGCTAGACCCTCCTATCGTGCAAGACAGCATCCACCGCCTTCCGTTCATGAACGCGGAAAAAGCCTCAGAACTCATCGCAGACGGGATCACAAAGATTGACGAGATCAGTGATCCATCTGTGTTGGGCAAGTCGACACAGCGCTACTTGAGAGCAGTGGCGAACGGTGAACGCACAATCGATCATCAGGAGTTAAGCAGGTTTCTGAGCGAGATTGTCTATCCGGTTTATTACTTTGACTACGAGACGTCTCAGAGTTTGGTGCCACCCTGGGACGGAACGCGTCCCTATCAGCAAGTGGCTTTCCAGTATTCCTTGCATATCCAGCATGAGCCTGGCGGAGAAATTGAGCACAGGGAGTATCTTCACCGAGACGCCAGTAACCCGATGCCTGCCTTGCTGAAAAGGCTACGTGACGACATGGGTGACGTTGGCTCCGTTGTGGTTTGGTATGCGCCGTTCGAGAAATCGCGAAATAAGGAAATGGCGGAAACCTATCCAGGGCACGCAGAGTTTCTAGAAAACTTAAACGCCCGCGTAGTTGATTTGATGAAACCGTTTGCGGATGAAGTGATCAACGATCCCGCGTTCAAAGGAAGCGCCTCTATCAAGGCCGTCCTTCCAGCGTTTTTGCCAGAACTTTCGTACGATGATCTGGACATCAAAGAGGGGGCAAGCGCGTCTCGCCTTTGGAAGGACGTAACATTGGCAGAACAGGATGATCCGGCGCGCGAGAAGGTCTATTCTGATCTTGTGGCGTATTGCACGCGCGACACCTGGGCAATGGTCGCAATTCATCGGGAATTGCTGGCGATGTGAGGCGATCGTACTGGTGGGGGACGGCCCGTTCGAGACCAAATTGTCGGAGTTGTAGGTTGGATGAAATTCCGACAAGTAAGCTCTCTGACACACGCCATACGAAAGGCTTTTGTGTTGGGGGGCAACAAGATTCAAATCATCAATTTGACGAAAAAACGCAACCTTCTGACCGGACTGAAAAAGCGAAGTAACACTAGGGAACCCACTTTAGTTTCATCAATAGAAGATACAAAGCAGAGCGTAGTCGCTTGCGATGAGGAGACTGAAATGAAAATTGTTCGTGTTTTTGCTCAATCGGTCATTGGGTTTGTGTTCGGGATTGTTAGTATGGCGGCTCTGTCACCGTTTTTTGCATCATTACCTGAGCAGACGGGGCTCTACGCGGGGCTTGGCGTGGCGGGACTTATTGCTATTTCGTCAACTTTTGCTCTTACTGTTCGCCGCGCATTTGGCCGCGGATTTCTATTCTCTGGCGCATCCGTGTTTGCACTGCCTCTTTCAACCCTTGTCCTGGCCGGCACCGTTACAGCCCAAACCGTGGGTGATGCCGCAGTAGCAGATCAGGGATATGCGGTTGCCGGCGGCGTGATCGCAGGAGGAATGATGACCGCCACCGCAGGTTTCATTGGATTTTTCTTCGGTGCCATTCTGCTACTTATCGGGCTTGTGCTCTCCCTTGGTGGACGCCGTGAAGTTGTCGTAGTGAAAGATCAAGGCTTTGAGCGAAAAGAACCTGTCCTGGCGTCGAGCTGAAAACGGGGTCGTCAGTAAGTTCATCCGGAAGTCGGCACTGATAGTCTCATTGCCGGCTACGATCACTAATTAGTATTTTCAATATGTGTGTTGATTAAGTCCGCAAGAGTACAACTGCCTTTTTCGCCAACGTCTGATCTGACGCATGAGCTGCCGTTGAGACCACACGCCATCTATTAGCCGAGAGCCAAGTTTTCGATATCTTTTCCTAAGCAATGCTACAGAATTCCTATTGAACGTTTAGCTGGCGATACACAAAGCTTCGAACGCGCCTTGGCCGAAAAAAGATGAAAAAGACTTTTTCTTTAGGGAAAATAGGCAATGTTTAACGAAACTGCAGAAGAAGAAATTGAAAAAAGCGCGTCGTGTATCAAGTCAGTTAATGGCTACGGTTACGATGGTCGTTTTGATATATCCATATGGGAATACAGAGGAAATTTCTTCGTCACTGCTCAAGAATATGATCGAAGCCCGATCTTTTCTAAGCGGAAGGATGCTGAGAATTGGCTGGAGGACATAGCGCAAGCCAATCCTTACGACGAAGACCTAGATTATTAGGGTGAAGACCTAAGGACTGACTCCAACCTCGACGGCAGCTTCTACCGGCACCGGACGTTCGTCGAAATCGCCGCTATGTCCGAGTCGCGGACTTTACGGCAGTTCTAAACTTTCGAATAGTCCCTAAAAAAGACCTCCCGGTGCCGCCACTCACTATAATCTCCGGGAGGCAACCAGACGGATCTGGCGAATGCGCGAGCAACAGAGGTAATACAAATTTGCCACGCATGCGAATACTTGAACCTAAAATATAACAATTCAAGGAATTTTGCGCGCGCCAAAAAGATTGCTCTCGCGTGCTTGAGAATTTCTTGCTTATTCCGGCCTACACGTCCGCGTCAGAAAACGTGGCTGCACTGTGCAATTGGTAGGTTACGAACTTGGACAATGCCGTAAAGAACTAGCGTTCATGCTAACTTAGCTGACTATCCGCGGCCAACCGCACATTCGACTTAGTCTGGCTAGTCCCATGGTCAGCCTAAATCCCCGCGTTGCCTATCATCCCAGATAACGGTGACGCGGGGAACTTTGATCCACCCCGCGATCCTTGGCGTAATTTAGTTACCCCGAAACTAACGCCCGCGTTGTTCACATGGTCCCCCCTGTTGAACGCGGGTTTTTTGGGGATGAGGGGGTAACGAGTTTTCTGTCACCAATGGCCGACCGAACCTTTTAATTCTGGTTCGGTCGGTAATGAGACGTTCGGTGCTGAACGTCGCGCTTATTGAATCAAATGAAGAGCCGCGGCACAATTATTTAGGGTTGAAGGTTTGCTTGCGAAACTCGCGTTCAGCGCCTATCGTCATATTCTTATTCTGCAATAATATTATGGGAGAGATTCTATGAAATCGCTGACCAAGACTTTTGTTGTGGCTGCTGTTCTTGCATGTGGAGCAACAATCGGACATGCCAAAGACAAGAACATTCTGCCGAAAGACAATGCGGAATTCGCAAACTATGGCGAGGAATCTGGCTGGAATATCTTTGTGGACAAGAGCCGAAATACCTGCCTGATTGAAAGGGTGGATGAGAATACCAACGTTGTGCAAATGGGTCTGACGCCAGACAAGGATTTCGGCTATCTGGGTGTATTCACCAAGGCGGACATCGAGTTTAAGGATGACAAGGTAGAGCTGCTCATGGACAACAAATTGTACTATGGCGATACAACAGCAGCACCGCCCAATTTGGCAGACGGGTACAAAGGCGGTTATCTCCTTGCTAACAATCCTGATTTCGTCACAGACGTGATGGAACGCGAAACGATGATTGTAATGCCGGAGTCCAACTTTGCCTTCGAAATTAGTCTTGCTGGCACAAAAAAGGCGATAGAAGCGGCGCGTGAGTGCAATGCTTCTCTGACCAACTAATCTGTGTCGATACTTCAAGGCCGTTCACTTTGTGGGCGGCTTTGTTTGTGGCGGCGCGAACCCTGAGTATCAAGGAAGACTGTAAGCCTGACGAACGTGCTTTCGACCCGGTTGTAGCGTTTCTAGGATCGCTTGTCGTACTCCGCCTACCGCATTTCTGTTTCCGGCGGGGGACCCAAGCGCGTACTCGGAGCGCCTCATCAGAAACGGAACCTTTAAAGTCTGTTCTAAGTTCGTCCTATGGACCCAAGAAGAGCTTGATGAAATGGTGGCCCAAAGGTCATCCAGCTCGCGATGTAATGCTGAAATCTCTCGGTGCAGTTCCAGTCCAACGTTTGAATGCCGTCGAAAAAGCCGCTTGGTTAGCGTAGCCGAGAGCGAATGATATTTCCGAAAGTGTCATCCCATCTTTCATGAGCGTTTTTGAAAGGTCGAACCGCAACTCGTCCACGATTGTACGAAAACTGGTGCCATCGTCTTTGAGGCGACGTGCGAAAGTACTGGCGCTCATGCCAAGGCTGGACGCCACATCATTGGCTGAAAGCATCTTCGACGGTAGGGATTTCGTGAGCAGCCCTTCTACTTGTGATCGAAGCGCCATTTTGTTCCTAGGACGCTCTACTAGGAGCCGATCCCCGTACTCCGTCAGGTGCTCTCTCAACCTCAAATCGTACGTGGGAATGGGTAGGTCCAAAGTCGAATGGGACAAAATGATCTCAAGGCTCTCGGCTCCGAAAACGACTGGAAATCCGGCGAGTTTCTCAAACTCCCGCGCCGAATTTCGCACTTCATGATCAAAACGGAGTTCAATAGGGTAAAAAGCCGACTGAGTAATGTGCCTCATTCGAGACAGTACACCAAATAACAAAAATTCTGTGTGGCGGTGATATTTGGAATAGCCTGCGTCCTTCCATGAGACTTCGAAGGATGCTGCGTTGCTGGAAAGCTTCAGAGCATAGAATACAGCAGGGTCGATGATTTCGTGAAACTTAGAGGTATTTTCGATCGCGGCCCTAAGGTCTTTGGAATACTTACTTATGTATCCAGTGACGCTATTCGATACTTTCCAACATAGTCCAGCTTTGGCTCCAAAGGTGATGTCGCCTAATGCGTCGCAGGCCTCCCGTACAATTTTTGCTTCTGTTTCGTAGTCGAAGAGTTTTGCCTGTTCGGCATCGCGACGGGATATTCCACATTTGATAAGGATCTTGTTCACGGTTTCCCGATCACATCCCTCTTTTTCCATGGCGCTGATCAAATGCCTTAGTCGAGCAGCATCGATTTTCATAGTTGGACACTCACCTTTGAAATCTTGGGAATTTTAATCAGCTGAGGCGGGTTTCGAATGATTTTTTGTGGCTGCAAACCTTTTGAGTCTGAAGCCGTGTCTTATCTGTCATGCTTTGCGAACAGCCTACGTCCAGGCAGGTTCTGTAAGTGCTCCGATCCGAAGCCTGCCGTAGGAAATGTGTATGGGCTATTTTTTGACAAAGTACGACCGGTGCCAGAAATCGGTTCCTGAGGCGGTCCAAGCGCTCTGAAACCCGCCGGTCTCATCGGTTGAAAAAGTCTTTAGAGCGGCTGTCTTCTCGAAATTTGAAGGCCATCTCAGCAAAGCGGACCAAAAAAGGTTGTATGACCAATGTCCGCAAAAATCTGACATTTTCTCACAAGCGACCCATACATCGCGACGTTATTTGCACGTCAGCGTGAATAACACTGTCGAATGATTATGTAGCGATTTGAATTGAATAAGAGTTTGGAGCACGAGCTAGTCATGACGAAAACCCAGGACCGCTTAACAGCCGAGGAAGCAAAGGGGCTTCGGACGGCAAAGGAACTCGAAAGTCATCTGGCCTGGCTAGACACGTTCACGCCTGCAGCTCTTGGTGCATTGGCAATCGCATCCGGTATTTACACCTATCTTGGTGTGTCCTCCTTACTCGAAGAAAATGGCGCAATTTCCTTCTTCGCAGCCGTCGCATATTCAATCGCCGTGTCAGTCGGTATTTTCGTTTTCTGGAGCTACATGCTTCGGCTTCTACCTTCGATGCGCACCGCCAGCGGTTTCATCGGCTTGACCATTTCCACGATGGTGGGCTCCGTCGCCATTATTGCCATGTCCAGCTGGCTCAACGCGGCCGCTCTTGCTGGTTCGGCCGCGGTCGAGCAACACCTGGAGAACACGGTGCGCGACTACCAGGCAGCATTGGAACAGGCACACGATATAGCTCTCAGTGGTCAAGCGCTTGGTCGCGAGGTCGAGCGCGCACGTCAGAGTTTTGAAGAACTGGCGGAACTCGAGCAATCCGGCGACCTTTCGGGCACGGCAGGTAGAGGCGCAGTTTTCCGTGTCCTGACCCAGAAGGCCGAAGAACTCCGTAACCTTGAGGACCAGATCACTGCCCAGCAGGAGCCTATCGAGGAGGCGTTCCAGCAAGGCAATGAAATCCTAGCTAAGATGCGGGAATTAACTGTGGCTCCGGGCCCTGTCGATCGCCGTTCGGTGCAGTTTTCTGAGGAAAGTGTGAAGCTTGCCGGTGTCATCTCACGTCTCAACCAATACAGCGTGGCGCCGTTGGTTGCCCGTGCCGCTGAGGATCTACCGTCTTCGGTCGTACTCCCTGAACTCGACGGACGGAGTTCTGACGTGCGGGATGCACAGTCTTCTACTATCAACTCGGTCCTCAACGCACTGGACCAGCGTAGTAAGACGCTCAAGAACGCCGCCGACGAGGTCCTCGATATGGAACCGCCCATTGAGACGGCCTACAATCCGATCTCCAGCGCCGACGCTGTCATCAAATACGCCTACAATTTTGTTCCGTCCTGGGCTGGAGCCATCGCCATCGACCTTTTGCCTGCAGTCCTGGTATTCGTGCTGGCAATCACCCAGGCCGCCATCCGCAGCGGTAAGGACGGCATGAGCATCGAGGACACGCTGACCTTGTACGATCTGAGAGCCGCTATGAATGCCATGAAGGACGTCGAAGCAACGATGGGCGTAGCTGACGCAGCGATCCTCGAACGCGCGACGCCCAAGAAAGACGACGCTTGATGGGTATCCTATCCCGCTTGGACCCTCGCACAGGGCTGCGATACGTCCTGATACTTCAGTTTGCTATCGCGTGTGTTCTTATTGCTTCTGACGTCGCTGGGTTTGTCTCGATACCCTTCAGAGAGAAGGTGGTGTTGCCAACCGGACCCGTGTCACCGGGCGACCAACGTCGTGAGTACCGGACGGACCGCACCGACCCGACATTGCTGCCTCAGGAGGGACCACTGGATTTGCCAGTGCCAGAGAACTTTTCTGACAGGCTCGACTTCAGCGAACAAGATGTCGATGGCCTGGGACGAGTACTGTTGTTGAGCGGTCAGATAGAGGAGGGCGACGCAGATCGTTTCGCTACACACCTATCCGAGATGCAGGATAAGCCCGACCTCGTTGCCCTTCACAGTCCCGGTGGCATCGTGTCCGAGGCGTTGTCGATTGGTAAGCAAGTCCGCGAAGCCGAGCTTTCGTCAGCCGTTCTCGCTGGAGCAGTCTGCATGTCGTCGTGCCCATATATTCTGGCTGGCGGTCAGGAGCGCGTTGTCTCGCTCAGCGGCATCGTGGGCCTTCATCAGCATTACTACGAGCAGCCTCGCCTTATCCCGGTCGTCTTCGCAGTCGAGGGCATTCAGAAAGGGCAAGGCGAGACGATGCAGCATCTCATCGACATGGGAGTAGACCCAGCACTCATGCTGTACTCCCTCAACACGCCGCCTGAACAAATCTACGCGCTTATCGAGGAAGAGCTCGTGGATACACGCATAGCCACTCAAATCATCGACTAACACCCAATACCGAGGACCTGACTTTGTTCAAGAGACTGACCACAGCCCTGGCATTAGTTGCCACAACCGCTACGGCCGCTGGCGTCCAGGTGCGCGACGCCGATACGATAGTTGTGGATGGCACGCCCGTACGACTGCAGGGAGTTGATGCACCCGAACTGGGAACTGCGGCGGGGCGCGATGCGCGACGTTGGATGGTCAACTACCTTCGCGGCAAAGCGGTTGAGTGCCAATTGACCGGTGAGCGGACATACGACCGGTACGTAGGCGTTTGCTATGTCGACGGGCAGGATATTGGTGCTGCTGTAATCGCAGCGGGCCACGCTCTGGACTGTGCACGGTACAGTGGTGGTCGTTATCGAGATCTCGAAACACCTGCGGCCATGTCGCGGCTGAACCGTGCGCGCTACTGTTGAACCGCTTAGAAAAGAGTTTGCGCGCCTACCTCCTTCGCAATTGGATTCTCAAATGAATGCTGCGATGAGTCCCATTGGCGTCTTTTAGCTGTTTGATTTGAAATTTGACTACAATTCAAAGAATTGTGGATCTTTTGAAAAAGTCACTTCACCCAACGGCACCCAAATCACTTGTAGAATTGGGAGAAGTGAGATGGTTCACACGTATTGGAAAGGGGCGCTAGCTCTTTCGGTTTCGGGGTTGCTTTCGGTGGCTACTTCTGCCTTTGCCGTGACGCAGGAGTTTCATGGAGAAGTAGCAGGGTGGAGCTTTGTCAGCAGGCACTACAATGAAGAATCGGGAGATCCGTATACTGGTGTAATCTGCTCGATGACAGCTGAGACATCAGATGGTGACGCAGCTGGATTGCAGTGGGGCGCAACCGACGACGGTGAGCCGCAACTCCGGTTTTGGCACTCCTTTGGAGACGAAACACATACAGAGCATCTGCTGTTCGACGATGGCGAAGGTCAAATCCCGGTCATTCACTACTCAGATGATGAGTTTCAGTACTTCTACGTTGTTTCGAGCGATTTCGGGACGGCGAGAAATGCGCGTGAATTCTATTCGCTCTTTGCCGGCAGTAACAAGATTTCGACTTCAGGCCATTATTTGACGTTGCCCGGCACGAGTGCGGCTTTGAAGTCCGAATACTTCAATGAATGCATGGGTTACAACTTTTTCGAAGTAGAGCTCTCGGCGTTTGGGTTGGACCACATTCCCTCTTATGAAGATCGACCAGGCTATGCTTCGAAGTCTCCTCAACCTGAGGAAACCAACGAACTGGATTTCATTGTCACCTATGTGGAGGAAAAAGACGAAATCTGGTTCAGTGGTGACTTAAATAGGGACTCGATGCGGGAAGTGGTTTCGCTGGTTGTCAAACATGAACCAACCCGGTTGGTCATTCAAAACAGCCCAGGCGGTCTCGTCTACGATGCAACCATGGCAGCTGGTGTACTGAATCGATATCAAATCGACACACACGTCGAGGGAGCTTGTCTATCTGCGTGTGTCATTCTCTACGCTGGTGGACATGAGCGGACGGCAGCAGCAGATGCTCGTTTCGGTATCCACCAGATGTCTGGGGGAACCATCGCGTCAACTCAAGAGAGTTTTTCGAGGATTGACGACCTCTTTCTCACCGCCGGCGTGGACAGTCGCTTGCTCTTCGAAATGATGCGGATCGAAGCAGACGACATGAAGTATCTGAACGTCCTAGAAGCGAGCGCTTACGGGTTGGTCAACTAGTCGGACCGTCAATCATACCTAGAGTGCTTTTCAGCTTCTTTGCGCAAAAACAGGTTTTCGGATCATCATGGTCAGATTACATTGACGCAAATCTTTAAGAAATTGACAAGAAAACAAAAGCCGAAATTGGGCATCCGAAACAAGTAGGAATCAAATACTATCAATTGGTTGAGTGCCTGAATGTGTTGGGGGTGCAACCTTTGTGAAGCATCCCGTGGCGTGACGCCTCGTCGATCGTTGTTGCGTCGGCGACTTCCCGCTAGGGGTGATTTGCAAATTTAAATGGAGTTTTGACGTGGAAGAGATCACAGCTGTTGGTAGTGCGATCAAAGACCTGATCCTCACAATTGCGGAATATCTGACAGAAGACTGGACGCCGGGTTTCGTGGCAGGTGTTCTGCTCGCGTCCATGGTCGTTTTTTTGGCTGCGTGGTCTTTTCGCGTCGTACGCCGCACCCGTGCAGTTTCTCAATTTCAGCGCATCTTCCTGGGTCAAAAAAACGCTGATGATGGAGCTGTGAATTTCGAGGAGCTGTCGGCTCAGATAGAAAGAAACTCGAAGGGGCGGGCTTCCAGATCGCTTGCAACGGCATGGGGCGAGTACGGCGAAACGATCATTCACTACAAAGGTCTGGCCAGAAACTCGGTGCGTCCCTCATACTTTTTCAACGTAGACGATTTGGCGTTCGGACCAGGGTTCTTCCGAATTTTACCGAACCTCTTCGTCACGATTGGATTGTTCTTCACCTTCTTAGGATTGATTGCGGCGTTGAATACGATGACGGGGAAAGCAATTGACGACGCTGCAATAAGTGACCTGTTGTCAGTCGCGTCCGCGAAATTCATCATGTCTCTCACTGGACTATTGTGTTCGATCGTGTTCACGGTGGCTTTGCGCGTAGGCAACGGAAAGATCGAAGGGGCAGTTCATGCATTGAGCGGCCTCATTGAAGACAATCTGAGTTTTGTGAGCCAGGAAGAGCTTGCCGTTCGACAACTCAATATCGCCGAGGAACAGCGCGACAACTTGAGAACCGTCGGGATGGAACTCGTCAGCGAACTTACAGCACAATTGAAGGACGGTATCTCTGGCCCGATCGTCGAGTCCATAAACGACAAGATGGATGAAATCGTAACGCGCTTGCAGGATGGCTTGCCCAAAGCACTAGCCGAAGAAATAGCAGGCAAACTTGAAGGTATCAGTAAGGATATCGGGCGAGCTGGCAGCGATGGTCTGACCGACGTCGTCGAAGGCTTGTCGAAGACTTTGACCGGAAACGTAACGGGCGCTTTGCAAGACTCAGGACGACATCTTTCAGAAGCGGCAGCGAAGATTGGTGAGCTGGCAGATCGGCTGGATGATAGTTCCGGGAAAATGGGATCTGGCATGGAGAGCGCGATTGGACAAATGACTTCGGCTGTCCAGGATCTCCGGAACTCGGCGGTATCGTCTGCAGATTCCACGCGAGAAGTTCTAAACCAGGGTGCAAACTCGCTCCTGAGCAGCATGAATGACTCGCTTGATCGGATCAGTGACAACACCAAAGAAGGTGCTGCGGCGATGCTGTCAGCGGCCAACGAGATGAAATCTGCCGCTGAGCAATTCGGAGCGGAACTCAAAACAGCGACGGAAACGGGCGCCGCAACTGCGGAAGCCACGATCAACGAAGCAAGTGCAGAAGCCGCGTCGAAAATTCAGGCGGCGGGAGCGAGTGTCACCGAATTGGTGGAAGAAGGTCGCGACGAGGTTCTTGCTCCGCTGAACGAAATGGTGAGTTCGCTCAAGACGATGACTGAAGAGTTGGGCAACGGTGCGCAAAAGATGCAGCATATGTCCGACAGCGTTGGCAGGGGCGCCGGAGCCGTTACCGAAGCTTCCGATAGCTTCAAAGCTGCTTCCAACGGTCTTCTGGCCGCTGCAGCACCGATCGAGGTTTCGACGTCCAGGATCGAGACGGCTACAGCCAACCTAGATCGTAACGTTGATGCGACTGCCCAAACCGTTTTGAAAGCTGCCAAACAAACAGCTGAAATCGCCAGCGAGACAATGGAACGAGCTCGTGACGTCCTAGATGGAAAGCGTCGTGGGATCGAAGATGCTCTGGAAGGTGTCCAAGCCGTCGTACGAGAAATGACGGGGCAGGGCGAACGCTTGGATGACATTGACGAGAAATTGGGACGCGCGTTCGAGACGTACAACCAGAAAGTTGAAGAGGCTCTCGGATCGATCAAGACCTATGTCAGTGAAGTGCAGGGTAAATTCGGTGAAGGTATCGATCAGCTTCAGGCCGTCGTCGATCAAGCCGAAGACTTCGCTCCGCAATCCCGGAGCGCATCATGAAGCACGCTCAAATCAGGCGATCCGTAGCGGAAGAGGAAGAGTCAGCCTTCGTATCGATGACCGACATGACAGTCAGCGTCTTGTTCATCGTGATCATCCTGCTCGCGTTTTTCGCCCGTTTCTACGGCAACCAAGAACCTGACGCGGTTCCTCGATCGACATATGAGGTCGTCAAACAAGAAAGAGATACCGCAGTCTCTTCGTTGGAAAGCGTTCAAACAAAACTAAAGCTTTTAGAAGCGGAGCTCTCAGACGTTTCGAGAGAACGTGATGAGTTGATAAAAAAAGTGAATCGCCTAACAGCCAAGGTCCTGAGCCAGGACCTGCTGATCAAAGATCTTCAAAACGAAATCAAAGCAAAGAACCTAAAAATATCCGATCTCGAGACACAGCTTAAGATGCTTCAGCGTCAAATGCGGGATCCATTGGAGAATTATATCGCGCAAGCTGACGCTACGCGGATCAAGGTTCTCAAGGAGATCGAAGCGCGCCTCAAAGTAGACTTTCCCGAGCTCGAAGTAAAAGTGAACGAAAGAAACGGCGCTTTGCAGTTCAAGGGGGAAGGCCTTTTTGGCAAGGGAGCCCGAGAGCTTCTACCCGCAAAAAGAGCCGTCATGCAGCGTGTGGGATCGATGATGGACGAAATTCTGCCTTGCTACACATTTGGCGACAACAGCTTCTGGCAGGAAGGGTGCAATCCTGCCTTTGCCGTAATAGAGGCTATCCAGATCGAAGGGCACACGGATAGCGAGGGCGGCGAGTTATACAACTTGCGCCTTTCAAACGATCGGGCGGTTTCCGCATTTTCGACGATGACCTCGGAAGCGCCGAGGTTGATCTCACATCTCAATCTTCGCGAGCAGCCGGTGATCTCAGTTGCTGGATACGGTGAATATAGACCGATTGCTTCGAACCAGACCCGCGCTGGAGAGGACGAAAACCGACGAATTGATCTTCGGATCATAATGTTCTCGCCCGCGAGTACGGAACAAATCGATGACTTGAAATCCAGACTTCACTCTGCTGCGGGAGGCGGGAATGAGACTCAGTGAGGTTTTCGCGCAGAGAATCGAACCGACTTCTGTCGTTCTCCCGGCCCCGAAGCGCCTGGAAACCGCCGTAAATCGTGTGCTGAAGCGATGGCCAGATGTATTTGCTGAGCCCTCTGAGAACGACCGCGAAACCTTGGTCGCAGAATTGAAGCGTAGACTGGATGATTGGTCGTGGAGCGGCGCAAAGATTTCGTTCGTGAACCAAGCATCCATAGCGCTCTTTGATCGTGAGCGGAGGTCTCGGCCGGATCTCGAGCATGTTCGAAAGTTTTACTATGAAGAAGCCGCCACGAACCACAGTCGGACATTTTTGGGAAACGCGGTGCAGGTCTACATTGGTAGCTTCGTCAAAGGAGCAGTTCACACACGTCGACTGTCTGAAGCTCTTACAAACCAAATTCCGTATCTCAGTGGACGTTCCAGGAAACTGTTGAAGAGTTTCCCAGCATTCTTCGATTCCAATAGAATTGCTATGGAAGTTGCGTCTCGCATGAAGGATGTGGAACGTCCTTTCCAAGAATTGAAGAGTTTAGGCTTCAACAAGCCACATGCACCGGGGTTGCTTGACCACGCGCATCTAGAATTTCTTGAGATATTGGATCTCAGAACTCATACCGATATCGAGAAACTATTCCATTGGCTGCATCCGGATGGCCAGTTGGCGAAACAAAGCGGGGCGTCAGAAGCAATCGAAGCATTGTTGGCGCCTTGGCTCGATGAAGAGCCCAAAGAAGACGTCAAAAGGTTCCTGATCGACCACCTAACCGAAAGCTACGGCGACATCCGGATCAATCCTGGAAGCGCTTGGATAAACGTAAGCGAACAAGCAAAGCAAGTACTGCTCCGTTGGTTGACCGGCGAGAGTATGCGGTTTCTCTTCGATGTCCTCACAGACACGCAAGATAGCCATATGTGGAGCGAAAGAAGGCGTTTCTGGATGGATCAATACGACAGGGGAAATATTTCTGCTGCCTGGGTGGCTTTTGATCTAAGGGGACACAAGCTCGCTCGCAAGAACCTTGGCCGTGAAAAAAACCTTCCGTTTGGACGCCAGGTGTCTCACGCGAACGACGACGGGAACAAGTCTTTGCTCATCATGAAGGTGGGCCAAAGGATCATCGTCGAAGGAACTTACAATTTCAAAGTCCACATCTATGCAAAAAACGATCCTGAAGCACCGAAGTTGTATCAGCCCAAATACGATTGTGCGGACATACGACACGATAGAAGAAAACGAGTCAGTTCTGGATTTGTTAAAATCGGCCCAGAGGAGCGAAAAATGCACCTCGGTGATTGGCAGGGTTACTTGCGTACCCGGTATCCGGAGATGTTTTGATGGAGTTCGAATTTTCCTATGACGACGCAAAAGTCATTTTGCGTCCCAAGTCTCAGCGCGCTGGATTTCTTTCTTTGTTCGGAAAGAATGTGCCAGTCTCACTGAACCATCTCGACCCCAAAGAGCGGCAGGTCGCCTTTGCCATAGGTGACTTGAGGGCCATAGAGGCCGAACACCCTGGTTCGATTGTGATCCATGACGATCGCGTAGAGTTGACACATGACGGTGCGGCGCTGGTAGGTGCCAAGTCTGGTCAAATCTTGGGGCTTCCACCGCTTGTAGATCTTGAGCTCCACACCGATGCAGAAGGGATCGTGGGGTCCGACCATTTTCGGCTTCACTACGAATGGCAATACCAGGGGAGAACAATAGAGCCCAAGCGAACTGGTGCATTCCTGAATACGGCTCGAGGAGTTCAACGAGTTCCTAGTTGGATGCTTGGAGCGATCCGTATCGCTGACTGCTTCAACCCCAATGAGGACGAGGTCGATCACTGGACGGCTCTTGCACGTTTCAGGAAAGCTCTCGTTCCAGAAGAGGAAATCGGCGCGAACACGGAGATGTCCAACTTTCTTTCTGGACTAAAAGTGAGTCTGGCCGACAGTTTTTCGATTTCCCCGATTGAGAAAGGTGAGTACTTGGACTTCGCGCCTGTGCCTTTCGCAACTGATACTCTATCGCAAAGTGAAGGCGACGAAGTGATCGAAGAAGCTGCGTCTGAGCTTGATGAAAGAGAGCTGTCCGTTTTTCAGGATCGTTTCCAAAGATCAGGCGCCCTTCCTTCCTACAAAACGGGTGACAAGAGTTACCTGGTCGTCGATCCTTCAGCCAAAGTGACGCTCGAAGTGATGGAAGAGAAGAAAAGAGCAACCGCCTTTGAGAGGGCGGAGTTCGTCAAAAACCCCAAGCCAGCGATCACCGCGGCGATTCAGGAAGACCTCGAAAAGCGCGGGGCATTGGCGGGGTTGAATGATGCGCAAGTTCAAGAGGCAATCGAAACCGCGACGGGTGCGACTTTCGTGGAGACGCGTGAGTATTCAGAGCGTGTGATCGGTATCGGCAAGTGGAAGCGACCGGAGCTCGGGGATGACTGGTCGAATGGCACAGAATGGATGCCGGAGGGACTGTCTCGGAGTGTCGTGGACCGTATTCTGGAAAAAAACCTGAAGCAGACAGAATCCGTTCTCGAAGAGATGAAAGCAGCTGCAGCCAGGGGAGACGCAAAGATAGACGTCGACGGGCAAGCGGTTCCAGTCAACTCGTCGACGATCAAGTCGGTCGAAAGCAGGGTGGAGCAGCTTCGCAAAGAACAAGACAAGACAGACGGTTCAGGTGAGGATGAAGGAAGCCGCGACCAAACCACGTCAGCCACTGACTGCGATCCAATCGTCGTTCAAACCAAGCACAATTTCGGGAAAATCGAATGGCGCCCAGATAGGAACAAACGTGACGCCTTTGTAGAGAAACGCGTTCCTGACCTCATATCCACACCATTGAAGGAGCATCAGACGAAGAGTTTCGAATGGTCTCTGGAGGCTTGGAGTGAAGGTCTTCCAGGTATTCTGAATGCAGATGAACAAGGGTTGGGAAAAACGCTTCAAACGCTTTCATTTCTAACCTGGCTCAAGACCAACATGGCGCACCGGGACAACAAGGCGCGTCTGCCCATTTTGGTGGTTGCGCCAACGTCACTTCTGGAAAACTGGGAAGAAGAGGTTTCCAAGCATATCGGTGGTGATGGGCTCGGTTTCATTTACAGACTTTACGGCAATTCCATCGCTGGGTTTAAGAGGAAGTCAGGCTCTGGAAAAGACACCGACAAGGGCCAGGACACTCTCAATTTCGATGCCCTCCATGAAGCGATAGAGGATGGTAGAGGCGACAGAGTATGGATTCTGACGACCTACACGACGATGACGAACTATCAGCACTCTTTGGCGAAGATACCGTTTTCGTGCGCCGTATTCGATGAAATCCAGAATATCAAAAACCCCGGCACTTTGGCCGCCGCATCAGCGCGCGCAATTCGCGCGGATTTTCGGATAGGATTGACTGGGACACCGATCGAAAACGTGAGTGGAGACCTGTGGTCCATCATGGATCAGCTCGTTCCAGGTGCCTTGGGTAGTCTTCGCGAATTCAACGATGTCTTTGGTTCTCCAAACGAAGAAAACATGAGCCAACTTCATCAACTGGTGTTCAAGCAGCAGGACGACGGCAATGGGGCGCCGGTTCCACCGATGGCGATACGCCGGGTCAAGGAAGAAGCGGCAAAGGATTTGCCGAGCAAAACTCGGATGCTCCACCCACGTCTGATGCCGGAGCTTCAAGCAACAGTCTACGATGCCGCTCGTTTGAACCTCGCGAAAGGTGGACTCGGAGCCAGGCTCGCAATGATACATCACATTCGGACCGTTTCGGTGCATCCCAATATCGAAGGCAACGAAACAGGAGAGAGTTTTGTTAATTCTTCGGCGAGACTGGAGGCAACATTTGAGATCCTGGATCGGCTCGCATCGAAAGGTGAACGAGCATTGGTTTTCATCGAAAACATCAAGATGCAGTATCGTTTCGTCGAATTGATCAAACAAAGGTATCAGCTGCCCCGCGTAGATATCATCAACGGAAAAACACCGATCAAGCAACGCCAGGCTATCGTAAATCGTTTTCAGCGCCATCTCGTCGACGACAAAGGCTTCGACTTGTTGGTATTGGGGCCCAAGGCGGCAGGAACCGGCCTGACTTTGACCGCGGCTACACATGTCATTCATTTGTCACGTTGGTGGAACCCTGCAGTAGAAGAGCAATGCAACGATAGGGTTCACAGGATCGGGCAAACCAAACCAGTAGAGATTCATGTGCCGATGGCAATCCATCCGGGTTACCGAGAAGGCTCATTCGACTGCCTATTGCACAGTCTCATGCAACGAAAACGAAAGCTGGCGAGTTCCGCTCTTTGGCCGCTCGCAGATAGTAGAGGCGATGCGGCTTTGCTTCAAAGCGGGTTGACCGAGATCGAGATCAATACTGGCGGTGAGCCTTTGGAGAGCGCCATGATCGCTATGTTCGAAAGAGATGGCGCTTCGCTCCCTCAAGCAAAGCCCGATGGTTCTTTAGTATTTTCATGAGAGCGTAGCGGAATGGGCTGAGCCAATGTCCAGGCAGCGATTTCGAAAGTTACATCGTGTTATCAGGGTGCTCGCGTCGAGCGGCAACACACGCGGTAAGAGGGATAAAGTAGTGGCCGAATGGGAAGACGACTTGAATTATTTGGATCAAGAATGGAAATCAAAATGTACCTCATAGCAGCTCAACTTGTTTGACATATATAGGTTCGGCGCAAATCAAACTCCCTGATCAGTGACCCTGCCGCCGACCATCGATGGTTCGAATTACGGATATCTAAAATCACGCTAAGGCATTGGAACTTTCGAAAGGCAGTCGAGCAAACGGCCACCATCTCGCCCGTCCTTCCACGCCGACATGAGATCCCTCCGGATTTCGAGCATGACCCCGTCCAGTGCTCCCACATCGATCACACCCGCATACGGAGTGTTCATGCCCACTTCATAACCGAACGCTTCGAAATGAACCTTCAAAGAGGCAAGCTAGGCCTCTGAGGTGACACCGTCCGAGAACCCCAAATCTATTTCAGGTCTAGGAGCGTCGCGATCCGCCTCTACCGCCCATGCTGACAATGGGTAGCTGTGAAAGTCGATGAGGTAACCCGACTTCGCCGCTGTACTGAGCGCGTCCCAATGGGGGTCGTAAAATTGCTTCTTTAGGTCCAATCGGTTTTCGGGGCTCAAATCTTTGCGCATCCTTTGACCATCATGGGTGTGGGTATAGATCATGCCGCGACCGACATTTGCCATGACTTCTAGCTCGTCGTCGGCATATCTCTCCACGTCCAAAACGATGCGCGAGACTTTCGCTTCGATGATCGTGGCAGCAGGGAATGCAGCAGCAGCCAATTCGTCTGTCCATAAATCAGCAGACTCCGCCGCCTCTGCAATGAGTTGCTCATCCCTCAACAAGTATTGCGACTTCACCTCCGTGGGTATGGTCAGTGATGCGTGCGGAACGTGAATGATGAGATTAGGGGACTGTTGCATCGGTTCGAACTCCCTTGGAGCTTCTATTTGGACTGTGAAGGCCGCTCCAGCCGAGCAATGATCTCTTCAAGGCGATTCACGCGCTCCGAAAGAGTGGGTCGCGTATGTGCCATTGGCGCGTCGTCATCTATACCTTTGGCGACAGGGGGTGGTGGCGGCCAGTACCCCGTTTCCTTGAGATATGATTCG
The DNA here is from genome assembly GCF_059610465.1 of Ruegeria sp. CDSC085. Taxonomy (NCBI): domain Bacteria; kingdom Pseudomonadati; phylum Pseudomonadota; class Alphaproteobacteria; order Rhodobacterales; family Roseobacteraceae; genus Ruegeria; species Ruegeria sp. CDSC085. The sequence goes on along the minus strand of NZ_JBXWNR010000004.1, from coordinate 1,990 downwards.
ACAGCTCCTGCAATCACACCGTTTCTGGTCTCGTCCGGGTTTTCAGAAAGATAGTGTTCGAGCGCTTGTAGTCGGCGTGCTCCAAGCCGGATCGATATGGGTTTGTCTTCCATTTCAAGGCCTTATTCAGTATAATACAATTTCTTTGTACACGTATTACATTTTTTCTTGCAATGCGTATTACGTAATACTATCTATGTGTCATCCGGGCAATGGTGCTGATGCATCTGGCGGTGCATTGGATGCAACGGCCTGGTGATCCAAAGAAACAGCATTGCGGGACCACTCGTGATCCAATTGCCTGCGAGCAATAGAGATTGGACGAGCTGCGACCGCAATTGACGAATTGGGGCCCGGACGCGGGTTCTTAGGCCGTGCGCCGAACAACCGTTTGCATGGGACGGTAAGGCGGCTGCAGAGCCATGGTGGCTCGTTGGGGGCCGTGTAAGGCGGCTTCCGAGTGTCGGGGTAACTCTAACCCGGCTGCAGGTTCCCTCGCTGGCACGAGGGTTGTGGGTGATCCTTAGTCCCACCGGTCGCCATAATTTGGCGGGACAAAGAAATGAAACTTGAAAGCCTTGGGCAATTCACCAAACGACGTAATCGCGTCGCCAAACATAACCGGTCGATGATGTCGAAGGCGTATTTGACCAGACGTAAGAAACGGTTGGCAAGGACCCGAGCTCGCAACTCAAGACGCCAGCCAAATGCATCCTGCATTGGTCGGCTCGGATATCGTCCGTTGCGGCAACGCAAATTGGAGCGTGAATCGGATCACTCTCTGTTGAAGCTGCTCATGCAGGTCGAGAAAGAAGAAACAAGGAACAAGCCGAGGGGATGATCCCCTCTCGGTTGCGGTGCATCGAACGGCGGCATGCCAGTGCCGTAAGATGGCTGTGGGTCGTCGTGACCCTGTCTACGTGGTTAATCACCATGGCGACAAGCCCATGGGTAACTCCATGGTGCAGGCTCCGGGTACGCGAGGCAAGGACCAGCGCCCGGTTGAGGGTAACCATTCCCTCCCGCATTCAATTTAATGAAATCGAAGTTTTCAAGGAGCGAGTACATGTCGAACAATACCCCAATCGGACTAGCAACGGTTATCATCATGCGAGTGTCCGTTGTCAGGGATTTTGGGACAGATGGCTGCCTGAGCTAAGAGAGGATCTGGCGCATCTGGTTGGTTTGATTATGCGGCGGTTTTGCGGTGAAGCAAGCGCCTGGTTTCGATTGTCTTTTGTTTGATTCTTTCTCGCTGCTTTAGAATGGTCTGCCCGCGTCCGAAGTAGACATCAGCGGGCGTGAGGTTTTGTAAGCTTTCGTGGTAACGCCGGTGATTGTAGTGATCGACGAAAGCATCGATCTGCTGCTTGAGGTCGCCGGGCAGATAGTAGTTTTCCAGCAAGATGCGGTTCTTCAGGGTCTGATGCCAGCGCTCGATCTTCCCCTGAGTTTGCGGGTGATATGGGGCACCTCGAACATGATCCATCTGCCGATCCTCCAGCCAATCAGCCAACTCGCTGGAGATGTAACTGGACCCGTTGTCGCTGAGCAGCCGTGGTTTGTGCAGAACCGTCGCCTGATCACAACCCGAAGCCTGTAACGCCAAGTCGAGCGTGTCGGTCACATCGCCCGACTTCATGGTCGTGCAGAGCTTCCAGGCGATGATGTAGCGGCTGTAGTCATCGAGGATGGTCGACAGATAGAACCAGCCCCAGCCGAAGACCTTCAGGTAAGTGAAGTCGGTCTGCCAGAGTTGGTTCGGCCGAGTGGTTTTGTCGTGGAACTCGTCGGCCGCCGATAGAACCACATAGGCCGGGCTGGTGATCAGGTCGTAGGATTTGAGGATGCGATAGACGGAAGCCTCTGAGACAAAGTACTTTTCTGTGTCGGTGAACTGCACGGCCAACTCACGCGGCGACAGTTCGCTCTCCTTCAGAGCCAAGTCCTTGATCTTCTCACGCATCGGCTGTGGAATGCGGTTCCAGAC